>NZ_JBAPLU010000024.1:0-53974 GCF_037083825.1 Klenkia sesuvii
GTGGACCCGGCGCCCACCCGAACGACATCGGGCGAACCGTCACACCCCGATGCGATCCTCACGCCCACGCGGGGCCAGAACCCCGACGACAAACACACGGGACAAGATCACGAAAGTTCGAGGCTAGCCCATTGGGTCAAGGCTTCGCCTACGGCAGGACAAATCGAGCGTTGAGGACGCGGAGGAGCTGCCAGGGGGTCGTGTAACTCACCCCAAGGCCATTGCAAACGTCAGGGATCTTGATGCGCTTCTTGACGAAGGGGTCTGGGGTTTCCCGGGTGACGACGGTAAACCCATGAGCGTGCGCCTGCGCAACGAGGTACAGATCGCCGGAAGCCAGGAACTCCGCCTGAGCAGCAGAGGTGAAGCGCGGCTGCGCTTTCGCCCACTGGGCCGCCTGCTGCAAGCTCGGGAATGTGCTCGCGTCCACGTCCAAGAAGAAGCTTTCAGGCAAGGTCGCGGCCCACGCCGACAGCTCATCTTGGTGCACAGCGAGTTCGTCAGCGATCTTCGCAACCGAGTACACGACGCCTGCTTCATGCGATCGCTCAATCCATTGCCAGAAGCCTGGCGCAAAGTCCATGCCGTAGTGGGCGTTCTTCGCCTCGATGAAGATGTTGGCGTCGAGCAGGTAGGTCACGTGACGCCCAAGTGCTCGCCGAACTTCACGAACGTCTCATGCCTACGGATACCCAGCAGGCGGTAAGCGTCTCGGTAGAGAGTCCCACCCTCGAGCGTCTGCGAGATAACAGCCTGCGCAAAACGGCGGCTTACTCGATATGGCTGGGTGTAGTAGAAGTTGCCTCCACCCTCGTCCTCACGACGCTCAGCCCTCGCCAGGACACGCGCCAACTCCTCCCTGTAGTGCGCGCGATAAGTGCCCCAGTCTCCAGCAATGAGTCCACGATCGAATAGACGGCGTAGCACCACCAAGGTGCTGACCTTGTACCTACGAGCCAACCGGTCCAGATCGCCAGCCATAGTGGGCCCACTCAGATGGTCCGGGAGGGACTCGAGGGGAACGAGAAACTCGGCTGCGACCTCATTGCACCAGCGCTCGGATGGGTTGACAGCAGGCGCATCGAGTTCTGGGGTGGATACGGCGGACTGGCCAGCCCAGAGATGAGCTAGTTCGTGGGCGAGGGTGAAGATCTGAGCAGCCTTGGTGTCCGCCCCGTTCACGAAGACAAGCGGCGCCAAGGTGTCAGCCAGCGCAAAACCGCGAAACTCCTGAGGATCCAACTTTCTGTGAGTGTTGGAACCCACGATGCCCGTCACGACGACGAGCACTCCAACTCGCTCCGCAGCTTCGATAAGCCCTCGCAGGGCGTCGGTCCAGGTCGGAAAAGTTGCGCGTTGCTCGAGATCGAAGCCCAAGTGCTCTCGCATCTGCGAAGCAACCTTGCCTGGCGACGCTTGAAGACTTGCCGACCCGAGGAACGCCGGCGGGTTGACCTCGTTGACTGCCAAATAGTTCCGATACCAGTCTTGACGCTGCTCGGACTGGTAAATGGACTCAAGCAGGTCGGGACTCGGCCGACCTACGGCCTCATCGCGGATCGTGCGGAAGTCAGGTACCGGAAGCGGCTCGTCCGGCGGCTCCTGCAGGAAGAAGTATCCAATGGGCGTGTGGGTGCGAGAGGCAAAGCTCTCGAGCTGCTTGAACGTTGGCAGCTTGTCCCCGGCCTCCCAGTCCCCCAGTTTTGGGAACGCCTTCTCGAGCACGTCGGCATCCAGTCGAGACCGCTCTCGGGCCCAGGTGAGCATGGATGGGGCAACGTTGACGCGAGTACTCAACGGTCCCCCTCCCGAGCTGTCCAAGGCCAGGACGAGCAATCGCAGTCAGGCCGCATGTAGCTCCAGGCTAGTCAGTTCTCGGCAACAGGACTCTCACTGTTGAGCCGGCTCCAGCATCGAACGTGAGATGCTTACGAACATATGTTCGATTGACGTGGTTGGCAAGTCATCTCCGCATCGAGCGTGGTGACTGCTCGTCAGACACGCTCAGAATCGACCGAGCTGAGGGCGCGGTGCTGGTCGAGGCGGTCGGTGTAGCTGACGGCGTTGGCCCGGATGCGCTCGACCGCGGCGTCCCCGAGGTCCTTCACGACCTTCGCGGGCACCCCGGCGACCAGCGAGCCCGGTGGCACCACGGCGTTCTCGGTGACCACCGCGCCGGCGGCGACGATCGATCCCGACCCGATGTGCGCACCGTTCATCACCACCGCGCCCATGCCCACCAGGACGTCGTCGTCCACCCGGGCGCCGTGCAGCACCACGCGGTGGCCCACCGTGACCCGGTCACCGAGCACGAGTGGGAACCCGGGGTCGCTGTGCAGCGTCGAGCCGTCCTGCACGTTGGAGTCGGCGCCGATGGTGATGGACTCGGCGTCGGCACGCACCACCGCGCCGTACCAGACCGACGCCCGGGGCCCCAGGGTCACGTCGCCCACCACGACGGCGGACGGGGCCACGAAGGCGGCGGGGTCGACGGCGGGAACCCGGTCCCCGAGGGCGGCGATCAGCGGTGCAGTCATGCGCACCTGCCTACCGCACCACCGTCAGGCCCGGGTGCGGCGGGCCTTGAGCACCTCGAGCCGCTCGGCCAGCAGCTCGTCGAGGTCGGCGATCTCGCGCCGCTCCAGCAGCATCTCCCACGGGGTCTTGCTGACCCGGGGCGGGCCGGTCTTGCGGGTCCGGCCGCGCGGCGCGTCGCCCTCGTCGGCGGGCGGGGCGACCGGGGTGTCGGGGGTGACCACCAGGGCGGCCGGGCTGCCGTGCCGCGGGCAGGTCCAGGTGGCCGGCGGCACGGCGTCGGCGGCGAAGGTCACCGGGACGTCGTGGCCCTGCTCGCACACGTACACGTGCACGGCGGACTCGGCGAAGACCGCACCACGGACGGTCTCCAGGCTCGTGGCCCCCATCCGGGAACCACGCAGGTTGTCGGGCACGGTGGCCTCCTCGTCGGCGGTGACGTCGTCTGGTCTAGCCCTGCCCGACCAATGTTAAACGCCGCTTACGCACCCGGGGATGTCAGTGGAAGGGACTGGGCACGATGCGCGGGGTGCGCGGCGCGCGGTCGGCCTGGGCGGCCGCCCGGCGGGCGGACACCAGCTGAGACACCCGGTTGCGGGTCACGCCGGCCTCGCGCGCGACGGCGGAGGGGGCGTGCCCGGCCTCGACGGCGTCGACCAGGGCCGCCTCCCAGCGCCGCTGGGCCTCGCGGGCGGCGGACTGGGCGGCCTGACGCTCCGCGTCGGCCACCCGGATCGCCCGGACGGCTGCGTCGACGGTCTCGCGTTCAGCGGTCATCGCTCCACGATAGGCCCCCGACCAGCCCGAACGCGCCGCGAACCACCGAGCGGACCGGTCGGCCCCTCATCCGCGGGTCGGCGCCGGCGACGTGGGCACCGGCTCGACCGCGGCCGCCGGGACGGCGGCCTCCCCCAGTCGCACCAGCACGATGCCGGCCAGCACGACGGCACCGCCGACCAGCTGCACGGCGCCGGGCTGCTGGCCGAGCAGCAACCAGGCGAAGAGCACCGCGAAGAGCACCTCGGTGAGCCCGACGAACGAGCTGGTGCGCGACCCCAGTCGGCGGATCGCGGCGACCCCGCTGGCGTAGGCGAACGCGGCGGCCACGAGTGCGAGGCCCAGCACCGGCACCAGCCAGCCCACGCGCACGCCGGCGAGGTCGACGTCCGCGGCTGTGGTGCGCCACGGCACCACGCCCACCGCCGCGGCCACCCCGAGGGCCAGAGCGCCGGCGCCCAGGCCGCCCCAGGCGCTGACCAACGGCGGCAGGGCGCCGTCGGTGCGCCCGGAGACCACGAAGTACACGGCGAGCCCGACCGCGGCCAGCAGGCCCCAGCACACGCCCACCAGGTCGAGCTCGGCTCCGCTGAGCACGTCGAGCACCAGCACGAGGCCGACCACGGCCACCCCGACCCCGATCGTGGTCGTGCGGCCGGGGCGCTGGGCGTGCCGGACCCACATCCACAGCACCACCAGGACGACGCCGGAGTACTCCAGCAGCAGCGCGACGCCGACCGACAGCCGCCCGATGGCCAGGAAGTAGGCGAGCTGGCAGCCGGCGACGGCGAGCAGGCCGAAGGCCAGCACCGAGCCCACGTTGGCCCGCAGCAGCGACCACCGGCCGCGCAGCTGCAGCAGGGCCGGCACGGTGAGGACGACGGCGGCGAGCCCGACCCGCACCGTGACGGCGGCCGCGGCGCTCCAGCCGGCGTCCAGCAGGCTCGAGGCGAAGACGCCCGAGGTGCCGAAGGCGGCGGCGGAGGCCAGGGCGAGCAGCAGTCCGGTGAGCCCGGTCCGACGATCCAGCACGACGTCCTCCACGCATGAGGTCAGGACCGTTGAGTCGTATACTCCTGACGTGGTGGACCGTAGCAGGCGTCAGGAGCAACATGCACTTCGCCCATGACACCGAGGTCGGGCTGCAGGCCGCCGCCGCACTGGTCAACACCGCCAGCGGGTCGGGGACCGGCACCGAGCTGTTGCCCGACCCCGCCGCGCTCGCCGGGTTCCTCGACCGGTGGGGCTTCACGGGCGACCGCGCCGGCGACGCGGCCGAGCTCGCCGCCGTGCACCGGTTGCGCGCCCGGTTGGGCGAGATGTGGGACGACGACACCGACGCCGTGGTCGCGGTCGTGAACCGGTTGCTGCGCGACGGCGACGCCCAGCCCCAGCTGGTGCGGCACGACGACTGGGGGTGGCACGTGCACGCCACCGAGCCGCACGCGCCGCTGGCCCACCGCATGGCGGTCGAGGCCGCGATGGCGGTCGCCGACCTCGTGCGCGCTGAGGAGCTGGACCGGCTGGGGCGCTGCGAGGCCGAGGGGTGCGGCGCCGCACTGGTGGACCTCACCAAGAACCGCTCACGCCGGTTCTGCGACACCAGCTGCGCCAACCGCACCCACGCCGCCGCCTACCGCGCCCGCCGCGCCGCGTCGGGGGACTGAACCGAGGTACCCCGTGCCCGCGCCCGCCGGCCGCGCGCGACCTCCGTGGCGAGCGCGTCCAGCGGCTGGTCGAAGGGGTCGGTCAGCCGGGCGAGCCAGGCGCGGGCGGCCGCCACCGCCGCGTCGTCCACCGCGTGGAACCGCCGGGTGCCCTCGGCGCGCACCCGCACCAACCCGGCGTCCCGCAGCACGGCCAGGTGCTGGGAGACCGCGGGCTGGGAGATGCGCCCCAGCGCGGCGACCAGCTCCCCGACGGTGCGCTCGGTGCCGGCCAGCAGCTCCAGGATCCGCCGGCGGGTGGGGTCACCGAGGGCGTCGAAGGGGTCGGTCGTCACTCAGCCGGTGGTCGTGCCGGTGTAGAACGCCGTGGTCTGCGCGGCGGCGGCCCCGGCCGCGGCGGGGTCGTCGCCGTCCGCGGCCGCGGCGTCGGCCCACCCCTGCGCGCTGGCGCCGACGAAGGCGCGCCCCTCGGGGGTGGTGGCGAAGGCCAGGCCCTCCTCGGGGTCCACGGGTGAGCCGGTGTCGACGTGCAGCCCGAGCCCCATGAGCCCGAGGTCCCAGCCGACCCCGACCGCACCCGGGCCGTAGGTGTCCCACATCTGCGGGTCCAGCGGCGCCTCGTGCACCAGCTCGAGGTCAGTGCCGCCGTCGGCCTCGGCGAGGGAGACGGTCAGCCAGGAGACCATCGGGCCCATCTCCCAGGTGACGGCGAAGGACTCGGGGGCGCTGCAGCGCTCGACGACGCCGCCGGCGTTGCCCTGCAGCTGGTAGCGGCCACCCTCGCGCAGGTCGCCGGTGACCGGCAGGAACCACCGCGGGATGCGCTCCGGGTCGGTCACGGCCTGCCAGAGGTCGGCGCGGTCGGTGCGGTAGCGGCGCCGGGCGACGACCAGCCGGGTGGTGGCGCCGTCCCGGGAGCCGGTGCGCACCTCCCGGACCACGAGACCAGCGGTGGCGACGGGGTCAGCAATCATAAGCAGCAGCTTATGGAGTGACCACGACGGGCACAAGACCTACAGGTCCACCTCGCTGAGCACCCGGGGGAGCTCGGGCGGGAGCTCGCGGGCCAGGAAACCGAGTCGCCCGACCTGCGCGGCCAGCCGCTCCCCCGCGCGGCCGTGCAGGTGGGCAGCCCACACCGCGGCCTGGGCCGGCTCCGCCCCGCGGGCGAGCAGCCCGGCGACGACGCCGGCGCGCACGTCACCGGAGCCGGAGACCCCCAGGCCGGCACCGCCGCTCTCGTCGCGCCAGAGGCGGCCGTCGGGGGCGGCCACCCAGCTGGTCGCCCCGCCGAGGGCCACCACCGCCTGCGACCGGTCGGCCATCTCGAGCGCTCCGGCCGCGGCGTCCTCGACGTCGTCGACGTGCAGGCCGAACGCCAGCTCCGTCGGGTTGGGCGTCAGCACCACGCGCCCGTCCAGGTGGTGCAGGCAGGCGGGGTCGGCCGTGACGGCGGCCAGGCCGAGCGCGTCGAGGGCGAGCGGGCCGTGCAGCTCGGGCAGCAGGCGCTCCACCAGCTCGCGGGTCTGCGCCTCGTCGACCATGCCCGGGCCGACGAGCACGGCGGCCGCGCTCTGCGCCAGGTCGAGCACCCGGTCGGCCGCGTCGGCCCGCACCGCGCCCGCCTCGGTCTCGGCCAGGCCGCGGACCAGGGCCTCGGGCAGGGCGGACGAGGTCACCGGCGCCAGGCTCCGCGGGACGGCGACCTGCAGCTTGCCCGCCCCCGACCGCAGCGCGGCCTCCGCGGCGAGCAGCACCGCCCCCAGGGTCTCGGTGCTCCCGCCGACCACGAGCACCGACCCGCGGGCGTCCTTGCCGCCGGCGGGTTCGGGCAGGCGCCAGCCGCGGAGCAGCTGCGGGGTGACGAGGTCAGGGGTGCGCGACATCGGGCTCCTCGGTGACGGCGACGTCCGCCAGGTGCTCGACGGCGTTGAACTCCTGCAGCTCCCACCCCGCGCCGGCGGCGCGGTAGCGGGTGAGGGAGGCGTTGGCGACCTGCTCGCGGCGGTCGACCTCGAGCAGCTCCTGCTCGCCCAGCTCCTCGAGCACGTAGCGGAGGACCATGACCACGGCCTGGTGGCTGACCACGAGCAGCCGCTCGCCGTCGTGCCGCAGCGCCTCGGTGGCCAGCACGCTGCGCACCCGCAGGGCGACGTCGGCCCAGCTCTCCCCACCCGGCGGCCGGTACCAGAACTTGCCCAGCAGCTGACGCCGCTCGGCCTCCTCGGGGTAGCGCTCCCGGATGCCGTGTGCGGTCATGCCGTCGAACGCGCCGAAGTCGCGCTCGCGCAGCCGCTCGTCGAACCGCACCGGGAGGTCCAGGGGTGCCGCCGCGCGGCGGGCGGTGTCGGCGGCCCGGGTGTACGGCGAGGCCAGCACGGCGGTCGGCCGCTCCGGCAGGCCCGCCAGGTGGCGGCCCAGGGCGTCGGCCTGCCGCTCACCGGTGGTCGACAAGGGCACGTCGGGGTCGCGGACGTCGAGGTCGAGCCGTTCGACGCCGAGCTCGTGCGCGCGGGCGTCAGCCACGTTGCCCTGGCTCTCCCCGTGCCGCACCAGCCACAGTTGCTCCGGGCCAGGGGGTCGTCGCGTCACCCACACCCCCTGACCGCCCGAGGTGGTTCCGAAACGCTGGGAGGGTGTCGTGGTGGAACGGGAGTTCGAGGTGCGGTCCTTCGCCGACGGCGCGGAGCTCGACGCCTGGTTGGCCGAGCACGGCGCGACGGCACCGGGTCTCTACGTGCGGCTGGCCAAGAAGGGGGCCGGGTTCCCGTCGGTCACCTGGGAGCAGCTGGTCGAGGGGCTGCTCTGCCACGGCTGGATCGACGGCCGGGCCAACCGGCTCGACGACGAGAGCTACACCGTGCGGGTCACCCCCCGCCGGCCACGCAGCATCTGGTCGGCCAAGAACGTGGCCACCGTCGCCCGACTGGTCGCCGACGGCCGGATGCGCCCGGCCGGCCTGGCCCAGGTCGAGGCCGCGCAGGCCGACGGCCGGTGGGCGGCCGCCTACCCCGGGTCGGCGAGCATGCCGGTGCCCGAGGACCTGCTGGCGGCGTTGTCGGCCACCCCCACCGCCCGGGCGGCCTTCGACGCACTCGACGCGTCGGGCCGGTACGCCGTGCTGCACTGGGTGCACACCAAGCGCACGGCGACCGGGCGAGCGGCCGCCATCGCCGACCTGGTGCGGCGGCTCGCCGCCGGTGACCGTCGCTGACGCGACGGTCTCGCTTTCTGCTACGCCCTCTGGCTACGCTCCCCGATGTCGAACCGTCGCCGGACGACGGAATCCGCAGTCGCAGGGGGTACCGCCATGACCACCACCGAGCAGCCGGTCACCGAGCCCGGGCACTACGGCCCGGCCGACGTCGACAACCTCTGGCTGCACTTCTCCCGGATGGGCGGGTACGCCCAGCAGGCGCCGCCGGTCATCGTGAAGGGCGAAGGCTGCTACATCTGGGACGACCGCGGCCGCAGGTACCTCGACGGGCTGGCCGGGCTGTTCGTCGTCCAGGCCGGGCACGGCCGGCGCGAGCTCGCCCAGGCCGCGGCGAAGCAGGCCGAGCAGCTGGCGTTCTTCCCGATCTGGTCCTACGCCCACCCCTCGGCCATCGAGCTGTCGCAGCGGCTGGCCGCCGCGGCACCGGGCGACCTCAACCGGGTCTTCTTCACCACCGGCGGCGGCGAGGCCGTCGAGACCGCGTGGAAGGCGGCCAAGCAGTACTTCAAGCTGATCGGCAAGCCGGCCAAGCACAAGGTGATCAGCCGGGCCATCGCCTACCACGGCACCACCCAGGGGGCGCTGTCGATCACCGGGCTGCCGGCGCTCAAGCAGGACTTCGAGCCGCTGGTGCCCGGTGCGTTCCGCGCGCCCAACACCAACATCTACCGGGCGCCGTACTTCGGCGACGACCCGAAGGCCTTCGGCCAGTGGGCCGCCGACCAGATCGAGCAGGCCATCCTGTTCGAGGGCCCGGACACGGTGGCCGCGGTCTTCCTGGAGCCGGTGCAGAACGCCGGCGGCTGCTTCCCGCCCCCGCCCGGCTACTTCGACCGGGTGCGCGAGATCTGCGACCGGCACGACGTGCTGCTGGTGTCCGACGAGGTCATCTGCGCCTTCGGCCGGCTGGGCACCACGTTCGCCTGCGAGAAGTTCGGCTACGTGCCCGACATGATCACCTGCGCCAAGGGCATGACGTCGGGCTACTCACCCATCGGCGCGATGATCGCCAGCGACAAGGTGATGGAGCCCTTCCTGCGTCCCGGCGTCACCTTCCCGCACGGCTACACCTTCGGCGGGCACCCCGTGTCGGCCGCCGTCGGCCTGGCCAACCTGGACGTCTTCGAGCGCGAGGGCCTCAACCAGCACGTGCTGGATACCGAGCACGACTTCCGCCGCACCCTGGAGAAGCTGCACGACCTGCCCATCGTGGGTGACGTCCGTGGCGACGGGTTCTTCTACGGCATCGAGCTGGTCAAGGACAAGGCCACCAAGGAGACCTTCGACGACGTCGAGAGCGAGCGGCTGCTGCGCGGCTTCCTGTCCGGGGCCCTGTTCGACGCGGGGCTGTACTGCCGCGCCGACGACCGCGGCGACCCCGTCGTCCAGCTCGCCCCGCCGCTGACCGCCGGCCAGGCCGAGTTCGACCTCATCGAGCAGACCCTGCGCAGCGTCCTGACCGAGGCCTGGGCCCGCCTGTAGGGCCTCCTCCTCCACCGGGGTCCGTCCTCGGCCACCAGATCTCGTGGCGGAGGACGGATCTCGACCAGGGGCCCTGATCGATGCTGCGCGGGGGCGGCAGCGCGCTACTCCCGCTCCGCGGGGACGCAGAGCACCGGTCGGTCGGACAGGTGCAGCAGCTTGTGCGACACCGACCCGAGCACCGCGCCGCGCAGCGGGGTCTCCCCCCAGGTGCCCACCACGATGACCCGGGCGTCGTGCCGGGCGGCGGCGTCCAGCAGGGCGTCGACCGGCTTGGCGGGCAGCACCTCGACCACGGTGCGCACCCCGGCCGCGTCGGCCGCCTCCACGGCGTGGGCGACCGCCGTCCCGCCGATCTCGGCGAGGGCGCGGGCGTGGGCGCCGGACTCCTCGCCCACGGTCCCGGGCGGCGCGGCGCCGAACACGAGGACCAGCGGCTCGTCCAGCCGCCCGGCGAGGTCCACGGCCAGCGCGAGCGCCCGGCGGGCGCCGGGGGACTCGTCGTAGCCCAGCACGATGCTCATCGGTCGGTCCCTCCTGCGCGGGTCGGGGTCACGGGGCGGGGTCCTCGACGGCGCCGGCGGTGCGCCCGGCGTCGATGTCGGCCTGCAACCGGTCGGCCGTGGTGGCCTTCTCGGCCCAGAACCGGGCGTCGGTGAACCGCCACACCACCATGAAGACCACGCCGACCAGGAAGATGCCGATGCCGATGACCAGCGGCGGCCCGACCCCGAACCACGAGACGCCGCTGTAGGAGTTGGCCGGGTCGGCCAGGTCGCCGATGGACTCCACCAGCAGCCAGAGCAGCAGCAGCGACCCGATGACCGGCCCGACACCGATGAGCAGGAAGTCCTTGGCGCTGCGGGTGAGCTGGCGCCGGTGGAACACCGCGCAGGCGATGCCGGTGAGGGAGTAGTAGAAGGCGATCAGCAGCGACAGCGCCGTGAGGGAGTCGAACAGCGCGTTCTCGCTGATCGCGTTGACCACCAGGTACCAGGCGATGGCGATCACCGCGACCGTCCAGGTGGAGACGTCCGGCGTGCGGAACCGCGGGTGCACGCGGCCCAGCCCGGCCGGCATCGCGTGCCGCCGGGCCATGGACAGCCCGGTGCGGGAGGCCGGCAGGATGGTGGTCTGGGTGGAGGCGATCGCCGAGGTCGACACGGCGAGCAGGAGCACCCAGTCCCAGGGACCCATGACCTCGGTGGCGAGGGTGTAGAAGATCGTCTCCTCCTCGCCCGAGCGGTCGGCGAGGAAGGCCGGGCCGAAGAAGCTCAGGATGGCGAAGGTGCAGCCCAGGTAGGTGATGAGCAGCACCACCGTCGAGACGATCGCCGCCTTGCCGGGGGTGGACTCGGCGTCCTGGGTCTCCTCGGTGAGGTTGACCGCGGACTCCCAGCCCCAGTAGATGAAGACCCCCAGCAGCAGGCCGCCGGTGAGCGCCGCGCCACCGGCCCCGAAGGGGTTGAGCCAGGACAGCTCGGGGGTGAGGTTGCCGCCGTCGGCGCCGTTGCCCCGCAGCCCGGCCACCAGCGCGATGCCGGCGAACACCAGCAGCGCCCCGACCTGCGCGATGATCAGCGCGTTCTGCAGCTTGGCGCTGATCTCGGTGCCCAGCACGCAGATCGCCGTCATCGCGAGGATGAGCAGCACCGTCAGCGTGCGCACCGCGAACGTGTTCTCGGCGACCGCGTCCAGCTGCAGCGCGTACAGCCCGAACCGGACGCCGACGTCGGCCAGCGAGCCGATGACCAGGACGCCGGTCATGGCGATCGCCCAGCCACCGATCCACCCCATCCAGGGGCCCATGGCGCGGGTGACCCAGGAGAACGTCGTCCCGCAGTCCTGGTCGGCCTTGTTCAGGTAGTAGAAGGCCGAGGCGATGAGCAGCATGGGCACGAAGGAGGCCAGGAAGACCCCGGGGGCGTAGACGCCCACCAGGGCCACCACGGCGCCGACGACGGCGGCCAGCGAGTACGCCGGCGAGGTGGAGGCCAGCCCGATCACCAGGGCGTCGACGAAGCCGATCGCCCCCTGCTTGAGCTGTGGCTGCGCGGTCGACTCGCTCACGTCGCCTCTTCCAGGGCTGTCATGCCACGGTTATCGCAGGTCGGCGGGCCATCCACAAGGGTTTCGACGGTTAAGAGTTCGTACCGCGACGGATGCCGTCGCGGATCGGGCAGTCGTCCCCTAGGCTCCGGCCACCCTCACCGAGAGAAGGACAGCATGCGCATCCTCCTGGTCGGCGCCGGCGGCGTCGGCAGCGCGTTCGCCGCGATCGCCGCCCGCCGGTCGTTCCCCGAGGCCGTGGTCGTCGCCGACTACGACGCCGACCGGGCCGCGGCCACCGCCGCCGCGGTCGACGACGAGCGGGTGGTGTCGGCCGGCGCCGTCGACGCCGGGGACCCCGACGCGGTGCAGGCGCTGCTGGCCGACCACCGCTGCGACGTGCTGATGAACGCCGTCGACCCGCGGTTCGTCATGCCGCTGTTCCGGGCCGCCCTGGCCGCCGGGGTCACCTACGTGGACATGGCGATGTCGTTGTCGCGCCCGCACCCGGAGCACCCGTACGAGCAGACCGGCGTGAAGCTCGGTGACGAGCAGTTCGAGCTGGCCGGCGAGTGGGAGGCCGCCGGCCAGCTGGCGCTGGTGGGCATGGGCGTGGAGCCCGGCCTCTCCGACGTGTTCGCCCGCTACGCCGCCGACCACCTCTTCTCCTCCATCGATGAGCTGGGCGTGCGCGACGGGGCGAACCTGGAGGTCAGCGGGTACGACTTCGCGCCGTCGTTCAGCATCTGGACGACCATCGAGGAGTGCCTGAACCCGCCGGTGGTCTACGAGCGTGAGCGCGGGTTCTTCACCACCCCGCCGTTCAGCGAGCCCGAGGTGTTCGAGTTCCCCGACGGCATCGGTCCGGTGGAGTGCGTCAACGTCGAGCACGAGGAGGTGCTCCTCATGCCGCGCTGGGTGGACGCCGGGCGGGTCACCTTCAAGTACGGCCTGGGCACCGAGTTCATCGACGTCCTCAAGGCCCTGCACAAGGTCGGCCTGGACCGCACCGACCCGGTGACCGTGAAGGGCGTCGAGGTGTCCCCGCGCGACGTCGTCGCCGCCTGCCTGCCCGACCCGGCCCGGCTGGGCGACCGGATGACCGGCAAGACCTGCGCCGGCCTGTGGGTGAGCGGCACCGGCACGGACGGCCAGCCCCGCCAGGTGTACCTCTACCACGTGGTCGACAACGAGTGGTCGATGCGTGAGTACGGCCACCAGGCGGTGGTGTGGCAGACCGCCGTGCACCCGGTGGTCGCCCTGGAGCTGGTGGCCGCAGGCACCTGGAGCGGCGCCGGCGTCCTGGGCCCGGAGGCCTTCGACAGCCAGCCCTTCCTCGACCTGCTCACCGAGTACGGCTCGCCCTGGGGCATGCGCGAGGGCGGCTGAGCCTCCCGCCGGGCGCTCCGACCGGGTCAGGCGACGCGACGGGCGCCCGCGTACCCGCGCTGGTCGACGCTGGTGACCGCGACCGGGCGCCCGCTGACGCTGGCGTGCACCATCTGGCCGTTGCCGATGTACAGGCCGACGTGGCTGACCGGTGAGTAGTAGAAGACCAGGTCCCCGGGCTGCAGGTCGGCCCGGGAGACGGGGGCGCCCAGGCCGCTCTGTGCCCGGCTGGAGTGCGGCAGCGAGATGCCCGCCGCGGCGTAGGCGAACTGGGTGAGGCCCGAGCAGTCGAAGCCGTCGGGTCCGTCGGCGCCCACGACGTAGGGCTTGCCGACCTGGGCGAGCGCGGTCTGGATGGCGGTGGCCGCCGCCTCGGACGGTGCGGCGGCCGGGGCGGCGGACGCGGCGTCTGCCATCGAGGCGGCGGACAGCTCGGGGCCCCCCACGGCGGTGGTCACCGCCTCGCGCTGCGGGGCGGCCAGCCGGGCGTAGTCGGCCTGGTAGGCCGCCAGCTGGGTCTGCAGCTCGGCCTGCTGGGTCTGCAGGGCCGACAGGGACGCCGTCGCGTCGGCCTGGGCCTGGTCGGCGGTGGCGCGGGCGGCGGCCGCGGCCTGCTGGGCGGCCGTGAGCTGGCCGAGCACCGCGTCGGTGTGGCTCGTGAGCTGGTTGATCGTCGACCAGCGCGCGAGCATCTCGTCGGCCGAGCCGCTGGTCAGCACGGTCTCCAGCCCCGAGGGCACGCCGTCGACGAACCCGCTGACCACGATCGCGTGCACCTGCGGCTGGAGCGCAGCGACCTGGGCGTCGGCCGCGTCGGCCGCACGGCCGGCGTCGTCCGCCGTGGCCTGCAGACCGGCCAGCGCGAGCTCGGCGTCGTTGACCTGCTCGCCGAGCGCCTCGATCTGGCGGGCGGTGTCCGCGACCGCCTGCGCGGCCTCGGCGGCGGTGGCCGGCTCGGCCGGGGTGTCCGGCTCGGCCGAGGCCGGGACGACGGCGAGGGTGAGCAGCACCCCGGTGACGGCGGCCGGGACGGCGACCCTGGCCCAGTGACGGGCGGTCGAGCGCGGTGTCATGGGAACCCTCCGGTGCCGCTCGTGCGCCTGGGAAGGGGCGCCACCACCGAGCGGGTCGACACGCAACGTAACGACGCGCTTGCTTGTCGCCAGGGACATGCCCCATGCGTGTCCGTCCCACCCGCACCACCTGTCACATCCGGTGGTCGACCGCGGTGGGCTCCGTCCAGCACCCGGTCCCGTGGCCAGCCAGGACCGCCGGTCCGCGTCCACCGTCAGCCCCGCAGCGCCGCCGCGATCTCCTCCACCGACTCGACGCGGCCGGTCACGATGTCGGTGACCAGGTCCACGGCGGCGTCCGGCGCGATGCCGGCCGGCTCGCCCAGCAGGCCCAGCAGCGCCAGCGCGGCAGCCAGGGCGAAGGGCCGGTTGCCGCTGTCCAGCGGGCCGGTCAGGGCCAGCGACTGCAGCAGCGCCGCAGCCTTCTCGACGGGTGCCGGGTAGACGTCGACGCCGTCGCTCACCGCCGACACCCGGGCGACGGCGGCGACCAGCAGCCCGGGGTCGCGGACCACGACGTCGGGGCCCACCACGCGGACGGCGACCTGCAGGAGGTCCTCCAGGGTCAGTCCGTCCACCGCGACAACCCGTCGATCGCCGCCGCGTAGCGCACCAGCTCGACGTCGAGCACGAGGTCCAGCGGGGTGGACCGGGCATGCCGCACCACGTACTCCTCGACCGCCCGTTTGGCGACGTCCTGCATCGACGCGCCCTCCACCCGGGCCTGCGCGCGCAGCGCCTCCGTCTGCGCCGCCGACAACCGCAGCGTCATGGCCATGCGGTCCACCTCCCGGTCGCCCGGACCACCCCGTCGGTGATACCACGCGTGGTGTCGTGGGTCACACGCCCGCGGTTGTCTCGCACGCTGGGTGATCGGGACGGTACGGTCCGTCCATCCCCGGACGGCGACACGCCGATCCGGGACGCATTCGGCACGAAAGGCTGGTCACCGGGCCGCGGCCCTCCCTAGCTTTCGCCGCATGCCCCGGGCCGTCCTCCTCCACCACGGCCGCCCGCCGTCCGGCGGGCGGTCGTGGACGCGGCGCGTGCTGACCGGCGCCGCACTCGGGCTGGGCTCCGCCGCGGCCTGGCTGGCCCTCGCCGGCCCGGCCGCGGCCGACGACGGCGGGACCTCCGAGCCGGTCGAGGCCACCACCGTCACCGCGCAGGAGACGTCCCCACCGGATGACGCGCCCGTCGCCACCCTCGCCGACGGGGGCACGTCCACCGAACCCGCCCCCACCACCGCGGACCCGGGGACGGCGACCTCGACGTCGGACACGCACTCGAGCACGACCGTGGCGTCGACTGCGGGGGGCGACCCGGAGCCCGCCGACCCCGGCCGCGACACCGACGACCCCGGGGCCCCCGCCCCGGAGCCCGACGAGCCCGGGTCCACGACCGCGCCGGGCCCGACCGCGGGGTCGAGCTCCGCCGCCGGAGCCGCGGTGGGGTCCACCACGGCTGCCCCCGCGCGCACCACCGGTTCCGGGACCGCCGGCCCGGACTCCGAGGACGGGACGGCGACCGACCCCGCGCCGGCGGACCGCAGCGCGCCCCGGACGGCCTCCGCCACGACCACGGGGACGGCTGTCACGTCGGCGACGGAGCCCGCGGGCGGGCCGGACGCAGACCCCACCGCGGCCCCGAACAGCACCTCCGGGACCGCCGCCGGCACCGCGCCGACGCCGTCGCCGACGTCGGCGACGGGCGCCGAGGCCGACGCGGCCCGGGCCGCCGGGACCCTCTGCTCGGCCCCGGCCGCCGCACCCGGTGGGCACCCCGGCACCGCCACCACGCCGCGCCCGACCCACGGCACCGCCGCCCTGGTCCAGCGGGAGGTCATCGCACCCGCTACCCCGGGCACCGCCCCCCTCGACAGCCCGGCCCCGCCCGCCCCGGGTGACCCCGCGCCGGCGCCCGCCCCGGGCCCCGAGGACGCACCCGTCGCCGTCCCCGCGCCATGCGGCAGTTCGAGCACCACCGGCACCGGGCAGCCGGCCGCCGGACCCGGCGGCGGTGCCGCCGTCCTCCCCGCCGACCTCCCCGCCCTCCGGGCCGGGACCGCCACCGCGCGCGACCTCGCCGCCGTGGCCCTCGTCGTCGACGCCGACGACGACCCGGGCTCGCGCCCCGACTGATCCCCGTCGCCGCGCGCGGACCTCGGCGTCCCGGCGTGCCCGCGGGGGGCACACCACGACGCACGGCCGTCCTGGCCTGGCCAGCCCGGACCACACCACTGCGCCGCGGCAGCACCGCCCCGGCAGGACCCGAGCAGCGCTCGGCACCCGCACGACGGGTCGGGCAGCCCCCACCGGGGGCTCCCGGCCGCACCTCCCGCACCACCCCTCCGCACGACCAGCTCGTGCGCAACGACGCACACCAGCGAAGGAGCACCAGACATGAACCGAACCGTGCGCAACGGCCTCGCCGTTGCCACCATGGCCGGCGGGATCTTCCTGCTCGGCTCGGCGGTCGCCTCGGCCGACGACGGCACCACAGCCAGCGCCGAGTCCGTCGGCGGGCCCGCGATCACCGAGGTCGACACCTCCACCGGCGCCTACGGCTACGCCGAGGGCCACGAGGTGGACAACGACGGGGAGGCCACCGGCGGCAACGGCGGGGCCGGCGGCACCGTCGACGCCGCCCCGGTGACCAGCGGCGTCCTGGCCGGCTCGGTGCACGGGGACACGACCGCGTCGTCCTCGGCCACCAGCACGGTCACCAACACCGCCCCCGGCGGCGACGGCGGCGACGCCTCGGTCAGCCCCGTCACCTCCGGTGACGTGACCGGCGGGAACGCCAGCGCACACGGCGGCGGGGACACCACCGCGACGTCGGAGTCCCTCGGCGGTGGTGGTGGGGAGCCCGACTACGCCGCGCTCGGCTCTGAGGGCCCCACCAGTGGGGGGGCCGTCACCGCCGTGGACTCCTCGACCTACGCGGAGGGCTATGCCACCGGGCACGACGTCGAGAACAGCGGGACAGCCACGGGCGGCAAGGGCGGGAACGGTGGATCGGTGCACGGCGCCCCGGTCACCTCCTACACCATCTGCCTGGCCTGGAAGGGCGACAACCACTGCACCTCGACCGCGACCAGCACCATCACCAACAACGCCCCGGGCGGGGACGGCGGTGACGCGACCGTCTCGCCCATCACCTCGGGCAACGTCTCGGGGGGCAACGCCTCGGCCAACGGCGGGGGCAGCACCACCGCCAGCTCGGAGTCCGTCGACGTTGCGGACTTCCTGCAGTGGCTCGTCGGGTCGGGGCTGGTCAGCTCCTCCGGTGACGGGTCCTACACCTGGGTCGACGCCTCCACGTGGGCCGTGGGCGGCGTGCGCGGCCACGCGGTGGACAACGACGGCACCGCGACCGGCGGCAAGGGCGGCGACGGCGGATCGGTGCACGGCGCCCCGGTCACCTCGTACGTGATCTGCCTGGCGTGGAAGGGCGACAACCACTGCAGCTCGACCGCGACCAGCACCATCACCAACAACTCGCCCGGGGGCAAGGGCGGGGACGCCTCGGTCAGCCCCGTCACCAGCGGCGACGTGACCGGCGGCAACGCGTGCGCGTCGTCCTCGGGCACCGCGTGCCCGCCGGCCGGTGGCCCGGAGCACCCGGCCCAGCCGGCCGAGCCCACGCACCCCGCCACCCCGGTCCACCCCACCACCCCTGAGCACCCCGCCACCCCGGTGCACCCCGCCGCCCCTGAGCACCCGGCGGCCGCCGAGCACCCGGTCGCCGCGGTGCAGCACGTGGCCCCGGTCGTCACGGGTTCGGGCTCGGGCGGGCACGGCACGACGGTGAACGCCTCGTCGTCGTCCCCGTCGACGCTGGCCTACACCGGCGCCGACGTCTCCGACGCCCTGGGGCTGGGCCTGCTGGCCCTCACCGGTGGCCTCGGGCTGGCGCTGGCCGGCCGCCGGCGGTCGGCCGCCTGACCGCAGCCGACCCGCGGTCCCCCTGACCCCGGGACCGCACCCCACCCCCCCGCTCACTCCCCCGCTCAGCGTTGATCAGCGGGGTGCACGGAACTCCGGCCCCCTCCACCAGATCTGGTGGAGGGGGCCGGACTCCTGCGCAGGAGGAGCGGGTCAGACCAGCTCGACGCCGGGGTACAGCGGGTGGGCGTCGACGATCTCGGCGGCGCGCGCCCGCACCCGCTCGGCGACACCGTCGGCGATGGTGAACTTCACCTTCGAGTCACCGACGGCCGACGTGGCCTGCAGGACGTCGGCCATCAGGTCGCCGACCTCGGCCAGCTCGGCGGTGCCCAGGCCGCGGGTGGTCAGCGCCGGGGTGCCCAGCCGCACGCCCGAGGTGTACCAGGGCCCGTTCGGGTCGCCGGGGACGGCGTTGCGGTTGGTCACCAGGCCCGACTCCAGCAGCGCGGCCTCGGCCTGGCGGCCGGTCAGCCCGGCCCCGGAGACGTCGGCCAGCACCAGGTGGTTGTCGGTGCCCCCGGTGACCAGGGTGACGCCGCGGCGCAGCAGCGCCTCGGCCAGCGCGCGGGAGTTGTCCACGATGCGCTGGGCGTAGTCGGCGAACTCGGGACGACGCGCCTCGGCGAACGCCACCGCCTTGGCCGCCATCACGTTGCCCAGCGGGCCGCCGAGCACCAGCGGGCAGCCGCGGTCGATCGAGGGGGCGTACTCCTCGGTGGCCAGCACCATGCCGCCGCGCGGCCCGCGCAGCGACTTGTGGGTGGTGGTGGTGACGACGTGGGCGTGGGGCACCGGGTCCTCGTCGCCGGTGAACACCTTGCCGGCGACCAGACCGGCGAAGTGGGCCATGTCGACCATCAGCGTGGCGCCGACCTCGTCGGCGATGTCGCGCATGGCGGCGAAGTCGACCCGGCGCGGGTAGGCGGAGTACCCGGCCACCAGGATGAGCGGCTTGAACTCGTTGGCCTGCTTGCGCAGCGCGGCGTAGTCGATGAGACCGGTCTCGGGGTCGGTGCCGTAGCTTGCCTGGTGGAACATCTTGCCGCTGATGTTGGGCCGGAACCCGTGCGTGAGGTGACCACCGGCGTCGAGGCTCATGCCGAGCATGCGCTGGTCACCCAGAGCGCGGCGCAGGGCGGCCCAGTCGGCCTCGCCGAGGGCGTCGACGTTCTTGACGCCGGCCTCGGCCAGCGCGGGGGTCTCGACCCGGTGGGCCAGGATGGCCCAGAAGGCGACCAGGTTGGCGTCGATGCCCGAGTGCGGCTGGGGGTAGGCGTACTCGGCGCCGAACAGGGCCCGGGCGTGGTCGGCGGCCAGCCGCTCGACGGTGTCGACGTTCTGGCAGGCGGCGTAGAAGCGGCGGCCGGGGGTGCCCTCGGCGTACTTGTCGCTGAACCAGTTGCCCATGGCCAGCAGGGTCGCCGGGGAGGCGTAGTTCTCGCTGGCGATCAGCTTGAGGCTCTCGCGCTGGTCGTGCAGCTCCTGGCCGATGGCGGCGGCGACGGCCGGCTCGACGTCGGCGATCACCTGCAGCGCCGCCTGGAAGGCGGTGCTCTCGGGGGACGGGGTGGTCATCGGGGCTCCTCCGTGGATCGCTGGGTGCCCAGGCGCGCGGCGGTCACGACGGAGCCGCTCCCCGGTGGTGTCCCACCTGTGCGCCAGTCACGGCCCGGCCACGAGGGTACCGGCCCGACCGGCGCACCTCCCGCGCCCGACGGCGACCGGCCGGGCCCGGGGAGGCGTGTCAGCTGGCCGGCGACACCGAGCTCATGTTGAAGTCGGGTACCCGCAGCATCGGCATGGCCGCCCGGGTGAACCAGTCGTTCCACTCGCGCGGCAGGGTGCGCTCGGTGCGCGAGGCCTGGTTGGCCCGCCCCAGCAGCGAGACCGGCGACTCGTTGAACCGGAAGTTGTTCACCGCGCCGGTCACCTCGCCGTTCTCCACCAGGAAGACGCCGTCGCGGGTCAGCCCGGTGAGCAGCAGGCTCTGCGGGTCGACCTCGCGGATGTACCAGAGCGTGGTGAGCAGCAGCCCGCGCTCGGTGCTGGCGATCATCTCCTCGGTGGTGGCCGTGGCGCCGGGCAGCTCGAGCACCAGGTTGTCCAGCGCTGCCGTGGCCGGTGCGGTCTGCTGCAGCGCCCAGGCGCGCGGGCGGATGAGGTTGCCCAGCACGCCGCCGGAGATCCAGTCGACCGCGGGGGTGGCCATGCCGTTGTCGAACACCGACGCCGCCCCCGACGACCCGCCCACGGTCTGGAACGGCGCGCACTCCAGGCCCGGCTCGGCCGGGTCACTGCGCAGGGTCAGCGGCAGGCCGCAGATGCGCTCGCCGGTGCGGTTGCCACCCCCGGCCCTGGCGTAGACGTTGCGGCCCTCGTCGGCGTCGCGGGCCTCCATCGTCCAGTAGGCGTAGATCATGAGGTCGCTGACCGCCGAGGGCGGCAGCAACGTCTCGTACCGACCGGCGGGGAGCTCGACCCGGCGCTGCGACCAGGCCATCTTGCGCTGCACGTCGGCGGCCAGCGCCTCGATCGAGACGTCGGAGAAGTCGCGGGTACCCACCCCGGCCCACACCGAGCGCCCGAAGTCGCGGCTCTTGCCGTTGAGCTCGACCCGGCCGGTGGGCTGGTCGTGCCGCAGCCGCAGCCCGGTGGAGGTGCCCAGGTAGGTGGTGGCCATCTGGTGCTCGGCGAAGCCGAACAGCAGCTCGTCGCGGCCCCCGGCCTCGCCGAAGGCCTGACCGAGCGCCGGGGCCACGTCGCCGAAGACCTCGATCGAGGTGGTCGCGGGCTCGGCGTCCCAGTCACCGGTGGCGGTGGGCGCGAGCGGGTCGCCCGGGCTGATGAGCGGCATCGCGTCCTCGGCGGGGCCGGCGTCCCGGGCGGCCTGCTCGCTGGCCTCGACCAGCTCGGCGACGTCCGGCGTCCCGGTGCGGGCGACGGTGCCGGCGGCCATGCCGGCGCCGCCGTCGATGAAGCTGATCACCACGACCTGGCGGGAACGCATCGCGCCGTTGGTGGTCAGACTGTTGCTGGCCCACCGCAGGTTGGCCTCGGAGCTGTCGACGACGTAGGCCACCGCGCCGTCGGCGGTGGAGGCGGCGAGCGCGGCCTCGACGATCTGCTGACCGGTCTGGGCCTTCGACTGAGCGCTCACTGGCCGCCCTCCTGCACCGTGTTGAGGATGGTCGTGCCCTCGAAGAGGGCGCTGGGGCAGCCGTGGCTGACCGGTGCGACCTGGCCCGGCTGGGCCTTGCCGCAGTTGAAGGCACCGCCCAGGACGTAGGTCTGCGGGCCGCCGACCCGGCTCATCGAACCCCAGAAGTCGGTGGTCGTGGCCTGGTAGGCGACGTCCTTGACCTGGCCGGCCAGCTTCCCGCCCTCGATCTTGTAGAACCGCTGGCCGGTGAACTGGAAGTTGTACCGCTGCATGTCGATCGACCAGCTCTTGTCGCCGACCACGTAGATGCCGCGGTCGACCCCGGCGATGATCTCCTCCGTCGACGGCCCGTCGGGGGCCGGCTGGAGCGAGACGTTGGCCATGCGCTGCACCGGCACGTGCCCGGCGGAGTCGGCGAACGCGCAGCCGTTGGACCGGCCCATGCCACGCAACCGGGCCATGTTGCGGTCGACCTGGTACCCGACCAGCACGCCGTCCTTCACGATGTCCCACTGCTGGCCGGCGACGCCCTCGTCGTCGAAGCCGACGGTGGACAGACCGTGCTCGGCGGTGCGGTCGCCGGTGACGTTCATCAGCGACGAGCCGTACTGCAGGCTGCCCAGCTGGTCGGGCGTCGCGAACGACGTGCCGGCGTAGGCGGCCTCGTAGCCCAGCGCCCGGTCGAGCTCGGTGGCGTGGCCGATCGACTCGTGGATGGTGAGGAACAGGTTCGAGGGATCGACCACCAGGTCGTAGCGGCCGGGCTCCACCGACGGCGCCTTGGTCTTCTCGCGCAGGTGCTCGGGGATCTCGGCGAGCTCGCCGCGCCAGTCCCAGCCGGTGCCGGTGAGGTACTCCCAGCCGCGGCCGGCCGGCGGGGCCAGGGTGCGCATCGACTCGAACCCGCCGGTGACCCGGTCGACGGTCAGGGCCGTGAACGTCGGGTGGATGCGCACCCGCTGCTGGCGGGTGCGGGTGCCGGCGGTGTCGGCGTAGTACTTCTGCTCCTTGACGTGCATGACGTCGGACTGCACGTGCTCGACGCCGTCGGCGGCCAGCAGCTGCTCGGAGAGCTCGACCATGAGGCCGGTCTTCTCAGCCTCGGGCACCTCGAACGGGTCGACGTCGTACGCCGAGACCCACTCCGCGTCGGGGTAGGCAGGCTCGGGCGCCAGCTCGACCCGGTCGGTGTTGAGCGCGGCCGACACCTGGGCGACGGCGACGGCCTCCTCGGCGAGCCGCACCGCCTCGGCCGCGGTGAGGACGACGCCGGCGGCGAAGCCCCAGGTGCCCTCGTGCACGACGCGCACGGCCAGGCCGAGGTCCTCGCCGTCGGCGGCGGCCTCGACCCGGGCGTCGCGCAGCCGGATGGTCTGGGTGCGGATGCGTTCGACCCGGATGTCGGCGTGCTCGCAGCCCAGGTCGACGGCGCGGGTGAGCGCGGCGTCGGTGAGCGCGGACAGCGGGAGGGCCAGGAACGACGCGTCCACGGAACGGGGTTCTGCCACGGGTCCTTCCTACCAGCCGGCACCGACAGGACCGACCCGATGCTTCGCAGTGCTCACGACCGGTGACCGCGGGTGCATGCCGTACCGCGTCTCCATGGTCTGCCTGGGCAACATCTGTCGCTCCCCCGTCGCCGAGGTGGTGCTGCGGGAGATGGTCGGGGCCGCCTGCGCTGGCCTGGTCGCCCGACTGCCGGAGATGATGGCCGCCCGCTGACCGCCGCCGGGGCCCACTCCGGCGCAGGCCCCGGCGCAGGACACGTGGCCCGTCACATGGCCCGTCACGTGGCCCGCGCAGGAGCGCACCCGCTCGGCGGTGCGTGCGCACGCTCCCCGCTCCCCGCCACGACCCGCATCGGCGCGCACCGGGGACCTCGGTGTGCTGAGGAGCGCGCGTCGCCGACCGGTGACCCGCCACCGCGCGCACCCACCCGCCGGGCGCGGTCGGGCCAGGGACGCCGGGCGCGGTCGGGCCAGGGACGCCGGCGGTCGGCCCCTGCCGGTCGCGCCGGTAGAGCCCCCGGCCGGCGGGGTAGGCGGGACCATGCCCCACGACGACGTCACCCTGACCTTCGGCGGGACGGCGACCACCCTGCTCCGGCTGGGCCCGGCCACCCTCCTCACCGACCCGAACTTCCTGCACCGCGGCGAGCTCGCCCACCTCGGGTACGGCCTGCGCAGCCGCCGCTTGACCGACCCGGCGATCACGCCGGCCGAGCTGCCCGAGCTCGACGCCGTCCTGCTGTCGCACATGCACGGCGACCACTGGGACCGCCGGGCGACCCGCGAGCTGCCCAAGCCGCTGCGGGTGGTGACCACCCCGGAGGCAGCCCGCTGCCTGGCCGACCGCGGCTTCACCGCCACCGAGGACCTGCGGCCGTGGCAGACCACCTCGGTGGTGCGCGACGGCGTCGAGGTGCGGGTGACGTCGGTACCCGGCGTGCACGGCCCCGGCCCGCTGGCCCGCCTGCTGCCGCAGGTGATGGGCAGCGTGCTGGAGCTGGTGCGCGACGGCGAGGTGCGCTGGCGGGGCTACGTCACCGGCGACACCCTGTTCCGCCCGGCGCTGGCCGAGGTGCTCACCCGGTGCGGACCGCTGGACGCCCTCGTACCGCACCTGGGCGGCACGAAGCTGGGACCCTTCCTGGTGACGATGGACGCGCAGCAGGGCGCCGACCTCGTCGAGCTGCTGCAGCCCGGGGTGACGGTGCCCGTCCACTACGACGACTACGGCTTGTTCAAGGACCCGCTCGGGAACGTCGTCCGCGAGGTCGCCCGGCGCCGGCTGCCCGGCACCCTGCGCCCCGTGGTGCGCGGCCAGACGGTCGCGCTGCGCGCCTGACCCGCTGCGCGCGTGACCCGCGCCTCAGACCCGACCGGCAGCTCGCACCTGGTCGACCCCGAGGTTGGCCAGCGCGTCGGCCCGCTCGTTGCCGGGGTCGCCCGCGTGCCCCTTGACCCAGGTCCACCGCACCTCGTGCCCGGCCACCGCCGCGTCCAGGGCACGCCACAGGTCCTCGTTCTTGACCGGTGCCTTCGCCGCAGTGCGCCAGCCGTTGCGCTTCCACCCGGCCACCCAGCTCTGGATGCCCTGCATGACGTAGGTGGAGTCGATGTGCAGGTGCACGGACGAGCGCCGGGTGAGGGCGCCGAGGCCCTGGATGACCGCGGTGAGCTCCATGCGGTTGTTCGTCGTCACCGGTTCACCGCCGAACAGCTCCTTCTCGTGCGCGCCCGAGCGCAGCAGCACGCCCCAGCCACCCACTCCCGGGTTGCCCTTGCACGCCCCGTCGGTCCACATGCTGACCACGGGCAGTGCTGGTTCGGCCACGCCCGGGACCCTACGTCGAGCCGGCGGTCAGCCCGCCTCGCGGGCGAGGCGGAGGCCGCGCTCCTGCACCTGGGCGCGCAGCTCCGCCTCGTCGACGGTCGTCGAGACGCCGTCGCGCACGACCTGGCGGCCGGCCACCCAGGTGTCGCGCACGTGCCGCGAGCCCACCGACCAGACCAGGTGGGTGACCAGGTCGGTGAGGTCGCCGACCGGGGTGAAGGCGATGTCGTCGGTGTCGACGTGCACCAGGTCGGCCCGCCGTCCGACCTCGAGCTGACCGAGGTCGGGTCGGTCGACGGCCGCGGCCGCCGCGCCCGTGGCCAGCCAGAACGCCTCGGGGGCGGTGAGGGCCAGGGCGTCGCGCTCGCGCAGCCGGGCCAGCTGGGCGGCCAGCCGGAGGTCCTCGAAGAGGTCGAGGTTGTCGTTGGAGGCCGGGCCGTCGGTGCCCATGCCCACCCGGATGCCGAGGTCGAGCATGTCGCGCAGCCGCGCGGTGCCGCTGGCCAGCTTGGTGTTCGAGCCGGGGCAGTGCGCCACGGCGACGTCGTGCTCGCGCCAGATCTCGAGGTCGGCGTCGTCCATGTGCACGCAGTGGTTGCCCAGCACCCGGCCACCCAGGACGTCGTGGCTGCTGAGCAGCTGCGGCACCGAGACCCCGTGCTCGGCGAGCAGCTCGTCCCCCTCGGTCGCGGTCTCGGCGACGTGGATGGTCAGCAGCAGCCCGTGCTCGCGGGCGGCAGCCCCGGCGTCGCGCAGCACCGGCAGCGGCACGGTGTAGGCCGAGTGCGGGCCGATGCCGTACTCGACCTGCGGGTCCGAGGAGGCCGCCAGGTCCACGGCCGTGGCCAGCTGGTCGTCGAAGGAGCCGAACCCGGGCAGGCCGATCAGGGGGTTGGCGACGATGCTGCGCGCCCCCGTCGTCCGGACGGCCGCGGCGATGCGCTCGGGCTGGAAGTACATCTCGACGCTGGTGGTCACCCCGTGCCGCAGCATCTCCGCCGACGCCGCGGTCATCGCGACCTCGACGTCCTCGGGGGTCAGCTTCGCCTCCCGCGGCCACATCACCTCGCGCAGCCAGCGGTCCAGCGGCAGCCCCTCGCCCTGCCCGCGGAACAGCACCATCGGGGCGTGCGAGTGCGTGTTGACCATGCCGGGCACCAGGACGCCGGGCAGCGCCACGACCTCGGCCTCCGACGACGGCGCCTCGGCGGCCGGGCCCACCCACGTGATCAGGCCGTCCTCGACGTCGAGCACGGCATCGGGGACGACGGTGCCGGCGCGGTCGCCCACGACCACGGCCCGGGCGGTGAAACGCTGCGTCATGCCCCGGACGCTAGCCGCCGATACCGTGGGCCCGTGTCCGTCCTCGCCGCGACGTCGTCCGGCCAGGGCGGCATCACCGGCTTCCTGCTCGACCTCATCGACGCGCTGGGCCCGGTCGGGGTGGGCCTGACCGTCTTCATCGAGACCGTCGTCCCGCCGATCCCCAGCGAGGTCGTGCTCAGCGCGGCCGGCGTGCTCATCAACGACGGCCGCATGGCGCTGGTCCCGGTCATCCTGTTCGCGACCCTGGGGTCGGTGCTGGGTGCGGCCGTGCTCTACCAGGTGGGCCGCTCGTTGGGCCCGCGGCGCTCGCACGCCTTCCTCGACCGGCTGCCGCTGGTCAAGACCGAGGACGTCGACCGCACGTTCGCCTGGTTCGAGCGGCACGGGCGCCCGGCGGTGTTCTTCGGCCGGATGGTGCCGATCGTGCGCAGCTTCGTCTCGGTGCCCGCCGGGGTGGTGCGGATGCCCTGGGCGCAGTTCCTGGCCTACACGATCGCCGGGTCGCTGATCTGGAACTCGCTGCTGATCGGGCTCGGCGTGGCCCTGGGCGACGTGGTCAACCAGTACCTGGGGTACCTCGACTACGTCATCTACGCGGCCGTCGTCGCGGTGGTCGTCTGGTTCGTGCGCCGGGCGGTCAAGGAGCGGACCACCCGGGGCGGCACCGAGCCCGACCGCAGCGCGGCCGACCGGGTCCTGGACGTCGAGCCCCGGGAGGGGGACGACCGGTGACCCGCACCCGACCGGTGGTCGTCGCCTTCGACGTGAACGAGACGCTGCTCGACGTGGGCCCCGTCGCCACGACGCTGGCCGACCGCGGCGTCCCGGCGCACCTGTTCGGCACCGTCTTCGGCCGCACCCTGGGCACCGGCTCGGCGGCCATGCTGACCGGCACCTGGTGCTCCTTCCGCGACGCCTTCGACGGCGCCCTGGCCCAGCTCACCGACCTCGACGACGCCGCCCGGTCCGAGGTCGCCGACGTCTTCGGGCAGCTGTCGCCGCACCCCGACGTCGCGCCGGCCCTCGAGCTGCTGGCCGAGTCCGGCGTGCGGGCGGTCACGCTCACGCACGGCTCGGCCGGGGTCGCCGAGGCCGGCCTCGCCCGCGGCGGGGTCGACCACCTGGTCGAGCGCGCGCTGTCCGCGGAGTCGATCCGGGCGTGGAAGCCAGCCCGCGAGGTGTACCTGTGGGCCGCCGGGGTGTGCGACGTCGTCCCGGCCGACCTCGCCCTCGTCGCGGTGCACGGCTGGGACGTGCACGGCGCGCAGCGGGCCGGGCTCACCGGCGGGTGGGCAGCGCGCGCCGAGCACCGGTACTCCCCCGTCCTCGACACTCCGCACGTGCGCGGCGCCGGCCTCGTCGAGGTCGTCCGCGGCCTGCTGGAGCTGCCCCCGCACGGGTGATCGGACGCGCCGGACCCGCAACCCTGAACTACCTTGATCGCGACCCATCCCGCTCGTCCAGACTCCCGATGGGGGCCCACCCGTGTCCGACCGCCCAGCCGAACCGACCGCCGACGACCCGACCACCGGGGCGGGATCGTCCGGGGAGTCGTCCGCGGTGTCGTCGGAGCAGTCCTCGGGCGAGTCCTCGGACGGGTCCTCGCCGGTGGAGACCCCGTCGGAGGAGGCACGTCGGCGTACGGACGGCGACCGCTGGCAGGCTTCGCTCGACAGCTGGTCGACCTCGTCGGACGCCGCGACCCCGCAGCGCCCCGACTCCGGTACCCAGGAGATCCGCCTCGACCAGCCCGTGGGCACCCCCGCCGGCGGCGGGACCCCGCCCTGGTCGGCCGGCGCGACGTCGTGGGAGGGCACCGCGCAGCAGCCCAGCACCACCGACGACCGGTCGTGGGAGCAGCAGTCGCGCGACCAGATCGCCGCCTGGCAGCAGCCGCCGTCCTGGCAGCAGGACGCCGACGCGCAGCGGTCCGAGGACGCCCCCGCACCGTCGGGGCGCCCCGCTGACCAGCCGGTGGGCCAGCCCGCGCCCTGGGACGCCGCCCCCGACCCCGCGCGCTCCACCCCCGCCACGCCGTCCACCTGGGACCAGCAGGCGCAGCAGGCGTGGCCGCAGGCCGAGCCGCAGCGCGCCTGGGAGCCGCCGCCGGGGGCCCGACCCTGGGAGCAGCAGTCGGAGCCCGGGCGGCACGGCCACCCCGGTGCCGAGCAGGGCGGACCCTCCGCGCCGCAGCAGTCCACCCCGCCGCAGTCCGCGCCGCAGCAGTCCGCGCCCGAGGCCCCGGGGCAGCAGTGGGGGCAGTCGCCGTCGGGCGGGTGGGGCTCGCAGGGCAGCTCCTCGTGGACGCCCGGGCCGCAGCACGCGTCCCAGCAGCCCACGCACCAGCAGCCCACGGCCCAGCAACCGCCGCCGTCGCTCACGTCGCAGTCCCTGCTGCGGCAGACCGCCGAGGCACCCACCCGGGGATGGCGGCGCTTCCTGCACAAGGCCAGCGGCGGCACGGTCAACCCCGGGCTCTCGCAGGCCGAGCTGGAGCACCGCGCCCTCGTGCAGCGCGTCACCACCCCGGTGCGCGGCAGCAACCGCATCGCGGTCGTCTCGCTCAAGGGCGGCATCGGCAAGACCACGACCACCTGCTGCCTGGGCCTCACGCTGGCCCACCACCGGGGTGACCGGGTCGTCGCTGTCGACGCCAACCCCGATGCCGGCACCCTGGCTGAGCGGCTGACCAACGTCACCGACGTCACCGTGCGCGACCTGCTGGCCGCCAAGGACCGCGTGCGGTCGTTCACCGACGTGTCGGCGTTCACCTCGCTGGCCGGCCGCCTGCAGGTGCTGGCCAGCGACCAGGACCCGGCCCTGTCGGAGGCGTTCAGCGAGGAGGAGTACACGACCGTCGCCGACATCCTGGCGCGGTACTTCAACCTCATCCTCACCGACTCGGGCACCGGCCTGCTGCACTCGGCGATGTCGGGCACCTTGGCCATCGCCGACTCGCTGGTCGTGGTCGGGGCCCCCTCGGTCGACGGCGCGAGCCGGGCCAGCAAGACCCTCGACTGGCTGATCGCGCACGGTCATGAAGAGCTGGTGGCCCGGTCGGTCGCGGTGATCTCGAGCGTGCGGCCCAACACCGGCGACGTCGACATGGGCATGGTCCGCGACCACTTCGCCGCCCGCTGCCGCGCCGTGGTCGAGATCCCCTACGACGCCCACCTCGTCACCGGTGGCCTCATCGACCTCGACCGGGTGGGCGCGCCGGCCCGCAAGGCCTACCTCGAGCTCGCCGCGCACGTCGCCGACGGCTTCGCCCTGCCCCCGCTGCAGCGGGCCTCCGCGCAGGCGTGAGGAGCCGGGACGTCGACACCCCGCTCGGCCCGGCCCGGGTCACCGTCGACGACCCGCTCGCCTCGCCGCTGGGCACGCTGCTGCTCGGCCACGGCGCCGGCGGCGGCATCGAGGCGCCCGACCTGCTGGCCGCCACCGCGGCGGCCACCGGTCAGGGCTGGCGGGTGCTGCGGGTCGAGCAGCCGTGGCGGGTGGCCGGCAAGCGCATCGCCGCGGCCCCGGCCAAGCTCGACGAGGGCTGGACGGCGATCCACGCGGGTGTGCCCGAGCTGCTCACCGGGCCGGTGGTGCTCGGCGGGCGCAGCGCCGGCGCGCGGGTGGCGTGCCGGACGGCGGGTCCGCTCGGCGCGGTGGGCGTGCTGTGCCTGGCGTTCCCGCTGCACCCGCCGGGCAAGCCGCAGAAGAGCCGCGCGGGCGAGCTGGCCGCGGTCAGCGTCCCCACGCTGGTGGTGCAGGGCGACAGCGACGCGTTCGGCGGGCCCACCGAGGTGCGCTCCGCCCTGGGTCAGCACCCGGCGACGGTGGTGGCGGTGCGCGGTGACCACGGGCTCAAGGCCGACCCGGACGCCGTCCGCACCGCCGTGGAGACCTGGCTGCCCGCCCTCGCCTGCGCCCCCGGGGCCGGGGGGTGGAACACCCCGGTTCCCGGGGGTCCGTCCTGGCTCACCGGCGTGGGTGAGCCTGGACGGACGTTGCTGAACCCAGCTGATCAATGCCGGGTGAGCGGGGCTACTTGCGGCGGCGGACCAGGAGGGCGATGACCACCAGGACGCCGACGCCGATCGCGGCGGGCTTGGCGAACCGGGTGAACGCGGCGGTGCCGGCGACGTCGAGCAGGTCGATCGGCTCGGGCTCGGCCTGCGCCGGGCGGGGACGCGCGGTGGCCGGACCGGAGGTGCCGGGCTTGTTCGGCGGCGCGGTGGTGCCCGACGGCGGCTTCGAGGGCGCCTTCTTCGCCTCGGTCTTCGCCGCGGCGGCCTTGTCGGCGGCGGCGTCGGCGGCCTGCACCGTCGTGGAGGCGGCCTTGCGGGCGGCCTCGGCGATCGGGGTGTCGCCGTCGGCGCTGCCCGCGACGGACTCGGCGACCTCACCCACGGCACCGGCGGCGGTCGCGGCGGCGTCGGCTGCCTGCTCCTTCGCCGTGCTCTCGACGGTGGGCTCCTGGGCCGGGGCGTCGGTCTCGCCGAGCTGGGCGGCCAGCTTGTCGGCGAACTGGCCGAGCAGCTTGTTGCCCACGTCGGTCATGACGCCGCGGCCGAACTGGGCCGGGCGACCGGTGATGTTGAGGTCGGTGAGGACGTCGACGCGGGTCGAGTCGCCCTCGGCCTTCAGCTGCGCGGTGACCACGGCGGCGGCGGTGCCGTTGCCGCGCTGGTCCTTGCCGCGGGCGTCGATGACGGCCTTGTGGGCGTCCTCGTCCTTCTCGATGAAGGAGGCCTTGCCGGCGTAGGTGAGGTTGATCGGTCCGAGCTTGACCTTGACCCGCCCGGTGAAGTCGTCACCCTCCACGCTGTCGAGCGCGGCCCCGGGCATGCAGGGCGCGATCCGCTCGATGTCGAGCAGCACCTTCCAGGCGTCGTCGACGGGGACGGGGACGAGGAACGAGTTCTCCAGCTGCACGGGTGGACCTCCGGTGGTGGGGGCGGACGACGGCCGGCCCACCCGTTGCAGGGTGGGCCGGCCGGGTCCGGGGGAACTGCCTGGTGCCTGTGGCCGACGCTACAGCCCGGCGGCCGCGCGCACCGCTCGCCCGGTGAGCACGCGGGCCAGGTGCTGGCGGTAGTCGGCCTGGGCGTTGAGGTCGCTGCTGGGCTCGGTGCCCTCGGCGGCCTGCGCGGCGGCGGCGGTGACGGTCTCCAGGCTGACGTCGGCGCCGACCAGGGCCTGCTCCACCGCGGTCGCCCGCAGCGGGGTGGCGCCCATGTTGGTCAGCCCGATGCGGGCCTCGGCGATGGTCGAGCCCTCGCGGCGGACGGCGGCTGCCACGGCCACGATCGACCAGGCCTGGGCGACGCGGTTGAACTTCTCGTACCGCACCCCCCAGCCCTCGCCCAGCTTGGGCACCCGCACCTCGACGAGCAGCTCGCCCTCCTCCAGCGCCGTCGTCAGGTAGTCGACGAAGAACGCCGAGGCCGGCACCGAGCGCCGCGCGCCGCCGGGTCCGGCGATGACGAACTCGGCGTCCAGCGCCAGGGCCACCGCCGGCAGGTCGCCGGCGGGGTCGGCGTGCGCCAGGGCGCCGCCGAAGGTGCCCCGGTGCCGGACGGCGGGGTCGGCCACCGTCTCGGTCGCCTCGGCGATCAGCTTCCCGTACTGGGCGATCAGCGGGTCGCGGAGGACGTCGGTGTGGGTGGTCATCGCCCCGATGACGAGGGAGTCGCCGTCCTCCCGGACGCCGCGCAGCTCGCTCACCTTCGTCAGGTCGACGACGGTCTCGGGCGCGGCCAGCCGCAGCCGCATGACCGGGATGAGCGACTGCCCACCGGCCATGATCTTCACGTCCTCCCCGCCGTCGGCGATGGCCTGCAGGGCCTCGTCGACCGTGGTGGGACGCGCGTACGCGAACGACGCGGGGATCATGGCTTCGCTCCTTCGTCGCTACGGCGGATCACTGTGCAGCCTCCTCGATGCCGGACTCCGTGGTGCGGGCGCCGCCGTAGGCGTTGCTGCCCTCGGCGGCGCGGTCGCCGCCGTCGCCGCCTTCGTGGATGGCCCGCCAGACCCGCTCGGGGGTCAGCGGCATCCGGATGTCGGTCACGCCCAGGTGCCGGACGGCGTCCAGCGCGGCGTTGACCACGGCCGGGGTGCTGGCGATGCACCCGGCCTCGCCCACGCCCTTGGCGCCCAGCGGGTTCGACGTCGCCGCGTGCACCGTGTTGCCGGTGTCGAAGTGCGGGAGGTCGGCCGCGGACGGGAGCAGGTAGTCCACGAACGTGCCGGTGGTGAGGTTGCCGTCGGCGTCGTAGATGGCCTCCTCGTACAGGGCCTGCGCGATGCCCTGGGCGAGGCCGCCGTGCATCTGCCCCTCGACGATGACCGGGTTGACGATGTTCCCGATGTCGTCGACCGAGGCGTACTTGCGGATCTTCACGAAGCCGGTCTCGGTGTCGACCTCCATCGCGCACAGGTGGGTGCCGTGCGGGAAGGAGAAGTTGACCGGGTCGAAGGCCGCCTCGGCGTCGATGGAGGGCTCGATGCCCTCCGGGTAGTCGTGCGCGGCGAAGATCGCCAGGGCGATCTCCTGGATCCCCAGCCCGGCGCCCGGCGTCCCCTTGACGGAGAACTTCCCGCCGGAGAACTCCAGGTCGTCCTCGCTGGCCTCCAGCAGGTGCGCGGCGATCTTCCGGGCCTTGGCCACGACCTTCTCGGCGGCCTTGACGACGGCGGTGCCGCCGACGACGAGGGAGCGGGAGCCGTAGGTGTCCAGGCCGCGGCTGCTGATGGCGGTGTCGCCGTGCAGCACCTCGACGTCCTCGAAGGGCACACCCAGCTCGTCGGCGACGATCTGGCTCCACGCCGTCTCGTGGCCCTGCCCGTGAGGGGTGGAGCCGGTGACGACCTCGACCTTGCCGGTGGGCAGCATCCGGATGGAGGCCTGCTCCCAGCCGCCCGCGCCGAACGAGAGCGAACCGAGCACGCGGGAGGGCGCCAGGCCGCACATCTCGGTGAACGTCGAGATGCCGATGCCCAGCTGCACCGGGTCGTTCGACTCCCGGCGCCGCTGCTGCTCGGCGCGCAGCTCGTCGTAGCCGAGCAGCTCGAGCGCGGCCTGGGTGGCCTGCTCGTAGTCACCGGAGTCGTACTCGAGGCCCGCCACCGTGGTGAACGGGAACTCCTCCGCCCCGATCCAGTTCTTGCGACGGACCTCCATCGGGTCCATGCCGAGCTCGACGGCCAGCTCGTCCATGATCCGCTCGATGGCGAACGTGGCCTCGGGCCGGCCGGCGCCGCGGTAGGCGTCGGTGGGCACCTTGTTGGTGAACACGCCGTCGCACTCGAAGCGGTAGGCCGGGAACTTGTAGATGCCCGGGAACATGAACGCACCCAGCGCCGGGACGCCGGGGGTGATCAGCCGCAGGTAGGCGCCCATGTCGGCCAGCAGCCGCACGCGCAGGCCGGTGACGGTGCCGTCCTTCTTCGCCGCGACGTCGATGTACTGGATCTGGTCGCGCCCGTGGTGGGCGGTCATCAGGGACTCCGAGCGGGTCTCGGTCCACTTGACCGGCTTGCCCAGCCGGCGGGCGACCAGCAGCGCCAGGATCTCCTCGGGGCAGACCTGCAGCTTGCCGCCGAAGCCACCGCCGACGTCGGGGGCGACGACGCGCAGCTTGTGCTCGGGGATGCCGGTGGTCAGCGCGCCCATGACCCGCAGGATGTGCGGGATCTGGGTGGCCGACCACAGCGTGAAGTTGTCCCCCTGGACGCCGACGACGGCCGAGCGCGGCTCCATGAACGCCGGGATGAGGCGCTGCTGCACGAACCGGCGGGAGACGGTGACCTCCGCGTCGCGGAAGGCGGCGTCGGTGTCGCTGCCGGTGCCGGCCTCGCCGGCGTCGAAGACGAAGTGGTAGCTGGTGTTGGAGCTGGTGGAGGCGTGCACGAGGTCCGCGCCGTCCTGGACCGCCTCCTCCATGTCCAGCACGACGGGGAGGTTCTCGTAGTCGACGTCGATGGCCTCGACGGCGTCCACCGCGGCGGTGCGGGTGCGGGCGACGACGATGGCCACGGCCTCGCCCACGTGGTTCACGGTGTCGACGGCGATCGAGGGGTGGCCGGGGTTGACCATGTCGGGGGTGACCGGCCAGGCGCAGGGGATGGTGCCCTGCTCGTCCTTGAAGTCCGCACCCGTGTAGACCGCGACGACGTTGGGCCGGTCCTTGGCGGCGCTGACGTCGAGGTGGCTGATGGTGGCGTGCGCGACGGGGCTGCGCAGGAAGGCCATGTGCAGCATCCCCGGCAGGACCATGTTGTCGGTCCAGGTGGTCTTCCCGGTGATCAGCCGGGCGTCCTCCTTGCGGAGGCGGGCGTTGCCGACCTCCTTGACCGGGGCCTGCGCGGTGGTGGGTTCGTCGGTGAGGGTCATGCCTGTGCTCCCGCCGTGCTGCTCATCTCGCCGGCGGCCTGCTGCACCGCGCGCACGATGTTCACGTAGCCCGTGCAGCGGCAGAGGTTGCCCTCGATGCCCTCACGGATCTCGGACTCGCTGGGGTTCGGGTTGTTCTTGAGCAGGTCGATCGAGGCCATGATCATCCCGGGGGTGCAGTAGCCGCACTGCAGCCCGTGCTTCTCGTGGAAGGCCCGCTGCATCGGGTGCAGCTCGCCGCCCTCGGCGATGCCCTCGATGGTGGTGACCTCGCTGCCGTCGGCCTGCACGGCCAGCACGGTGCAGCTCTTCACGCTCTCGCCGTCCAGGTGGACGGTGCAGGCACCGCAGTTGCTGGTGTCGCAGCCGACGACGGTGCCGACCTTGCCGAGCTGTTCCCGCAGGTAGTGGACCAGGAGTGTCCTGGGTTCGACGTCGTCCGAGTAGGACGCCCCGTCGACCCGCACGTTGATCTGCGTCATGTCCTCCGCCTCGTTGCAGGGTGCGTTGTTGCAGGCCGTGTGACGGCGGTCTCCCGCCACCCGGACCTGAGTGTGCCGACGGACACACCTGTTAGGCCACGCTTACCTGCAGACGCGGCAGCCTCGCGCCCCGCGCATGCGGCCGCGGAGCGCCGCATCACCCGCAGTTGCGCGTCCCAGCGCGCCGTCCGCCCGCACCTCGGGTCCGGTGCAACGTTGCACGCGGTTGCAGCTGGTTCAGCGGGCCCGCAGCTCAGCGCGGCGGAGCTGGGCCGACACGGCCAGCACCCCGAGGCCCAGCAGAGCCAGGACGACGCCGACCACCGCGGTCGAGCGGTACCCCCAGCCGGCGGCCACCACGGCGCCGCCGAGGATCGCGCCCACCCCGTTGGCGGCGTTGAGCGCCGAGTGGTTGAGCGCTGCACCCAGCAGCTCGGCGTCGCGGGCGACCTCCATCAGCCGCAGCTGCAGGGTGACCACGAGCACCGAGGTGACGACGGTGATGCAGAAGGCCAGGGCGACCAGCGACACCGGTGACCGCGAGCCCCAGTAGACCGCCCCCAGCAGCACGCCGGTCGCCGCCATCGCCCAGACCAGCGAGCCGAACAGCGCGACGTCGGCGAGCTTGCCGCCCAGCACCGTGCCGAGCACCCCGCCGACGCCGAAGGCCAGCAGCACCAGGGGCACGAACCCGGCGTCCAGACCGGCGACGTCCGTGGTCAGCGGGGCGATGTAGGTGTACAGGGCGAAGAACCCGCCGAACCCGACGACGGCGACGCCGAGGGTGAGCCACACCTGGGGCCGACGCAGTGCGCCCAGCTCCGACCGCACGGTGGCGGCGGGGTTGCCGGGGGTCCGGGGGACGGCGGCGAGGACCGCGACCACGGTGGCACCCGCCAGCCCGAGGACGGCGACGAACGCCGTCCGCCAGCCCAGGTGCTGACCCAGCCAGGTCGCCGCCGGGACCCCGGCGAGGGTGGCGACGGACAGTCCGAGCATCACCGAGCTGACCGCCCGGCCCTTGTGCTGCGGCGCGACGAGCGACGCGGCGACCAGCGAGGCCACCCCGAAGTAGGCGCCGTGCGGCAGGCCGGCGACGAACCGGGCGGCCAGCAGGGTGCCGTAGCCCGGGGCGGCGACGGTCAGGACGGTGCCGACCAGGAACGCCCCGAGCAGCGTGAGCAGCAGGCCCTTGCGCGGGAGGGTCGCCGCGGTGGCGGCGATGACCGGCGCGCCCACCACGACCCCGAACGCGTAGGCGGAGACCAGGTGGCCGGCGGTGGGGATGTCGACGCGCACCCCGTCGGCGATCTCGGGGAGCAGTCCCATGGTCACGAACTCGCTGACCCCGATGCCGACCGCGCCCAGCGACAGCGCCGCGATGGCCAGGACGGCCTGCCGCGTGCCCGGGACGGCGGTGGTGCGGGCAGCGGCGACGGTCACGTGGCACGAGCATTCCAGCCCGCGTCCCGGGCGGGTGCGGGGCGTCAGCGGGTGCGGGGCGTCAGCGGGTGCGGGGCGAGCGGCGCAGGCGGAGCAGGTGGTGGGCGGCGGCCGCGCGGCGCGGGGAGCTGACCGGCAGCACGTCGAGCAGGCCCTGCCAGACGGCGGCGTCGTCGGCCGCTTCGGGCAGCTGGCTGTAGCGGAGCAGCAGGTCCGGGCGGGGGGCGCGCAGCACCGCCGAGCGCAGCGACCCGGTGAGCCGGGCGCGGGCGGCCCGCACCCCGGGGGCCTCCGAACGGGGCAGGACCGGGCCGCGGTAGCGCTCGAGCGCGGTGGCCGCGGCTCCCCGGGCCAGCAGACCGCGCACCTGGTCCAGGTCGGTGCCCAGCGGCCCGGTCAACCGGTAGGGCCGCGAACCCAGCAGGTCGGGGTCGCAGCCGGCGTCGGCCAGCAGCTTGCGCAGCCGCGAGAGCTCGGCGCGCACGGTGACGGGGGCGGCGTCGCCGACGTGCACCTCGGCGGCCAGCTCGTCGGCGGTGCGGCCCTGCCCGGCCACCGCGGCCTCGGCCAGCAGGAGCAGCAGCTCCGAGTGCCGCAGGGAGAGCTCGGTGGCGCCGCCGGCGGTGCTCAACCGGGCCCGGTCCCGGCCGAGCACCTCGAGCAGCGGGGCCGCCGGCTGCCGGCGCGGCGGCAGGGCCGGGCCGCCGGCGAACTGCTCGCGGTGCAGCCACCGCAGCTCGGACTCGGCGGCCGCGACGGTGGCGCGCACCAGGGTGAGCACGTGCGGGCTGGCCACGTGGTCGCCGCCGGTCACGTCGATGGCGCCCAGCAGCGCGCCGGTGACGGGGTGGTGCACCGGCGCGGCCGAGCAGCTCCACGGCTGCACGGTGCGGGCGTAGTGCTCGCTGCCGTAGATCTGCACCGGGGTGTCCAGGGCCAGCGCGGTGCCCGGGGCGTTGGTGCCGACGACGTCCTCGCCCCAGCGCGACCCGGCCACGAAGTGCATGCCCTCGGCCCGGGTGCGCAGCTGGCGGTCGCCCTCCACCCACAGCATCCGCCCGGCGGCGTCGGTGACCGCCACGATCATCTTGTCGGCCTCGGCGTCGGCCACCAGCAACCGGCGGATCACCGGCATGACGGCCGCCAGCGGGTGCGCGTCGCGGTAGGCGACCAGGTCGTCGTCCAGCAGGTCCAGCGGCGCGGGCCCGCCGTCGGGGTCGACCCCGCTGCCCAGGCTGCGCCGCCAGGAGTCCCAGACCACCGGGCGCACCTGGTGGCCGGCCGCCGGGCGGCCACCACGGGTGACCAGGGCCTCGTGCGCGGCGCGCAGCCGCCGGGTGACCACCGGCGTGGGCGCACCGTCGGGCAGCGCGAGCCACGGGTTGACCGCGGTCACGCGCGCACCCGCAGTTCTGCCCGGTGGCCCATGTCACGGTCATGGTGACCCGCCGCACGCGTTTACGCCAGGACGTCGTCCTCCCGGGCGACCCCGGACCCGGCCGGGTCCTCGTCGACGTCGGGGAGCGACCGGGGCTGCACGACCACGAACAGGACGACGACGGCCAGCGCCGAGGCGGCGAGGATGACCGAGCCCAGGGCCAGGGCGTCGTTGCCGAGCAGCCCCACCACCGGCGAGACGGCCGCACCGACGCCGAACTGCACGGCCCCCAGCAGCGCCGCGGCGGTGCCGGCCGCCTCGCCGTGCCGGGACAGCGCCAGCGCGGGGGCGTTGGGCATGCCCAGGCCGGCGCTGGCGAGCACCAGCCACAGCGGGACGGCGACGCCGAACAGCCCACCGAACCCGGTGGCGGCCATGACCACGAGCAGCACCGCCGACCCCAGCCCCGCCAGCACCGCGGTGGTGAGCAGCACCTGCGGGGAGGTGCGGCGCAGCAGCACGGGGTTGAGCTGGGTGGTGCCGATCAGGAAGAAGGCGCCGGCGCCGAAGAGCAGGCCGAACTGCTGCTCGTCGAGGCCGAACTGCTGCTGGTAGACGAACGAGGCGCCCGAGACGTAGCTGAACAGGCCGGCGATGACGAGGCCGGCGACCAGCACCAGGCCGACGTAGGCGCGGTCGCGGAACAGCCGGCCGTAGTCGACCACGGTGCGCCGCAGCCGCAGGGGGTGCCGGTGCTCGGCCGGCAGCGTCTCGGGCAGCGTCAGGGCGACCGCGACCAGCGAGGCGGTGCCGATGACCGCCAGCACCACGAACAACCCCCGCCAGGAGGTGAAGCGCAGCAGCTCACCGCCCAGGGTGGGGGCCAGGACCGGGGCGACGCCGATCACCAGGAACAGCCGGGAGAGCAGGCTGGCCGCGGCCCGCCCGGAGTACAGGTCCCGGACGACGGCGAGCGCGACCACCGCCCCCGCCGCGGACCCCACGCCCTGCAGCACCCGCAGCACGCCGAGGACCTCGACGGTCGGAGCGACGAGGATCAGCAGGGACGCGAGCACGTGCAGCGCGGTGCCGGCGAGCAGGGGCTTGCGGCGGCCGAGGGCGTCCGACAGCGGGCCGAGCACGAGCTGGCCGAGCGCCAGACCGGCGAAGGTGCCGGTGAGGGTGAGCTGCACCGCGGCGTCGGTGGTCATGAGGTCGCTGGTGATGGTCGGCAGCGCGGGCAGGTACAGGTCGATGGTCAGCGGACCCAGCGCCACGAAGGCACCGAGCACCAGGGTGACCTTGAGCGGACTGAGCGTCGGCTGGGAGGTCGGCACCTCTGGCCCAAGCAGGGGGTCGGACCCGTTGTTCCCGCCCGGCGCGCGTCGAGTGGCGCCCCAGGGTTCGCCTGGCGCCTGGTCCGGACCCTCAGCCGCCACTCGGCGGGGACCGGCCCGGGGGTTCAGCGGGGCCGGGCTGGCAGCAGGGCACGCGGGCTGCGGGCGCGCAGGGCGCCGCGCCAGAGGCCGGCGCCGTAGGCGAGGTCCTCCAACCGCCGTCCGGCGGCGAAGCGCAGCAACCCCACCTCGCGGCGGTGCGGCCACCAGGCCCCCACCGCGTCGGCCACCGCGGCCGCGACCACCACCCGCCGCACCCGGCGCACGCCCAGCAGCGGGACGACGAGCGGCCAGTGGTGCCGGGTGGCCGAGCGGGCCAGCGTGCGCCCGGCCGACCACGTGCCGCGGACGACGAGCGTGGCCGCCAGCCCGGTCGGCGGCGGGTCGCCGGGTCGGGGAGCGAGGCGCGGGGCCAGCCGCGCCGTCGCGCCGGCGAGCACGACCCCGGCCCCCACAGCACCCGGGGCACCACCGGCCAGCGCGAGCCCCCAGGCGGCCGCCGACCACGGCGACATCACCACCGGCGCCACGGCCGACCCGTGCCGCTGCGCCAGGAGTGCCGCGCCGGTGCCGTAGAAGGCGCGGCGCCGCAGCCAGTCCGCCGTCCGGGCGGGGTGCTCGTGGGCGACCTCGGCGGCCGGCTCGTAGCGAACCCGCCAGCCGGCGGCGGCCAGCCGCCAGACCAGGTCCACGTCCTCGGCGACCTGCATGTCCTCGTCGAACCCGGCGCCCAGCGCGGCCCGACGCACCAACAGGGCGGCGCTGGGCACGTAGGAGACGCCGGTCAGCGGCGCGACCGGCGCGGGCCGGGGCCCCATGTCGAGGGCGCTGACGGCGTCCTCGTAGGACCCCACCCAGCCGGGTCGCGCGGCGGGCAGGGCGACGATGCGCGGGGCGACCACGGCCAGCCGGGGGTCGGCCAGGTGCGCGGCGAGCACGCCGAGCCAGCCGGGGCGCGGCACGCAGTCGGAGTCCACGAACGCGACGGCTGTGGTGGTCGCGGCGGCCAGGCCGGCGTTGCGCGCCGCGGACGGCCCGCGGCTGGTGGCGTGCCGGAGGACCCGGGCGCCGAAGGCGGCGCAGACACGGGCGGTGGCCGCCGGGTCGGCCGAGCCGTCGTCCACCACGAGCAGCGGGACGTCGGGCAGGTCGGCGCGCAGGGCCCGCAGCAGCCGGTCGAGCTCGCCCGCGCGGTCCTTTACCGGGACGACGACGGTGACGTCGGCGGGGTCGACCGGGGGCAGGTCGGGGTGGGCCAGGCCGGTGTCCAGCAGGCGCGCGGCCAGCGCTGCCGTCGTAACGTCGGTGACGGTGAGCGCGTCGCCGGTCAGCAGTGCCCGGGCGCGGGGGGCCAACCGCAGCAGCCGCAGCGGGGAGCCGCCGAGCAGGGCGGCGCCGCCGTCCCGTCGCCGGGTGCGGGGGTCGAGCACGACCCGGAACCCGTCCGGCAGTCGCTCGTCGGGCGGGCTCATGCCCCGCGGGGAGGGAAGACCGGGACGTCGTACTGCCGCACCTTCTCGTCCAGCGTCACCAGGACCAGCCCCTCGGCGAGTGCCTGCGCGACGAGCATGCGGTCGAACGGGTCGCGATGGTGGAGAGGGAGGGACTCGAGCACCTCGGCGTGCGCGGTGAGGAAGGGCAGCTCCTCGAGCCCGGGCTCGGCGACGGCCTCCTCCACCGTCGGTCTCCCCAGCTTGCCGACCGACCGCTTGATGGCCACCTCGGCCGCGCTGATGGCGGAGATGTGGACCGTGGAGTCCTCGGACGCGACGACATCGGCGACGGTCGACGGCAACCGTGGGTCGCCGATGACCCACCAGAGCAGGACGTGCGTGTCGAGCAGCAGCCTCACTCGCCGTACCAGTCGCGCTCGTCCTGCTCGGTGAAGTCGTCGAAGTCGTCGGGGATGACGATGCCCTGCCCCTTCAGCCTGCCCGGCTGCCGGCGGGGCTTCTCCGCGCGTTCCGGGCTCAGCCGGGCGATGGGCTTGCCGTGGCGCGAGATGACGATCTCCTCGCCCGCCTCCACCCGGGTGAGCAGGGCGGACAGCTGCGCCTTCGCCTCGTAGACGCTGACGCGCGTGACGACCGTGATCATACGTCGAGATTAGCTGGTCAGACCTGGTCAGACCAGCTCGGTGAGCTCATCCGGCCAGCCGCCCGTCGGCGCCGACGTCCCAGGTCCGCACCGCTGCGGCGAGCCGGGCCACCAGGTCGGCGAGCATCCGGGCGCCCTCCTCGGCCGAGGCGCCCGCCGGGTCGCCGAGCACGCCGTTCGGGCTGACCGCGGCCACCCCGCCGGCCTGCAGTCGGGGCAGCAGCTCGGCGATCGGCGCGGTCTCCCCGGCCTCGGCCAGCTCCGTCCGAACGGCGGCCGGTTCCACGTGCAACATCAGCGACGTCTCGGTGCGGCCGGCGTGCGCGTCGCCGCCGCGGACACCGCAGGGGAACCAGGCGGCGTCCCGCCCCTCGTGCCGGAGCAGGGGAATCGCCGACCGCAGCGCGTCCAGGTTGCCGCCGTGGCCGTTGACCACCAGCAGCCGCCCGGCCCAGCGCCCGGCGGAGCGGCCCAGCTCGACCAGCAGCGTCCACAGCGCCTCGGTGCCGATGGACACCGTGCCGGGGAAGCCCTCGTGCTCCCCGCTCGCGCCGTAGGGGACTGCGGGGGCGAGCAGCATTTCCGGGTGTCGCGCAACGAGCCCCGCGGCCGCGGCCGCCGCGACGGCGGTGTCGGTGGCCAGCGGCAGGTGCGGGCCGTGCTGCTCGACCGACCCCAGCGGGACGACGAGGGTCGGCCGATCCCCCACCTCCGGCGACCGCAGCGACCCGAACGTCACCACTGCGCCACCACCCGCTCCGCCGTCGCGACCGCCACGGCCAGGCCCGCGGGGGCCAGGCAGTCCCCCACCCGGTGCACCGCGACGCCGGCGGGCACGGCGGGGCCGGGGACGGGCTCGGGCGGGGTGGCGGTCACGACCCAGTCCACCACCCGCTCCTCGACGTCCCCGGTCAGGTGGTGCAGCAGGGTGACCACCCCGTCCCGGACTCCGAGCGGCACCCGCTCCACCGTCTGCACCATCCCGGCCGCCGCGGCCCGCCGGTGCCAGAGGCCGCGGTCGAGGGTGGGGCCCAGGCGCTGCGCGGCGACCAGCGCCCCGGTGACCACCTCGACGGCGCACCCCCTCCCGGCGAGCAGCTCCGCGGTGGAGGTGGCGTGCGGGCCGCCGAGCTCGTCGACCACCAGCACCCGGCCGGTCGGGGCCGCCGTCCCGGTCAGCACGTCGGCGACGTCGGCGACCCGGTCGACGTCCCCGGCCCACGCCGGCCGGGCCGGCACCGCACCGGTGGCAAGGACGACGACGTCGGGGTCCAGCGCGGCGAGGGAGGCCTCGTCGGCCCGCACCCCGGTGCGGACGTCGACACCGCGATCGGCGCAGGCCCGGACGTCGGCGTCGACAAACCCGGCCAGCTCACCGCGCCCGGGGGCGGTGGCGGCGAGCGCGAGCGCGCCGCCGAGCCGGTCGGACGCCTCCAGCAGGGTGACCCGGTGGCCGCGCGCGGCGGCGTGCGCGGCGGCCCGCAACCCGGCCGGACCGCCACCGACCACCACCACGTGCCGCGGGCGGGCCGGCACGGCGGGGACGGGCAGCACGCCCTGCACGCAGCGCATCGGCAGCCCGGCCCCGACGCCGGCGGCGCACTCGTTGCAGCCGGTGCAGGCCCGCACCGGCTGCCCGCGGAGCGCCTTGGCGGCGAAGTCGGGGTCGGCGAGCTGGCCGCGCACCACACCGACCAGGTCGCAGTGCGCCAGCGCGGCCTGCGCCTGCGCCGCGGTGGTGACCCGGCCGACGCCGATCACCGGGAGCCCTGCGGTGCGCAGCCGGGCGGCCAGCGGCAGGGCGTAGCCGTGCGCGGCGGCCATCGAGGGCTCCACCAGGTGCAGCGAGGCGGTGGCCACCCCGGTGGTGGTGGACAACCAGTCGACGTCACCGGTGGCGGCCAGCCGGTGCGCGGTGGCCACGGCGTCGTCGGTCGTCGTCCCCACCGGTTCGTGGGTGGCCAGCCGGACGCCCAGCAGCAGGTCCGGGCCCAGTGCCTCGCGGACGGCGGCGACGACCTCGAGCAGCAGCCGGACGCGGTCGGTGCCGTAGCCGTCGGTGCGCCGGTTGGCGGACGGGTCGAGGAAGGCGCGCAGCAGGGAGGACTGGGAGGCCTGCAGCTCGACGCCGTCCAGCCCGCCGTCGCGCACGTGGCCGGCGACCCGGGCGAACCCGGCGGCGACGGCGGCCAGGTCGGCCGGCGTCGCCTCGCGGGGCACCTCGCCGAACAGCGGGTCGGCCAGCGGCGAGGGCGCCAGCAGGGGGACGCGGGAGTGCAGCGACGTGCCCTGGCCGCCGTTGTGGTTGAGCTGGGCGACGACGAGCACGCCGTGACGGTGCACCGCGGTGGCGAGCTCGCGGTAGCGGTCGACCACCGCCGGGTCGGTGCCGTCGACGACCTTCTCGTAGGGCTGGTCGGCGGGGTCGACCGCCTGCTCCTCGGTGATGACCAACGCGGCACCACCGGCCACCCGGGCGGCGTAGTAGGCGGTGTGCGCGGCCGAGGGCAGCCGCTGGTCGGCCTGGTTGGTCAGGTGCGCGCAGAACACCAGCCGGTTGCGCAGCACGCGGCCGCGCAGCACGAGGGGGTCGGCCAGCCGCACGACCGCAGTGGATCACACTCTGGACGGGGCCCGGGTCGTGCTGGACCCGTTCGCGCAGGCAGTTCCCACCCCGCGCACCACCGTGGGAACATGGCGTCATGAGTGACACGACCGCGATCGTGATGGGTGATCGGGGCAGACTGGTCGTCCCCTCCGCTATACGCGACCGACTCGATTGGCGCGTCGGGAGCAGACTGGTGGTCCTGGAGCACGAGGACGGCATCGAGCTGATCAGCCGGGACGCCCTGCTGGCCCGGGTGCAGGCGGACTTCGGTCGAGGGCCCAGCCTGGTCGACGAACTCGTCGCCGACAGGCGCGCCGAAGCAGAGCGGGACCTCGCCGGGTGAAGGTGTTCGACAGCTCCGCCCTGCTGTGCATGCTGCAGGGGGAGCCCGGTGCCGAGATGGTCCGCTCGGCACTCGACGACGGCGTCCATGCCTGTTCGGCGGCGAACTGGAGCGAGGTCGCCCAGAAGTCCCTGCGCGCCGGCCGCGACTGGACGGCCGCTCGGCAGCTCCTGCTCATGGGGTTCGACCTGCAGATCGAGCCCGTCACGGCAGCGGACGCCGAGCGTGCCGCCGCCCTCTGGCCCAGCTCGCCGACCCTGTCGCTCGGTGACCGCCTGTGCTTGGCAACGGCCGACCGGCTCGACGCGGAGGTCTGGACCTGCGACACCGCATGGGGCACCTCGGGCCGGGTGCACCAGGTCCGCTGATCAGCCCGGCAGGTGGGCGCGCAGCCAGTCGACGACGTCGGCGGTCACGGCGTCCCGGTTGGTCTCGTTGACCAGCTCGTGCCGGGCCTCGGGGTAGAGCGTGGTCGTGACGTCGGTGAGCCCGGCGGCGCGGTAGCGGTCGCCCAGCGAGGTGACGTTGGCCCCGCCGCGGCCGCCGACCGGGTCGCGGTCGCCGGAGACCAGCAGCAGCGGCAGGTCGGCCCGCACGGTCGAGGGGTCGGCGGCCCGCCCGGCCTGGCCGAGGACACCGCCGATGATGGCCTCCTCGGTGGGGAAGCCGCAGAGCGGGTCGGCCATGTAGGAGTCGACCTCGGCGGCGTCGCGGCTGAGCCACTCGAACCCGGTGCGCGGCTCGAAGCCGGCGTTGAACGCGGCCAGGCCGGGCTGGTCGGCGGGCAGCCCGGCCAGCACCTCGCCCAGGCCGTCGAGGGTGGTGGAGCCGCTGAGCACGACGCCGGCGTAGCGGACCGGTTCGTCCAGCAGCACCAGCTGCATGCCCATCGAGCCCAGGGAGTGCCCGAAGGCGAACAGCGGCAGGTCGGGGTGCTGGTCGGCGAGGCTGCGGGCGTGCGCACCGATGTCGGCGACGAACTCGTCGACCCCGGCGGCGCCGAAGCTGCCCAGCGGGACGTCGTCGGACACCGACGCGCCGTGGCCCCGGTTGTCGGCGGCGGAGACCAGGAACCCGGCCGCGTTCAGCGCCCGGGCGAAGCGGTCGTAGCGCGGGCCGTGCTCGGCCAGGCCGTGCACGACCTGGACGACGCCGACGGGATCACCGGGGACGTCGTCCCAGGTGTAGGTGGCGATGGCCAGTCCGTCGGCCGGGGAGGCGAAGGTCGTGGGCATGCCCGCATCCTGCCCGCTGCCGTCGGGGTCCCGCCGGGTGCGTGCCAGTCGGCGGTGGATCTCGGCGGCGGCCTCGACGTCGTGCGCAAGCCCGGCGAGCTCGGCCGCCTCGACGGGCACACCCTGCGCGCGGGCGGTGGCGGCCAGGGACGCCCAGTGCAGCGCGGCCTCGTCCTCCCGGGAGCGGCCCTCCGGCGGCTCGTCGGGCCCGACGACGGTGCGCGCGGTGCCCGCGAGGGACTCCCAGGTCTCGTAGGACCAGATCGGGCTCGGGCCGCTGCTCGACCAGCCGCGGTCGTCGAGCAGGACCACCCGCCGTCCGCCGGCGAGCTCGACCTCGAGCAACGCGGCGATCGACACCTCGCGATCGGTGTCCCTCCCGGCCTCGGCGCCCTCGTCGATGCGGAGGGAGGTGACCAACCGCCGCGGTGCGTCCACGCACCCCAGCCTGGCGCACGGGGCCGGGTCGCCGCACCCGTGAACCCGATCGGCCACATCGGTCATGAACGGGGTGTGACCACGACACCGCCGAGCACGCGGGGCGCCCCCGCCGCCCCCCCCGCTGCTCATGCTGACCGGGGACGGTGCTCCCCCGGACCCCACTCGTCAACCTCCGCCGTCGGGTCCCACCGACGGTGCGGTCGTGCGGGCCTCGGTGGCCGACCCGGGGCAGTTCGCGCTGCTGTTCGACTGACCCGTGCCGGCTCCCAGCTCGACGACGACCGATCCCTGCCCCATGCCCCACCGCCGGAGCAGGGCGACCTCGCGCTCGGGGGATGCGTCCTCGATGGCGTCGTAGCGCGCGACGTGCTGGGCGTCGAGGTTCTCCCGACCAGCGCTGGCGACCTGGTCGAGCCGCCAGCCAGGTCGGGCGCCGTCCTCCTCGCGGGTCACGACGCAACGCCATCGCCGGGAGCAGCGGCGGGGTGGGTGAACGGGTGCCGCGGCGGCAGGTAGCGTGCGCCGCCGGTGCCGGGGACGGCCTGGACGAGGGGGCGTCGACCGGTGATCAGCACGTGGCTCGTGGAGAACCCGTGGTTTGCGCCCACCGCGTTGCTCGTGCTGGTCGTCCTGGGCCCGGTGCTGGCCGGCGTCCTGGCCGACCGGCGGCGTGTTGCCCTCTTCCTGGCCGGGTTGTCCCTGCTGCCCGTCGTGGCCCTCACCCTGGTGCCGAGCGGCCGGGAAGCGTTCCAGGTGTGCGCCGTGCAGTGGGCCGCCCCGAGCTGGGGGAGGTCGGGTGACCTGTCCAACCTCGCCCTCTTCGTCGCGCCGGCGCTGCTGGCCACCGTGGTGTGGCGGCGTCCGCTGCTGGTCCTGCTGGCGGGCACGGTCCTGTCGGCGCTCGTCGAGCTGACGCAGGCCCTGCTGCCCGGGCTCGGGCGCGTCTGCGACACCAACGACTGGCTCTACAACACGGCCGGTTCCGCGCTCGGGGTCGGCCTGGCCGTCCTCGGCCTGACCGTTTCCGGGCGACTGCGGGGCCGATCCGGCACTGCATCCCGGTCGTCGACACCGGCGTCCTGACCGCCGCCGGCGGCGACGACGATGACCGGGTGACCGAGGCAGGGACGACGAACCAGGTGGGAGCACGCGTGCGAGGCGACCTGCGCGTGCGGCAGGCACTGGTGGTGGTGCTGGCCGCGGTCAGCGGGGCGACCGACGCCATCGGCCTGCTCGCCCTGGGCGGGGCCTTCACCAGCGTCATGACGGGCAACCTGGTGCTGCTGGGTGCCGCGTCCGCCACCGCCGACGGCACCCTGGCCGTGGCCTCGGGGACCGCGATCGTGGCCTTCTGCCTGGGCGTCGCTGCTGGCACCGTCCTCGCCGGCACCCCGAGCGCGGGGGACGCGGTCTGGCCCGTCCGCGTGACGGTGGCGCTCGCGGTCGAGGGCGGACTGTTGGCCGGCTACGCGGCCGGGTGGTGGATGACGGGCGCGGACCGGGGGACGACGGCGACGCTGCTGCTGCTGACCACGACCGCGGTGGCCCTCGGGGTGCAGAGCAGCACCGTGCAGCGCTTCGGGGTGTCCGGGCTGTCGACGACGTTCCTCACCGGGACGCTCACCTCGATCGTGGTCCGGTTGAGCACCCGCCGCCCGCTGCGCGAGGTGCTGCCGAGCGTCCACGTCATCGCCGGCCTGGTGGCCGGGGCCGCCGCCGGTGCCGGCGTGATGTCCGCGCTGCCCAACGCGGCCCCCGCCCTGCAGCTGGTCATGGTCGGTGGAGTGCTGCTGGTCGCCCTCGCCCGCTTCCACCGGCGGCGCCCGCGGGCAGCTGCTCGTCAGTCGTCGGTCGACGTCTGAGCCCTCGCCGCCGAAGCACGGAGCAACGACCGTCCGGTGTAGCCGACCACGAGGGCGACGACGAGGACCCAGAAGCGGTCCCAATCCGACACCTGGACGACGACCTCCCCGATCAGGACCAGCACCAGGGGGAAGACGAGGTCCTGCATGCCGCGCACGAAGGCTGTGGTGGACATGCCTCACACTCCGCCAGCAACGTGCACCTCGTCCACCCGATCCGGCCGCCGTGGCTCGCCGTCCCCATCCCGGTAGCGGCAGTCCGGGTGGCTGATGACGCTGGTGCGGACCGCCCGCCCGTAGCCTCGACCCGGTGACCGTCCGCCGACCAGCGTTGTGGACAGCCCTAGCGGCCGTGACGTGGGCGGTGGCCGGGTGCTCCGCGGGGCCGAGCGGTGCCGAGGCCGGCGACTGCACGACCAGGCCCATCCCCCCGACCGACGCCGTCGAGAGCCAGCAAGAACTCGACGAGCTGCTGTCCGGCGGCCTGACCGGGGCTGACACCTTCGAGCTCATCAGCTGCGCCGATGACGAGGCAGCGACCCAGGTCGTCAGGGTCGTCCCCGGTGTCACCTTGGGCGAGGCCGTAGGGAACATCCTCGAGAACTGCGATCTGCTGGACGACTAGCAGGGTGCGGACGACTACGTCTGGCTGGGGCCGTACGCCGATCCGGACACCCCGGACACGCTCCTCTGCCTGCGGACGGTCTGAGGCCGGGAGCGCCCAGCAGCTTCGCAACGTCGACGGCAGTCCGGGCGGCGGGGACTGTCGCACCGAGGGTTCCGGTCGCCTGACCGATGACGACCGACTACCGGGACGCCACGTCCTCACCATCTGTCAGACGAACACCCAGACCAGAACCAAGCCCAGCACAACCACGAGAAGCAGGCCCTCCAACATTCGGACCGCTCGCTTACGGCCTGTCCGGTTCGTCTTCCAACCGAGCGCAGCATCGCCCAGAGCGTTGATCGCTCCCGACGGGGTGGATGGGTTCCTGTCCTGCGGGTCCATCTCCCGACGTTCTCATGGGGATGAGCAGCTCCGCCATCGCCGGTGAGGGATGCGGCTCGGCGTCCGCCGGCACCGTCTCCTGGGACCTTCTCGCCAGCTCACGCCTGCGCCACTGGAGGTGCCTGACGAAGGCAACCGCGAGCAGGATGCCCCACAGGAGAGCAATCCCGCCGTTGCTCCGGAAGCCGTGCAGGACCACCAGGCCGATCCCCACGATCGCAGTCAGTACGACGAACCAGCGCGAAGACAGTGACGGGGCACCAGCTACCGGCCCGCTGACGACCGCCCGCCGGGACGCCGGTCCGTCCACGTCTTGGTTCGCTCGACCGCCGCTGCGGCTTCCCCGGTGACCGGCCTCAACCCAAAGTGGTCCTCAACGTGCTGCTCGAGCTTCACAACCTGGCTGGACGGTTCCGAGCTGCACGCCGCCTCCCAGAGCAGGGGGATCAAGCAGTCGTACTCATCAGCGGGGGTGGCGGGGTCGTCAGCGAGTCCAATGAGATCCCAAAGCCAAAGCTCACGACGAAGCTGGTCAATCTCGACCCTCGTCGGCGGCCTCACGCCCTACATCATGACCTGCCAACACGTTGGATCCCCTTGCGTCACAGACAGCTGCGGCCCGAGATCGTCAGCCCACCGTCTACCGGGACGTCCCACCAGTCATCAGGTCATCCTTGCTAGCTCCTTCCGTGTCGCGGCCAGCTCCGCCGAGATGCTTCCCAACCCATGGCGGGAGAAGGCCCGCACCTGCAGGCCAAGAACTGCCCGCGCTTCGTCGTCGCCATCGACTACGTCCAGGCCAAGCTGCCCGCCGTCGCCGACCACCTCGCCGCCGCCCGCGAGGACATCCTGGCCTTCACCACCTTCCCCAAGGACGTCTGGACCCAGGTCTGGTCCAACAACCCCACCGAGCGGCTGAACAAGGAGATCCGCCGCCGCACCGACGCCGTGGACATCTTCCCCAACCGCGACGCCATCACCCGCCTCGTCGGCGCCGTCCTGGCCGAGCAGACCGACGAATGGGCCGAAGGACGCCGCTACCTCGGACTCGAGCTGCTCACCAGATGCCGCACCACACCCGACCCCACCACCCCGATCGGAGCCGACCACATGCCCGCACTCGCAGCCTGACCCCACCCACCCAGATCACGCACCGCTACACCACCTCCAGGGGCTTGACCTGGCGAACGGCGGCGAAGTGTGACCGTGCATGCATGAGACCCACCTGATGTCGAGCTGAGAAAGGCCCGTGACGATTTCGAACCCGCGGGAGCCTCACATGGGTCGAGTCAAAACCGGATAGTTACTTTCAGGCGCCACCCCGTGGGCCCCACACGCCTCTCGGGTCACACAATCTGGTTGCCAGCAACCAAAATCCTGGCAGTTGCCTGGGAGTCCTACGAGCAGCTCACTGCGGTCACGCCCTCAAAGCCGATGGCGGATTGCACACCCGACGCAGCGCTCCGGTCGGGTACCAAGCGCTTCATTAGCCATCGTTTCTGGCGCACCGCCGGCCGTGGTCGACCCGGTCGACATCGCCGCAGGTCGCCATGCGTCGAAACCCTGCGTCGGAACCCGATTCCCTGCGATAAGGGCGGACGCCTAGGACCCTGGTGGCATGCGTGAGGCAATCAGGGTGCGGAGTGGTGTCCACCGGGCAGTCCGGTCATCGCCGAACCGTACGGACCTCGCCGGTTGGGCGCTGGGTCGTGCGCGGGCGATCTGGTTGCCTCGCGGGCCGGCAGCTCGCGCCCGGGTGGCTGTCACGCCAGCAACAGCGTCGCCGGACAGTTCCCTAAAACTGCATTATATGGACTACTTTTAGGTAAGTCTGATATTGGAGGTCTGCATGCGCGTCGAAGCGCCCACCCTGTTGCCCATCCTGAGGTCCCGAGTCCAGGGCGACATCTTGGCCTTGACCTACACCTCGCAGGACACCGAGTTCACCCTCAGCCAGCTCGCTCAGCGGGTCGGGGCCTCCCCGCGTGCGGTGCATGCCGAGGTCGACCGGCTCGTCAGCGCCGGCCTGCTGGTGGACCGCAGGCTCGGACGCAACAGGCTGCTCAGCGCGCCCGCCGATGGCCTGCTCGTTCGGCCGCTGCGTGACCTGCTGGCGGTGACCCTTGGACCGCTCCCGGTCCTCACCGCGGCGCTGAGCGACGTGCCCGGCGTCCAGCGGGCGTTCATCTACGGCTCCTGGGCCGCCCGCTACTCCGGCGAGCCCGGCCCCCCGCCCGCCGACGTCGACGTCCTCGTGGTCGGCGACGCCGACCCCGACGACCTCTACGACATCGCCCGGGCGGTCGAAGGCCGGCTGGGTCGCCCGGTCGACATCCGACGGGTCCGCAGCTCGACCTGGAACGACGGGGGCACCCAGGACCCGTTCCTCGCCTCGCTGCGGAGCCGGCCGCTCGTCGAGCTCGACCTGGTCCACTCGACCACCGAGGCGGCGTCATGAGGTGGACGCAGGGGCGGCAGGAGATCGATCGGCTCCTTGCCGATGACCACCTCGAGCGCGTGCCGCCCAACCGCAAGCACGCCGACCTGCTGATGGCCCAGGCACGGAGGCACCTGGCGAGCGCGAGCAAGCTCACTGACGACCCCGAAGCCGGCTACGCCGTGCTCTACGACGCCGCCAGGAAGGCCCTGTGGGCCATCCTGGCCAATCAGGGTCTGCGACCCACCACGCGCGGGAGCCACCTCACCGCCTACCAGGCCGTCCTGGCTCAGCTGCACCCGCCGCTGGGCGAGGTGCTCCGCCCCTTCGACCGGATCCGCCGTGAGCGGCGCAGCGCCGAGTACCCGAACCTCGACGACCCCTCCCTCACCGCCGAGGACGTCGTCGACGACCTGCCCAAGGTCGCGGCCATCGTCGACGTGGCGGACAGAGTCCTGGATCGGATGTCGCCGTACTGAATCTCGTCGCCGCCCGCGCGGGCGGCGACGGTTCGGGGACGACGCCGTCTGGCCCAGCTGCCACACCCCGGAGCCGAACCGCTGGAACACCGGCCGCTGTGCTCGCGCAGTGCCTCGCCCAGCAGCCGAGGGCTGGTGGCTACCGGCAGCGCCGGCAGGACGCCGGCGAGTTCGTCGAGGGGCGTTTGGCCGCCGAGTCGGTGAGCCATCGTGTGCATCAGCGCCGGATGACCACCTTTCTGGTCCGGGCCACGGAGCAGTACGGCGAGGCCGCCGACGAGCCCGACCTGAGCCCCGAGGTCGTCGCCCTGCTCGACGAGCTGTTCCTGGAGACCGTCCCCGCCGCGCCCCGGCTGCTCCAGCTGCTCCGACAGCGGGGATGGGACGGATGGACCCATATCCGGCCGGCCGTGCGGCACGCCTGACGACCTACTCGGCGAACACCGCCGTCAGCGCCCGGGCGACGTCGGTGTGGTCGCGCACCAGCCGCACCCGACCCCACCCCACCAGCGCCAGGTCGCGGCCCAGGTCGACGTCCTGCTCCCCGGACACGTCCAGGAGCACGTCCAGCCGCGGCAGCCGCCCGGCCACCAGCCGGGGGTCGGGGCCGGCGTTGTGCACGCAGTCGCTGAGCAGCAGCACCCGGGCGTCGCGCGGGGGCACCCCGGCCAGCAGCCGGCCGGCGGTCTCCAGCGCGAAGGACACGTTGGTCAGGCCCTGGGTAGGCACCCGCAGCAGCAGATCCAGCACGCCCAGCGGCTCCACCGGCGCACCGAGGGGCACCAGCACCGCGGCGTCGGACCAGAACGCCACCACCGCCAACGCGTCGCGGCCCAGCTCCCCGGCCAGCGCGCCGACCGTCGCGGCCGCCGTCCGCAGGCGTTCGCCCTTCATCGACCCCGACACGTCGACCACCAGCACCACCGACCGCCGGCGGCGCAACCGCTCCCGCACCACGACGTCGTCGTCCTCGGGCCAGGGCTTGCCGGCCAGCGCGTCCAGCGTGCGGTCCAGGTCCAGCTCGTCCGACCCACCGGTCCACCGCACGCTCGACAGCTCCCCCACGCCGCGGCGGGCCCGCCGGTCCCGGGGTGGCCGTGGCACGGCCAACCGGCGGGCGATCTGCCGCGCCCGGTCGCGGGTCACCGCGTCGACCTCGGTGAGCGTGGCCAGGTCGGCCAGCGGGATCAGGTCCGCCGGCTCCTCGGTCGTCCCCGGCGCCGAGCCGCCGCCGGCCGCCTTGGCGCGCTGCCGCCGGCGGTCACCCGAGGACAGCGCCAGGCCCGCGCCGCCCCGCCCCGGTTCGTAGGTCGAGGGCTGCTCGGTCAGCTGCTTGGGACGGCGGCGCAGCGGCCGCATCCCGCGCGGGGCCCCCGGCCGGTCCCGACGGGTGACCGGCGAGTCGGCCTCGACCGTCCTTCAACCCGGCTCGGCCGGCGCCGGCTGGAGCAGGAAGTGGTCCTCCCAGATCTCCCGCAGCACGCCCTCCGCCGTCCGCTCGGCGATCTCGTCCAGGTGCACGCGGCCGCTCAGCGCGACCAGCATCGCGTCCCACACCACCGACGTGTAGTCCTCGGGCAGGCCGCGCAGCTCGTCGGTGTCGGGGACGGCGATCCCCCGCATCGCGGCCAGCTGGGAGGCCACCAGCGCGACGTCGATGGCGCCGCGCACGCTGCTGCCCTGCCGGACGTCGTCCCGCTCCCGGGTCGCCCGGGTGACCGCCACGGCGTCGACCACCAACCGGTGCGCCTCGATGCCGGTCCGGCGGCCGACGATGCCCCGCTCGGCCTCGGCGTCCTGGTAGCCGACCGCCAGCCGGCACATCCGGTCGGCCACCGACGTCGGCATCCGGGTGGTGCCCACCGCGTCGTAGGGGTTCATGCTCGCCACCACCCGGAAGGTGTCCGCGGCCCGCACCGTCCCCATCGTGGGCACCGTGACCGACCGCTCGGCCATCGCGGTGAGCAACGTGTTCAGGGTGTCCTCGGGCGCCCGGTTGAACTCCTCGATGTAGAGGAACCCCCCGGTGCGCATCGCCTCGACCAGCGGGCCGGGCACGAAGTTGTCGGCGGTGTAGTCCTCGCGCAGCACCCGGGCCGGGTTGTGGTGGCCGACCAGCCGGGTGGGGGTGAGGTCGGCGTTGCCCTCGACGAACAGCAGGGGGATGCCCCACTCGCCGGTGATGGCCCGCAGGAGGGTCGACTTCGACGTCCCCGGTGGCCCCTCGATGAGCACGTCGCGGCCGGCGGCGACGGCGGCCAGCAGCAGGTCGGTCTCGCGCTCGCGGCCGACCAGCTGGGTGGCCACCCGCTCGCGGACGGCGCGCACGTCGGCCGCGGCCGACGCCGTCGTCCGGTTGATCTCGTCCATGGGTTCCCGTCGTGAGGGGGCGGCGCGGGGGTGGTCCCCCGCG
>NZ_JBAPLU010000025.1:0-52729 GCF_037083825.1 Klenkia sesuvii
TGTGCCCGGGTCGAGCTGGGCGATGGTGTTGTAGGCACCGCGCACCTTGTACGAGCGGCCCACCTGCAGGTCCTCGCGCTTGGTCCAGACGTCGGCGCCGGTGCGGGCGGACAGGCGAGCGTTCAGCTGCACCGGAGTGGTCTGCGCGACGCCGTCGAGCCGGGCGACGGCCTCGGTGACCAGCTGGGAGAACTCCACGGGCGGTCATCCTCCCCGCCCCGTGTTGATCATCGGCAGGTGGTCGCTCGACGCGCCGCCGGCGGCAGCCAGGCGCCGATGATCAACTGGCGGGCTGGGTGGGTGGCGGGCGTCAGGCGGCCCAGACGGGGGCGGGGCCGGTGCCCAGGCGCCAGCGTGCGGCCTCCTCGCTCGGGCTGTGCGCCCCCAGGGCCAGGTTGAGGGTGCGCAGCTGCACCTCGGTGACCAGCAGCTGGGCGCGGTCACGCGGGCTGCGCGAGGCCCGGCCGGGCACCCGGGCCAGCGGGGCGATCGTGGGGGAGACCAGCCGGGCCGCACCCGCGGAGAACCCGGCGTAGACCACCTTCTCGGGCGGCGACAGGCCCGGCGGACCCTGCAGGAAGGCGAGCAGGTCGTCGGGCACCGGCTCCAGCACCGGCCGGTAGCTGCGGATCGCCTCGGCCAGCTCGGCGCGGGAGGTCGGCAGGTCGGTTGCCCCCAGCCGCTGCGCCGAGCGCGCCCAGTCGCGCACGTACTCGTCGCCCCAGTGCCGTCCGTAGCGGGACATCGAGCGCCCGACGGCGGTCTGCGCGGCCAGGAAGGCGTCGGTGAAGGCCAGGTGCACCCAGCGCAGCAGGTCGGGGTCGCCGGCGGAGTAGGCGCGGCCGTCGGGCAGCGTCCCCTTCACCCGGCGGTGCATCCCGCGCACCCGCGCCGACTCCCGCTCGGCCAGCTCCGCGGACCCGAACGTGCTGACCACCAGCCAGCGCGCGGTGCCGGCCAGCCGCTTCCAGGGGTCCTCGCGGTAGGCCGAGTGCCGCTGCACCCCGGCCAACGCCAGCGGGTGCGCGCCCTGGCCCAGCAGCGCGGCCACCCCGCCGACCAGCGTGGACAGGTCACCGTGCACCCGCCAGACCACGCCGTCGGGGTCGAACCATCCGTCGCCGCTGCCCACGGTGGCGATCGCGCGCACCCAGTCCGGCGCCCCCGTCGGGTCACCGGACACCCGGCCGCGGAAGGCGGCCCGGGCCGCGTCGAAGGGGTTCACCACCCCACTGTGCGGGTTCAGCCGAGCAGCAGCAGGACGACCGTACCGAGCATCACCGTCGTCTGAGTGGATGCTTCAATCGATACTGGGCGACTACAACCCTGACGATGGCTCTGCCGCGACGGGTTCGACGCAGGCGGTCAACTACGCGACGGCGCCACACATAGAAGCTCGCAGGAAGCTCAAACCGTGAGCGGAGCACGCGGGCGTAAGCCCTGACCCTCCACAGGCCGGTTCGTGTGAGGCGATAGTCGAAATGCACTCCATACAGGCTCAGACCATCCTGGTAGATGGCTCGTGGTGGGAGGAACTCTGACCAAAGCAGGGTTGATTCGAGTTTGCTGGCGGTCCTGCGACCCGAGAGCTGGCGTCCGAGTCTGCGCACGCGTCGCCGACAAGCATCGCCCGTTGCTCTCTTGTGCATGGCGGGGCCAGCGAGTACATGCGGTTCGTGGTCGCCCGACTTGGCGAGCTGAGCCCACAGGAGGTCAATGAGTGCAAGAATCCGGTCTTGTCGACCAGCGAAGCTTGCGACCACCAACTCGCTCAACCAGGTATCGGATGAATATCCAGCCGGGATCGAATCCGGATTCCATCGTGTCGGCGCATATCCAATCATCCATCGAACAGATCGTCCGTGCCGGGTCACCTCGGGACCGAGAATGCCATACAGATCGGCTGGCGTGAGCCGTCCTGACAGAACGAGATTTGCGGCATAATCGAGGAATTCGACTACGCCGCCGACCTGAGCGGCCCAGCCGTTGACGACGGCCTGCCGATGAGACCAATCTTCATTCGAAGCCACCTGTTTGGCTATATCGTGAATTGACTCCCTGACGGCCTTCGGAGCCATGCTGTAGTAGTCGTCAGAACCGCGGGCGAGAATGATGGAGAAGCGCCAATCGTCGCGCAGCTTGGTCCATTCGGTTCGCACTTGATTGAGCAACGCCGCTCGCGATTGGTTCAAAGACTGGCGGCTGCTGCGAAAACTGAAGAAGGCCACTAGTAGGGATGCTGAAGCAACGAGTGCCGCCACGATGGGAGCAATATCCCGCAGTTCATCAAGTGTGGTCGGCACGGAAGGATCTTACTTGATCTTGAAAGTCTTCTTGGTTGCGTGCCCCTGTTGAAGGGTGGTCGGTATTCCGCTTCATAGGCATCGGGTCGTATCGCGGCACCCAATTCAACGGCACCGTAGCGCGGTCAGATGTCGTGCCAGGGGCCCTTCTCGGTGTTCTTGTCCGGCACCGAGGCGAACACGTTGCCCTCGGTGGGCGGCACCGAGTCGCGCGCCATGCCGAACAGGCGCAGCAGCGGGCCCACCGCGGCGTCGAAGACGGCGGGAGCCAGCCGGTAGCCGGCGATGATGACGGGGTTGGCGATCCCCGACTGCCGCAGCCGGCGGTGGGAGCCCGCGACGTCGAGGATCGTGCGGGCCACCCGGCGCGGGGAGTAGACCGGCGGCGGCGGGTGCCCGGTGTTCCCCAGCACGGTCGCGGCCTGGTAGTAGATCGGGGTGTTGACCCCGCCCGGCGAGACCGCGGCGATGCGGATACCCGGGACGTCGCGGGTCTCCTGCTGCAGGGTGCGCACCAGCCCGAGCTGGCCCCACTTCGCGGTGGCGTAGGCGCCCATCGTCGGCGCGGTGATCGAGGCCAGCAGCGAGCTGACCACCACCAGGTCGCCGCGCTGCTGGCGGCGGAACGTGGCCAGCACGGGTCGGGCGACGTTCGCCGTCCCCTTGATCGCGGTGTCGACGACCTGGTCGAAGACCTCGACGGGCAGGTCCTCGACGTCGCCGTAGGCCATGACGGTGGCCGAGTGCACGACGAGGTCGAGCGCCCCCGCCCGCTGCACGACGGCGGCCACGGCGTCCCGGTCGTTGATGTCGCAGGGTTCGACGACGACGTCGGCGGCCCCGGCGGCACGGCACTCGGCGGCGGTGGCCTCCAGCGCCGGGCGGCCGCGGGCGAGCAGCACCAGCGAGGCGCCCTCGGCGGCGAGCAGGAGGGCGGTGGCCTTGCCGATGCCGCTGGAGGCGCCGGTCACGAGGGCGGTGCGCGGTGAGGTCACCGTCCTGTCGTGCCCTGCCGCTACGGTGCCCACACGCGTCGCCGTCCCCGGGGAGTTGCCCGTGTTCAGCAAGGTCCTGGTCGCCAACCGCGGGGAGATCGCCGTCCGGGCGTTCCGGGCCGCCTACGAGCTGGGCGCGGGCACCGTCGCGGTGTTCCCGCACGAGGACCGCAACTCGGTGCACCGGCTGAAGGCCGACGAGTCCTACGAGATCGGCGAGCCCGGGCACCCGGTGCGGGCCTACCTCGACGTCGCGGCCGTCGTGGCGGCCGCCCGCCGGGCGGGGGCCGACGCCGTGTACCCCGGGTACGGGTTCCTCTCCGAGAACCCCGACCTGGCCGCGGCCTGCGCCGAGGCCGGCATCACCTTCGTGGGTCCGAGCGCCGAGGTGCTGGAGCTGACGGGCAACAAGGCCCGCGCGATCGCGGCGGCCAAGGGCGCAGGGCTACCGGTGCTGGGGTCGAGCGAGCCGTCGGACGACGTCGACACCCTGCTCGCCGCGGCGCAGGGCATGGACTTCCCGGTCTTCGTCAAGGCGGTCGCCGGCGGTGGTGGCCGCGGCATGCGGCGGGTGGAGGCCCGTGACCAGCTGCGCGCCGCCGTCGAGGCCGCGATGCGCGAGGCCGAGTCCGCGTTCGGCGACGCCACGGTGTTCATCGAGCAGGCGGTGGTGAACCCGCGGCACATCGAGGTGCAGATCCTCGCCGACACCACCGGTGAGGTCATCCACCTCTTCGAGCGCGACTGCTCGGTGCAGCGTCGGCACCAGAAGGTCATCGAGCTGGCGCCGGCGCCCAACCTGGACCCCGAGCTGCGCGAGCGGATCTGCGCCGACGCCGTGGCCTTCGCCCGGGCCATCGGCTACTCGTGCGCCGGCACCGTGGAGTTCCTGCTCGACGAGTCGGGCAGGCACGTGTTCATCGAGATGAACCCGCGCATCCAGGTCGAGCACACGGTGACCGAGGAGGTCACCGACGTCGACCTCGTGCAGGCCCAGCTGCGCATCGCCGCCGGTGAGACGCTGGCCGACCTGGGGCTCGCGCAGGACACCGTGCACCTGCGCGGGGCCGCGTTGCAGTGCCGCATCACCACCGAGGACCCGGCCAACGGCTTCCGCCCCGACACCGGCCGCATCACCGCCTACCGCTCGCCCGGCGGCGCCGGGGTGCGCTTGGACGGCGGCTCGTCGATGGGTGCCGAGGTCGGGGCGCACTTCGACTCCATGCTGGTCAAGCTCACCTGTCGCGGGCGCGACTTCGGCGTCGCGGTGGCCCGGGCCCGCCGGGCGGTGGCCGAGTTCCGCATCCGAGGCGTGGCCACCAACATCCCGTTCCTGCAGGCCGTGCTCGACGACCCCGACTTCCGCGCCGGCCGGGTCACGACGTCGTTCATCGAGCAGCGCCCCGAGCTGCTCACCGCCCGGCAGTCGGCCGACCGGGGCACCCGGTTGCTGGCCTACCTGGCCGACGTCACCGTCAACGCCCCGCACGGCGAGCGGCCGCACCTGGTCGACCCCACCGAGAAGCTGCCCGCCGTCGAGCTGGTCGGGCAGCCCCCGGCCGGGTCGCGGCAGCTGCTGCGCGAGCTGGGCCCGGTCGGGTTCGCATCCCGGTTGCGGGCGCAGACCGCACTGGCGGTCACCGACACCACCTTCCGCGACGCCCACCAGTCGCTGCTGGCCACCCGGGTGCGCACCAAGGACCTGCTGGCCGTCGCCCCGCACGTCGCCCGCACCGCCCCGCAGCTGCTCAGCCTCGAGTGCTGGGGCGGCGCGACCTACGACGTCGCGCTGCGCTTCCTGCACGAGGACCCGTGGGAGCGGTTGGCCGCCCTGCGCGAAGCCGTGCCCAACATCGCGCTGCAGATGCTGCTGCGCGGGCGCAACACCGTCGGCTACACGCCCTACCCGACGCGGGTGACCGAGGCGTTCGTGCACGAGGCGGCCCGCGCCGGCATCGACGTCTTCCGGGTGTTCGACGCGCTCAACGACGTGGTGCAGATGCGCCCGGCGATCGAGGCGGTGCGCGAGACGGGCACGGCGGTGGCCGAGGTCGCGCTCTGCTACACCGGTGACCTCTCCGACCCGGGCGAGACGCTCTACACGCTCGACTACTACCTCCGGCTGGCCGAGCAGATCGTCGCCGCCGGAGCGCACGTGCTGGCGATCAAGGACATGGCGGGCCTGCTGCGCCCCCCGGCCGCGGCCACGCTGGTCACGGCGCTGCGCGAGCGCTTCGACCTGCCGGTGCACCTGCACACCCACGACACCGCCGGTGGCCAGCTGGCGACCCTGATGGCCGCCTGGCAGGCCGGGGTGGACGCCGTGGACGGCGCGGTGGCGTCCATGGCCGGCACGACCAGCCAACCCCCGCTGAGCGCGATCGTGGCCGCCACCGACCACACCGAACGGGCCACCGGCCTCGACCTGGCCGCGGTCAACGACCTGGAGCCGTACTGGGAGGCCGTGCGTCGGGTGTACGCGCCCTTCGAGTCCGGGCTGCCCAGCCCGACCGGGCGGGTCTACACCCACGAGATCCCGGGCGGGCAGCTGTCCAACCTGCGCCAGCAGGCCATCGCGCTCGGGCTGGGCCAGCGGTTCGAGGAGGTGGAGGACGCCTACGCCGCCGCCGACCGGCTGCTCGGGCACCTGGTGAAGGTGACGCCGTCGTCCAAGGTCGTCGGTGACCTCGCCCTGCAGCTGGTCGGTGCGGGGGTCGACGTCGCCGCGTTCGCGGACGACCCGGGGAAGTTCGACGTCCCCGACTCGGTCGTCGGGTTCCTGCGCGGTGAGCTGGGCGACCCGCCCGGCGGGTGGCCCGAGCCGTTCCGCAGCAGGGCGCTGGAGGGTCGCCGCGCGGCCGAGCCCGCAGCGCAGCTGTCCGACGACGACCTCTCCGGCCTGCAGCGGGCCCCGCAGGCGACGCTGAACCGGTTGCTGTTCCCCGGGCCGACCCGGGAGTTCGAGGCCCACCGCGAGACCTACGGCGACACGTCGGTGCTGCCCAGCAAGGAGTTCCTGTACGGCCTGCGGCGCGGTACCGAGCACACCGTCGACCTCGAGCCCGGCGTCCGGCTGCTGATCGGGGTGGAGGCGGTCAGCGAGCCCGACGAGCGCGGCATGCGCACCGTCATGTGCACGCTGAACGGGCAGCTGCGGCCGGTCAGCGTGCGTGACCGCGCGGTCGACTCCGCCGTCAAGGCCGCGGAGAAGGCCGACCGGTCCGACCCCGGCCAGGTCCCCGCCCCGTTCGCCGGCGTGGTCACGCTGCAGGTGGCCGAGGGCGACCAGGTCGCCCCCGGGGACACCCTGGCCACCATCGAGGCCATGAAGATGGAGGCCGCCATCACCGCTCCGCAGGCCGGCACCGTCTCGCGGGTCGCGATCGGCGCGGTGCAGCAGGTCGAGGGCGGGGACCTGCTCGTCGTCCTCGGGTAGCCGCCGGCGGGTCGACGGTTACGGACGACGCGATCCGGAACTCCGTATGACCGAATAGTTCGGTTGTGCACGCTTGATCAGCTGGCCGGGTCCTCGGCGGCGCGGATCGCTCGTGGCGGGGGCCGGCCCCGGGCACATCAGTGCTGGTCAGCGCCTCGTCATTGCTCCGGGGCGGCGACCGTGTCCGTGATGTGCGCGGGTGGCGGCCGGGTCGACATGACAACAGGAAGATCCCGTTCCGCCGACCTTTCTCCGCGCATCGTCCGCATTGCGCTCAAGATCGGTCCAGGCGTGTCGTCGTCCCCGGTGCCCGGTCCCACCGGCCCGGGCCCGCCGGGGGGCCTCGGCGGCCGCCGCACGTCCCTCGGGAGTCCCCGTGTCACCGTCCGCGCTCGCCCGCTCGTGGGCCAACCGTAGCATCAGGCTCAAGGTCCTGACCGCCGTCGCCACCGCCTCCGCCGTCGCCGTCGGCATCGGCCTGGTCGGCATCGGCGCACTCGAGGACAGTGCCGCCACGACCCAGGACATCTACCGCAAGAACCTGGCCAGCGTCGCGGCCATCGCGCACATGGACGCCGACGTGCAGGCCATCCGGATCGCCAACCGGGACGCCGTCCTGGCTGCCGACGACGACGCCCTGCAGGCCGCGCTGCAGGCCGCCGACGCCGCCGCGGAAGACTACGCGAGGAACTCCACCGCGTACACCGCCGTCGTGGCGGACGACGACAAGCAGGCCCTGGTCGACGCCGCGACGGCCCTGCTGGCCCAGGCTCAGCAGGCCGCCGACCAGACACTGACGCCGCTGGCGAGGGACAAGCAGTACACCGAGTGGGTGCTGGCTGCCGCTGACCTCAAGCCGGTGTTCGACGAGCTCGAGCAGGACCTCGGCCAGCTGACCCGCATGGAGTCCGACGAGGCCGCCACGGCCGCCGCCGCAGCCCGGGCCGCGGCGGACAGGTCGCGCACGGTGAGCATCGCGGTGCTGGTCGTCGGTGTGCTGCTCGCGCTGGCCATCGGCTGGTTGGTGGCCACGGGGATCGCCCGCAGCGTGCGGAAGGTGCAGGACGCGGCCGAGGGCCTGGCCGGCGGTGACCTCACGGTGTCGGTGGGCTTGACCAGCCAGGACGAGCTGGGTCGGATGGGCGCGTCGCTGGATGCGGCGTTGGTGGGCCTGCGCGGGGTGATGGCGCAGGTGGTCAGCTCGGCCGATGCGGTCGCGGCGTCGGCGGAGGAGCTGTCGGCGTCGGCGGCGCAGATCTCGGCGTCGTCGGAGGAGACCAGTGTGCAGTCGGGCGTGGTGTCCGGGGCGGCTGACGAGGTGTCGCGCAGCGTGGCGACGGTGGCGGCGGGTGCGGAGGAGATGAGCGCCTCGATCCGGGAGATCGCCCAGAACGCCAACGAGGCCGCCCGAGTGGCCGCGGGTGCGGTGAGCGAGGCGGAGGCGACGAACCAGACGATCCAGAAGCTGGGTCTGTCGAGCAAGGAGATCGGGGACGTGGTGAAGGTGATCACCAGCATCGCCGAGCAGACGAACCTGCTGGCGCTCAACGCCACGATCGAGGCCGCCCGGGCCGGTGAGGCGGGCAAGGGGTTCGCGGTGGTCGCCAACGAGGTCAAGGAGCTGGCGCAGGAGACCGCGCGGGCCACCGAGGACATCGCCCGGCGGGTGGAGGCCATCCAGGCCGACACCGGCGGGGCCACCGAGGCCATCGGGCGCATCAGCACCGTGATCGGGCAGATCAACGACTACCAGCTGACCATCGCGAGCGCGGTGGAGGAGCAGACCGCGACGACCAACGAGATGTCGCGCAGCGTGGCCGAGGCCGCCGGCGGGACGACGGAGATCGCCGCCAACATCACCGGGGTCTCCACGGCGGCGACCTCGACCACCCAGGCGCTGTCCCAGACCCGGGTGGCGGTCGACGAGCTGTCCCGGATGGCTGCCGACCTGCGCACCAGCGTCGCGACGTTCACCTACTGACGTCGCCGACACCACACCCCCGGCATGGGATCCCGTGCACCCGCCCCGCGGCCTCGTAGGTGGGTGCACGGGATCCCATGCCGGGGAGCCGGCGGGTGCCCGGGGAGTCAGCGGGTGCCCGGGGGCGGCCGGCACGTGGGCCTCAGCCGGCGAAGCGCGCCTCGTCCTCGCGGATGCCCGGCAGGCCGATGGTCTCCAGGAACCCGCCGAAGTCGCCCATCGGCGCGCCGGCCGTGGAGGACGTCTGCTTCAGCGTCGACAGCGCGGTCTGCATGGCGCGGGTGGCGGCGAGCAGGGTGCTGATCGGGAACAGCACCAGCGAGAAACCCAGCTCGGCGACGGTGTCCATGGTCAGGCCCTCGGTCGCACCGCCCTCGACCCAGTTGAAGAGCAGGTGGTGGCCCTTCAGCTCGGTGGCGACCAGCTCGACGTCCTCCGCGGTGCGCGGGGCCTCCACGAACAGGACGTCGGCACCGGCGTCGGCGAACCGCAGGGCCCGGTCGATCGCCGCGCGGGTGCCCTCGACCTGGGCGACGTCGGTGCGGGCGATGACCACGAGGTCGGGGTCGGTGCGGGCGGCGACGGCGGCCCGCACCTTGGCCACGGCCTCCTCGACGTCGACGACGGCCTTGCCGCTCATGTGCCCGCAGCGCTTGGGGGAGACCTGGTCCTCCAGCTGCAGCCCGCCAACGCCGGCCTGCTCGTACTCGCGCACGGTGCGGACGACGTTGAGCGCGTTGCCGTAGCCGGTGTCGGCGTCGGCGATGAGCGGCACCTCCACCGCCTGGGCCATGCGGCGGGCGTTGTCGGTCATCTCCGCGCCGCCCAGCAGGCCGATGTCGGGGCGCCCGAGCAGCGAGGCCGACGTGCCGAAGCCGGTCATGTAGACGACGTCGAACCCCGCCTGCTGCACCAGCCGCGCGCCCAGGGCGTCGTAGGCGCCGGGCGCGACCAGGGGTCGGCGGGACTCCTGGGCGGCGGCCAGCAGTTCGCGGAGGCGGGCACGCGGGTTGGGGCGGGGGGCGACGAACGAGGTCACGCGAGGGGTCCTTCCGGAGATGGGCCGACGGGGCTCCCGCACGGGGGGACGGGAGCCCCGCCGGCGTTCAGCCGAGGAGGGGCTTGACCTTCTCGCCGAAGGTCTTCACGCCCTGCTCGAAGTCGTCGAAGGTGAACATCATCCCCTTCACACCCGGCATCTTCGCCACCTCGTCGATCTGCCGGGCGACGGTCTCGGGCGAGCCGAGCAGGGTGGCCATGTTGAAGTTGACCGCGCCCTCGGGGAGGTTGATCGTCCGCGCGGTGCCACCGGAGTCGGCGGAGGTGTCGCGCGAGCCCTCCTCGTTCATGTAGCCCAGCGCCGCCAGGTCAGCGCCGTCGTGGTAGCTCTTCCACTTGGCCTGGGCCTCCTCGTCGGTGTCGGCGATGATCGCCATGAACAGCGGCAGCGAGCCGACGTCCCGGCCGGTCTTCGCGGCGGCCGCGGCCAGCTTCTCGGTGGGCTCCCGGTACGTCTCGGGGGTGTTGATGCCCGGGGAGAGGATGAAGTTGTAGTCGCCGTGCTCGGCGCAGAACCGCATGCCGCGCTCGCTCTGCCCGGCGCAGACGATGTCGACGTGCGCGCTCGGCCGCGGCGAGAGCTTGCAGTCGGTCATCTGGAAGTACGTCCCGTCCAGGTCGCAGGTCCCCGTCTCCCAGAGGTCGCGCAGCACCTGCACGTACTCGGTGGAGTAGTCGTAGCGCTCGCCGAAGTACTGGTCACCGGGCCACAGGCCCATCTGCGAGTACTCACCCGACGCCCAGCCCGACACGATGTTGACCCCGAACCGGCCCGGCGCGATGGAGTCGATCGTGGTGGCCATGCGGGCCACGAGGGCCGGCGGCAGCGTGAGGACGGCGGTCGACGCGTAGAGCTTGATCTTCTCCGTCACGGCGGCGAGGCCGGCCATGAGGGTGAACGACTCGAGGTTGTGGTCCCAGAACTCGGTCTTCCCGCCGAAGCCGCGCAGCTTGATCATCGAGAGCGCGAAGGCGAAGTCCTGTGCCTCGGCCTCCTGCACGATGCGCTTGTTGAGCTCGAAGCTCGGCATGTACTGGGGTGCGTTCTCGCTGATCAACCAGCCGTTGTTGCCGATCGGGATGAAGACGCCGAAGTCCATGCCTGCTCCTCTGGTCTGGAAGGGGGATGACCGGCGTCGCTGCCGGGGTCTGTGGGGGTCAGCCGGCGGCGCAGGCCTCGGCGAAGTCGCGGGCGGAGCCGCCGTCCCCGAGCGCGCGGACGGCGGCGAGCACCCGCTCGGTGGTGGCCTCGTCGGCGACCGGCGCCATCGACCCGCGGTACTTGGCGACGACGTCGGCGTCGGTGAGCGGGCGGTCGGCGTGGCCGCGGTTGACCTGCTCGCGGTGGGTGAGCACGCGGCCGTCGGTGGTGGTGATCTGCACCCACCCGGAGTAGGCCTGCGGGAACGCGCTGTCGTCGTCGGGGACGACCTCGACCTTCCGGGCCAGGGCGAGCACCTCGGGGTCGCGCAGCGCGTCGTCCGACAGCTCGGCGAGGGTGAACCGGCCGCGCGCCAGCGCGGTCGAGACGATGTAGGGCAGCGAGAACTTGGCGTCGTACTCGTCGCGGGGTTCCCACTTGGCGGCAGCGGGCTCGCAGACGACCTTGCCGGGGGTGGGGTGGATCGCGCACCGCACGGACGCGACGTCGTCCGCGGTGAGGCCGTGCTCGGCGCGCAGCAGCAGGACGGCGTCGGCGAAGGCGTGCGCGAAGTGGCAGACCGGGTAGGGCTTCACGGCCGTCTCGGGGGTCTCCCACCGCTCGCCGAGCCCGGCGGCGACCAGCTCGGGGTGGGCGTCGCGGCCCTGCAGGTGGGTGGCGAACAGGCCGAAGCGGCCCTCGTAGACCGCCTCGGGGCCGGTCCAGCCCGCCTTCGCGAAGGTGGCGGCGGTGATGCCCGACTGCGCGGCCCAACCGGGGTGCAGGCGCTTGGTCCAGGCGCCGTCCTCGAGGAACTCCAGCAGCCCGGCAGCCATCGAGCCGACGACGCCCTGCGCGGCGACCAGCTGGGTCTCCGACAGCCCCAGCACCTTGCCGGCCGCGATGGCCGAGCCGAAGGCGCCGGCGACGGCGGTGGGGTGGAAGCCGAGGTCGTGGAAGTGGCCGGCGCCGGCCAGGCCGACCCGGGCGGAGACCTCGACGCCGAGCAGGTAGCCCAGCAGGAGGTCGCGGGTGCTGGCGTCGGCGGCCACGGCCGCCGAGATGGCGGCCGGGAGGGCGGCGGCGGAGACGTGGGTGACGGCGCCGATGTGGGTGTCGTCGAAGTCGAGACCGTGCACGAGCACGCCGTTGAGGACGGCGGCGTCGCGCGCGGGCAGCCGGGTCTTCGTGCCGAGCGTGGGGACGTCGCCGGTGCCGAAGGTGGTGAGCGCGTCGGCGGCGACGTCGGCGAACGGGTGGGCGGAGGCGGCGAAGGCCAGGCCGACCGCGTCGAGCACCAGGTGGCGGGCGCGACCCAGGACGGCCTCGGGGACGTCGTCCCAGGTGGTGCGCGCGACGACGTCGGCGACCTGGCGGGCGATGCTCATGGGGCTCCCTCCTGTGACCGCGACCATATGTCAGACGTTTACGTCCCGGAACCCCCCAACGCCCGGAACCAGGCCGCGCCGTCGGGCACGACGTCGGCGTACCGGGCGTCGAGGTCGACCAGGGCGGCGTCGTGGATGGCCGTCGACCGGTCGGCGACGGCGTCGGCCAGGACGACGGGGGCGTAGTCGAGCGAGGCGGCGTCGACGACGGTGGCCCGCACGCAGCCGGCGGTGGTGAAGCCGGCGACGGCGAGGGTGTGCACGTCGAGCTCGTGCAGCAGGTTGTCGAGCTCGGTGCGGACGAAGCCCGAGGCCCGCTTCTTGGTGACGACCGGCTCGCCCTCGACGTAGCCGACGCGGGGGTCGAACTCGGCGAGGTCCGCCCCGGGGCGCAGCTGCGTGAGGGCGGGGGCCTTCGCCGTCCAGACCGGGCCGAGGTCCTCGCCGTCGTCGAAGAGGACGCGCAGCCAGACGACCGGGACGCCGGCGTCGCGGGCTGCCTGGGCCGCGCGGCCGCAGGCCTTCGCGGCCTCGTCGACGGCGGGGTCGAGGGTGAACAGTTTCTGGCAGTCGACGAGGACCAGGCCGGGGCGCTCGGTGCTGTCGAGGCGGCCGATGCCGACCCGGACGGGCTCGGCGGTCACGCCTCGACCGCGGTGGCCACGGCGCGGGCGAACTTCGCGAGGCGGACGCCCTGGAGGCGGCAGGCCTCGAGCGCGACGTCGTCGGGGGCGGCGCCGGAGCGGGAGACGAAGGAACCGCCGTAGGGGTTGCCCGACTCCTTCATGAGGTGCCGCTCGCCGTAGCCGAGGGGGAGGACGAGCGAGCCCCAGTGGTAGAGCACGTTGTTCATCGCCAGGATCGTGGATTCCAGGCCGCCGTGGCCGGTGGAGGCGCTGGTGAACGCCGTCCCGACCTTGTCGGCGAGCAAGCCCCTGAACCAGAGGCCGCCGGTGGTGTCGAGGAACTCCTTGAGCTGGCCCGAGGGCAGGCCGAAGCGGGTGGGGCTGCCGAGGGCGATGCCGTTGGCCCACTCGAGGTCGTCGAGGGTGGCGGTCTCGTAGCGGGCCTCGTCGACGAAGGCCTGCCACTTCGGGTTGGCGGCGATGGCCTGCGGGGGCGCGAGCTCGGGGACGATGCGCAGCCGCACCTCGGCACCGGCCTCCTCGGCTCCGCGCCCCAGGGCCTCGGCCATGGCGGCCAGGTTGCCGGTGGCGCTGTAGAAGACGACGGCGATGCGGGCGGTGGCGGGCACGGGGTCATCCAAGTGTCAGACGATTGGCGGCGTCAACGCCTGCGGTGTCAACACCGTGTGAACCGGTTCCGCTGGCAGACTGCGCGGCGTGACCGGGCCCGCGTACGCCGTGCTGGCCGGGGCGCTGCGCGCCCGGATCGTGAGCGGCGAGCTGGCGCCGGGGGAGCGGCTGCCCAACGAGCAGGAGCTGTCGGCCGAGTTCGGGGTCGGGCGGTCCACGGTGCGCGAGGCGCTGCGCTCGCTGGCGTCGCAGGACCTGATCCAGACGACGCGGGGGGTGTCCGGCGGGAGCTTCGTGAGCGTGCCGACGGCGGCGCACCTGTCGGCGCACCTGGAGACCGGGATGACGCTGATGGCGGCGGCGGAGCGGGTGACGGTCGGTCAGCTGATGTCGTTGCGTCACCTGCTGGAAGTGCCAGCCGCCGGCGAGGCTGCGCGGCACCGGACCGACGAGCAGCTGGAGGACCTGCGGCGGGCGGAGTTCGACCCAGCTGTGGCCGTGGGTGAGGCCACGTACGCGGCGAACCAGGACTTCCACCTGGTGCTGCTGCGGGCGACCGGCAACCCGCTGCTGGAGGTGATCACGGCGCCGCTGTTCCGGGTGCTGGCGACGCGGTTCGGCCGCGACCACGCGCCGGACGGGTTCTGGTCGTGCGTGGCGGATGACCACGCCGAGCTGCACGACCTGGTCGCCGCGCGTGATGCAGACGGGGCGGTCACGGCGATGCGGCGGCACCTCGACCACCTGACCGGCGCTTACCAGCAGATGGACCGCCTCAGCCGAAACTGAGTGCCAGTCTGGTGCTGGTGCCAGCGCTGACCCCGGGCGTGCAGTTGCGGTGCGTGCCCGGGGTCTCCAGTTAGGGGCTGCGCCCGACGGTGTCCCACATCGCGCTCCGGGCGGAGAACCAGGGTGGGTCTCCGGGACGTTCCTGCCTCCCCGCAGATCAGAGCGTTGCACCGTGCGACCTGGTTTCCGGTTGGCGGCCGCCGGCATCTACCCCCCCCCACGCCGGGCAGCCGAATCGTGCAGAAAGAGCAATGTCGCACGTATGTTCTAACGTAATGGTGTCCACTCCGCGCAGGGGAGGCAAAATGCCGGACGGCGACCCCGCTCGAGCTGACCGCCCCCTGGGCCGGGCGGGCGCAGCGCGACGTCAACGTGCCGGTCCTCACCGGTGCCACGCACGTGCTCCGCATCGAGAGCGCCGATCTCGCAGGGGCTGGTGACTCGACACTGAGCGAAGTTGGTCACTTCAGTTGGCTCGTACCACCTGGTTCTCTCACCTCTGGTGAGGGGCCGGGTTCTCTCATGCCTGGAGCAGGCGGCGTCGATGTTCTTGACCGCCGGCGGCCACGGGACTGCGGGCTCGACGTTTCCGCGGAAACGCCCAAGCCGCTTGACCGTACGGCCTGCACGAGATGCCCGCCGCTTGGGTTGACGAAGGGTGGACCCTCGCGCAGGACCTGCAGCGAGAGTTCGACGCCCGCGGTCTGGACGTCGAGGTCCGGTACCACGACGCCGACGGCTTCGAGCCCGCCGTGCGAGGTCGGCGGCAGCGCTGATCCCGGGCGACTGGGTGTTTCCGCGGAAACGCCGTCCTGGCCCGGACGAGGCCGCGGCCCGGTGCTCCGTCAGCTCTGCGAGCGCGTGGTGAACTCGGTCCAGCGTCTGGCCGCTTCATCGGGGTCGAGGGTCGCGGCCTCGTCGGGGCGTATCCCGACGACCTTGACGAGGGCCTGGACGAGCCAGTCCGGTACCGAGCCCTGGCCCCGCGTCGGCTCGGTGCGGGTGGGGGACAGACCCGTGGCGATGCGGCCCAGCCGTTCCACCACCTCGGCCAGCGGGATGGTCGCCGGGGTGGCCGGCAGGCTCGCCACGCGGGCGACCATCTCCTCGTAGACCTCCGCGTCGGCCCGCGCGCCCAGGGCCCACACCTCGGCGACGTCCACCACGGTGCGACCGGTATCGTCGTGGGTCACCCGCCAGACGATGCGCCAATTCCTGTCCCACCACCAGCTTGCGGTAGCCGACGAGACCTCCGCGCAGCGCCTCCCCTGCCATGGGGTCGCGTTCGAGCAGGACGAACTCCCTGAGCGCCCAGCGGACCACCTGTAGGTCGCGCCCTTGCGGGCCATCCGGTGGAGGTCGTCTGGGGCGGGCTCCGTCAGCCGGACCACGGTCCGTTCGGCGTCCGGGTGCCGGCCGCCGCGTCGGTGACGTGAGGTCACTCCCGGCCGGCGGCAAGGCCAGCATCGAGCTCGGCCTCGATCTCCGCGCGGTCGAAGCGCAGGGCGGTGATGACCTCGTCGAGGGCGATGCGCTTGCCCGAGTCCGTCGCCGCACGTGCCAGCAGCAGCGCGGTGTCCCGCAGGTCGTCCTCGAGGCGCTGGATCTCGTGCAGGTGGCGCATGCTCACCACGGCGGCGACGGGCTTCCCGTGCCGCTCGACCACCACGTCACCTCCTGCTTCCACGTCCTTCACCAGCTTGGGCAGCCCGGCGGTGGCGGCCTCGGTCGCCGAGACGGCCCGGGTCGACGGGTCCATGACGGTCATGCGCGAATTGTGCGGAATGTGCTCAGATCTGGCGCGTGCTGCGAGGGAGGTGGCCGCGCCTGGGCGCAGCGGTGTGCGAGTGCGCCAGCAGGTGGCGGTGACGTCACGAATAACCGCGTGGTAGCGCAGGCGGCCCATGGGTGCGGGCGCACGCGTGTTTCCGCGGAAACGTCTCAAGCGGTGACCGGCGGGCGGCGGGTGTGGTGGTCGGTCTGCTGCTGGAACCAGAGGCCGGCGGCGAACAGGACGTCCTCGGCGTCCTCCGGGGCGGTGAGCTGGACGCCGACCGGCATCCCCGACACCGGGTGGGACCCCACCGGCAAGGCCAGCGTCGGCCCGGCGTGCAGTGACCACGGGTAGGTCAGCGACCCCAACCGCCGGGACACCCGCAGGACGTCGTCAGGGTCCGCGCGGGGGACGTCGACCGGCAGCGTCGGCGTCAGGAAGAGATCGACGCCGTCCATCGCCGCCGAGATGCGGGACTGCAGCTCCCGCCGCGCCTGGACGGCCCCGGCTCGCTGCTCGGCGGTGATGTCCCGGCCCAGGCCGATGCGCACCAGGCTGTCCGGGTGGAACCGCTCGGGTTCGGAGGCCAGGCGATCACGGTGGATGCGGGCCAGGTCGGCGTGAACCAGCGTGTAGACGATGTCCTGCGCGGCGAGCAGGCCCTCGACCTCGACCGGCACCACCTCGGCGCCGAACACCGCCAGCGCCGCGTCGACCACCGCCTGCACGCCGGGGTCGACGTCGTGCAGCAACTGCACCGGGATCCCGATCCGCCGCGGCGCGGCGGGCTGGGGAAGAGCACTAACAGACCCCGTCAGCACCCGCTGGGCCCGCGCCACCAGCGAGACGTCCCGCGCCAACGGCCCCACCGTGTCCACGTCGTCGCAGACCGGGAACACGCCGTCCAGCGGGATCGAGCCGTGCGTGGGCCGCAGCCCGACCACGCCACAGGCCGACGCCGGCAGCCGGATCGAGCCGCCCGTGTCGGTGCCCAGCGCCAGGTCCACCAGCCCCGCCGCGACGGCGGCGCCGGACCCGCCGCTCGACCCACCCGGGATCCGCGAGAGGTCCCACGGGTTGCGGCACGGACCGGCCGCGGAGTTCTGGTTGGTCACCCCGACCGCGAACTCGCTGAGGTTCAGCGTCGCCACCACCGCGGCCCCGGCGTCCGACAGCCGCCGCACCACTTCGGCATCCGCAGCAGGCACGCGAGAAGCGAAGAACGCGGAACCGCAGGTCGTGGGCCCGCCGGACACGTCGACGTTGTCCTTCACGCCCACTCGCACCCCCGACAGCGGCCCGGCCGGGGGAGCCGGCCGGTCGACCCGGCGGATCACGGAGTTGGTGCCGTCCACGGGTCCTCCACCACGTCGCAGGGGCTTGCGCCGGTAATCATCAGACAATTAGCGTGCCGGTGTCGAGGGAGGCACATCCATGGCCACGCACCCCGCCGTCCTGGGGCGGTTCTTCGAGGACTACGTCGTCGGCGACGTCTACCAGCACCCGCTCGGCCGCACGATCTCCGAGGCCGACAACACCTGGCTGACGATGCTGACGATGAACACCAACCAGCAGCACGTCGACGCGCACCTGGCCGCGCAGAACCCGATCACCGGGGGCCGGGTCATCGTCAACTCCGGCCTGACGATCGCGCTGACGCTCGGGCTGTCGGTGCTGGACATGAGTCAGAACGCCGTCGCCAACCTCGAGATGACCGACGTCAAGCTGACCCACCCGGTCTACGTCGGCGACACGCTCTACGCCGAGAGCCTTTGCACCGGCCTGCGCGCTTCCAAGAGCCGCCCGTACGCCGGCATCGTCTCGATGGTCACCCGCGGGCTGAACGCCGACGGCGACGAGTGCATCTCGTTCAAGCGCTCGGTCATGGTCGCCACCCGGGAGTCGGGGATCGGGCAGAACCACTTCCCCGAGGCCAAGACGGGGCCGATGAGCCAGTGAGGCCGCTCGAGGACGTCCGGATCATCGCGCTCGAGCAGTACGGCGCCGGCCCCTTCGGTAGCGTGCACCTGGCCGACCTCGGCGCCCAGGTCATCAAGATCGAGGACCCCCGCACCGGTGGCGACATCGGCCGCTACGTCCCGCCCTACGTCCATGGCGAGGACTCGCTGTTCTACGAGACCTTCAACCGCAACAAGCAGAGCCTCAGCCTCGACATCTCCACCGCCGCCGGCCGCGAGGTGTTCGAGGACCTCGTGCGCACCAGCGACGCCGTCTGGTCCAACCTGCGCGGCGACGTCCCGGCCAAGATCGGCATCCGGTACGCCGACCTCGCCCACCTCAACCCGGCCATCGTCTGCTGCAGCCTCACCGGTTTCGGCATGACCGGCCCGCGGCAGAACGAGCCCGGCTACGACTACGTCCTGCAGGGCATCGCCGGCTGGATGAGCCTCACCGGCGACCCCGACGGCCCACCCACCAAGACCGGGCTGAGCCTCGTCGACTTCTCCAGCGGCTTCGTCGCCGCCCTCAGCCTGCTCGCCGGCCTGCACGCCGCGAGGAGGGACGGCGTCGGCGGCGACTGCGACGTCTCGCTCTACGACACCGCCGTCTCGCTGCTGACCTACCCCGCGACCTGGGCGATGACGGCGGGGTACGAACCGGTCCGCACCGTCGACTCCGCGCACCCCTCGCTGGTCCCGTTCCAGGCGTTCCAGGCCGCCGACGGCTGGCTCGTGGTCGGCTGCGCCAAGGAGAAGTTCTGGCAGCGGCTGGTCGCCGTCCTGGAGCGCCCCGACCTCGGCGACGACGAGCGCTTCGCCTCCTTCGCGCTGCGGGACCGGAACCGAGACGAGCTGCTGCCGCACCTCAAGGCGGCGTTCGCGGCCAACACGCTGGGGCACTGGCTCCCGCTGCTGCAGGCGGCCGGGGTGCCGTCGTCCCCGATCAACGACGTCGGCCAGGCGCTGGCCGACCCGCAGGCCGCCGCCCGCGGCCTGCTGCTGGAGACCGAGCACCCGCACTGGGGCACGGTGAAGCAGGTCGGCAGCCCGGTGCGGTTCGGGCCCCAGCGCACCGACCACCGCCGCGCCCCGCACCGCAACGAGCACCAGGACGACGTCACGACCTTGCTCGGCTACTCCCCGGACAAGGTGGCCGCACTGGCCGCCGCCGGCGCCTTCGGAAAGTAGGGAACCCGTGGACTTCACCCTGAACGAGGAGCAGCGCGACTTCCAGCAGACGCTGCGGCGCTTCGTCGACCGCGAGATCGTGCCCGTGGCGTCGGAGTGGGAGCGCACCGGGCGCTACCCGACCGAGATCGTCGAGCACCTCAAGCAGCTGGGGCTGTTCGGGCTCACCACGCCCGAGGAGTACGGCGGCCTGGCCCTGGACATGGTCAGCTTCACGCTGGTCTACGAGGAGATCGCCCGCGGCTGGATGGGCATCGCCGGCATACTCGGCAGCCACGGCCTCTCGGCCTGGATGATCGCCAAGCACGGCACCCAGGAGCAGAAGGACCGCTTCCTGCCCAAGCTCGCCACTGGCGAGTGGCGCACCGGCGTCGGCCTCACCGAACCCGGCGCCGGCACCGACCTGCAGGGCATCGCCACCACCGCGGTGCGCGACGGCGACCACTACGTCGTCAACGGCACCAAGACCTGGATCACCAACGCCCGGCACGCCGACGTGCTGCCCGTGCTCGTGAAGACCGACCCGGCGGCCGAGCCCCGGCACCGCGGCATGTCGCTGCTGCTGGTCGACACGTCGTCCGAGGGCTTCGAGGTCAGCCGCGACCTGGGCAAGCTCGGCTACAAGGGCACCGAGTCGTGCGAGATCAGCCTCGTCGACGTCCGCGTGCCGGTGACCGACCTGCTCGGCGGGGTCGAGGGCAAGGGCATGAAGCAGGCGCTGTCCGGCCTGGAGATCGGCCGGCTGAACATCGCCGGCCGCTCGGTCGGGGTCGCGCAGGCCGCCTACGACGCAGCGCTGAAGTACGCCGGCGAGCGCGAGGCGTTCGGGCACCCGATCGCCGAGTTCCAGGCCATCGCGCTCAAGCTCGCCGAGATGGCCACCCAGCTGCAGGCCGCCCGACTGCTCACCTACTGGGCCGCCTCCCAGGCCGATGCCGGGAAGCGGGTGGACGCCGAGTCGGGCATGGCCAAGGTGTTCGCCTCCGAGACCGCGCTGTCGCTCTCGCTGGAGTCGATGCGCATCCACGGCGGCTACGGCTACTCCACCGAGTTCGTGGTCGAGCGGCTCTACCGCGACGCCCCGCTCATGGCCATCGGCGAGGGCACCAACGACGTCCTGCGCACCGTCATCGCCAAGTCGCTGGTCAGCGGCGCGACGGTCGTCGGGTGACCGTCCGGTCGTGGCTCTACGTGCCCGGCGACCGGCCCGACCGCTTCGCCAAGGCGCTCGCGTCGGGTGCGGGAGCCGTCGTCCTCGACCTCGAGGACGCCGTCCCCCCGGCCGGCAAGGACGCCGCCCGCGCCGCCGTCGTCGACTGGCTGGCCGGGCCTCCGGTCGACGCGCAGGTCTGGGTGCGGGTCGGCACCGGTGAACGAGGTCGGGACGACGTCGACGCGGTCGCCCGGGGTGCCCGCCTCACCGGTGTGGTGCTCCCCAAGGCGTCCACGCGTGCCCTGCTGGACCGGGTGCACGAGCAGCTGCTCGCCGCCGAGACCGCCACCGGCCGGGCGCCGTGCAGCCTGGGCGTGAGCCCCCTGGTGGAGAGCGCCGCCGGCGTGCTGGCCGCCCCCGCACTGGCCAGCGGGCCGCGGGTGCGCTGCCTGCAGCTGGGCGAGGTGGACCTGGCCGCTGACCTGGGCGTCACCCCCGGCCCGGACGGCGCCGAGCTGCTGCTGGCCCGCTCGACCGTCGTCCTGGCGTCCGCGGCAGCGGGCATCGCGCCGCCGCCGGCCGCGGTGTCGACGGAGTTCCGCGACCTGGTGGCGTTCGAGGCCGAGACCCGGCGGCTGCTGGCACTGGGGTTCCGGGGGAGGGCCTGCATCCACCCCGCGCAGGTCGAGGTGGTCGAGCGGGTCTGCCGGCCCAGCGCCGAGGAGGTGGCCGCCGCGCGCGACGTCCTCGTCCGGCTGGCCGCCTCGCCGGGGGTGGCCGTGGGCGCCGACGGGAAGCTCCTCGACGAGGCCGTCGCCCGCAAGGCCCGGGCCACCCTCGGCCTGGCCTGAGGACGCCTGGGGATCAGCTCAGCTGGTCCGCACCCTCCGGTCCGGACAGGGCCGGCACCCCGGCCATCGCGACCGACACGTCCCAGGCGCGGGCGGCGTCGGCAGTGCTGGTCAGCCGGCTGTACAGCTTCTGCTCCGCCGGCCCGCCGGCCAGGTGGCCCGGCCCCGACGGGCCGTAGAAGCGCCCGCCGGCGTCCGGGGCGGTGGCGGCCAGCAACGCCGGCTGGGCTCCGCTGTCCACCGTGCCGACCAGGCCGACCGCCGACAGCGCCCGCACGACCCGGCGGCCGACGGTGTCGCGACCGCGGCCCAGCTCGGGACGAGCGGCCAGCAGGTTGGTGGGCGCGATGCCCGGGTGCGACAGGGCGCTGCTCAGCCCCCAGCCGTGGGCCCGGCTGCGGCGGTCGAGCTCCAGACCGAACAGCCCCATCGCGATCTTCGACGAGCTGTAGGCGCGCCCGCCGGCGTAGCTCTGCGTCCAGTCCAGGTCGTCCCACTGCACCGCGCCCTGGTTCGCCGCGATGCTGATCTGCGACACCACCCGGGCCTTGCCGGCCCGCAGCAGCGGGAGCAGCTGCCCGACCAGGGCCACGTGGCCGAGGTGGTTGGTGCCGAACTGCAGCTCGTGGCCGTCGGCGGTGGTCTGCCGCTCCGGCGGGGTCATCACGCCGGCGTTGTTCACCAGGATGCCGATCGGCGTCCCCTCGGCACGCAGCACCTCGCCCAGCGCGGCGACCGACGCCAGTGACGACAGGTCCAGCTCGCGCAACGAGACGTCGGCAGCCGGCACCTGCGCCCGGATGCCCTCGACGGCGGCCCGGCCCTTGGCCGGGTTGCGCACGGGCAGCACCACCTCGGCGCCGGCCGCGGCCAGCCGGGTGGCGATCACCCGGCCGGTGCCGTCGCTCCCGCCGGTGACGACGGCGCGGGTGCCGGTGAGGTCGGGGATCTGGATCGGGGTGCGGGCCACGGGGAGCTCCTCGGGATCGGTGGTGTGCACCCAGCGTCGACGCCGCCGCGCAGGCGCACCACGCCCTGCTCAGCCGGGGATCAGCAGGCCCTGCCTGCGGTCGCGGGCACCCGGTAGAACGGGGGGACACCGACCCGGGGAGCGCACGTGGAGATGGACCGCAGCGGGCTGGCGGACTTCCTCCGCCGGTGCCGCGAGTCGCTCCAGCCCGAGGACGTCGGGCTCCCGCGCGGGCAGCGCCGCCGCACCGCCGGGCTGCGCCGCGAGGAGGTCGCCGCCCTGGCCCACATGTCGGTCGACTACTACGCCCGCATCGAACGCCAGCGCGGCCCACAGCCCTCGGCGTCGATGGTCGCCGCCGTCGCCCAGGCGCTGCACCTCTCCCTGGACCAGCGCGACCACCTGTACCGGCTCGCCGGCCACCACCCTCCCGTGCGCGGCGGGGGCGTGGGCGAGCACCTCAGCCCCGGCATGCTGCGCATCCTCGACCGGCTCGACGACACCCCGGCCAAGGTGGTCACCGAGCTGGGGGAGACCCTGCGGCAGACCCGTCCCGGCGTCGCACTGCTCGGCGACGCGTCCCTGCGCACCGGCCCCGCGCGCAGCCTGGGCTTCCGGTGGTTCACCGACCCGGCCACCCGGGCGCCGTACCACCCCGACGACCACGACCTGCTCGGCCGCGCGTGGACGTCGGGCCTGCGGCACGTGCTCGCCCTGCGCGGCCCCCGCTCCCGTGCGGCCCACCTCGCCGAGGACCTGCTCGCCCGCAGCGCAGAGTTCCGCCGGCTGTGGGAGCTGCACGAGGTCGGCGTGCACCCCGGCGAGCGCAAGCGTCTCGTGCACCCCGAGCTCGGCCTGCTCGAGCTGCAGTGCCAGACCCTGCAGGACCCCCTCCAGGGGCACTCCCTGCTGGTCTACACCGCCGCGCCGGGGACCGCGACGCACGACAAGCTGCAGCTGCTGGCCGCGGTCACGAACTGACCCCGGAGGTCCGTAGCCTGGGGCCGTGTCACGCGAACCGGTCCAGGGGCGGGCCCGCCTGCCCGACCGCGCGCGCCGCGCCATGATCGGCTCGGGGCCGCCGACCGAGCCGCTGGCGCTGCGGGCCGGGCCGGGCGGGGTCGACGAGGCCACCGCGCGGTCGGCGCTGTCGCTGGCGCTGCGCATCGGCGAAGCCATGATGGCCGTCGGGGCCTCGGCGGCCGACGTCACCGCCAGCGCGCTGCGGGTCGCCGCCGCCTACGGCCTCACCGACTGCCAGGTCGACATGACCTTCACCTCGCTGACCATCGGCTACGACCCCGACGACGTCCCGCCGCTGACCCTCATGCGCATCGTCCGCCCCCGCGGGTTGGACTACACCCGGCTGCAGGGCATCACCGACCTGGCCACCGAGGTCACCGACGGGGTCCTCGGCGTCGAGGAGGCCCACCGGCGGCTGGACGCCGTGCTCGCCGCCCCGCACCCCTACCGGCGGTCCCTGCACGCCCTGGGGTGGTCCGGGGTCGCCGCCTGCGTCGCGGCCCTGCTGGGCGGGAACTGGCTGGTCGCCGTGGTCGCCGCGGTCACCACCGCCGTGGTCGAGCGCACCATCCGCGCGCTCAACCGACGGGGCCTACCGGTGTTCTTCCAGCAGGCGGCCGGCGCGGCCGTGGTCACCTCGACCGCGGTCGCCCTGGTCGCGGCGGGGGTGGACATCCGGGCGTCGCTGGTGGTCGCCGCCGGCATCGTCGTGCTGCTGGCCGGCCTCTACCTGGTCGGCGCCGCCGAGGACGCCATCAGCGGGTTCCCGGTCACCGCCGCGGCCCGCGCGTTCGAGGTCATCACCCTGACCACCGGGATCGTCGTGGGCATCGCCGCGGTGCTGGACGTCGCCCGGCGGGTCGAGGTCCCGCTGCGGGTCGTCGATCCGGCCACCGTGACCGTCCCCTTCGCCGTCGCGCTGACGGCGGCGGCGCTCATGGGCGGCTCGTGGGCCTTGGCCTCCTACGCCGGGCCGCGCGGACTGGCCGTGGCCGTCGTGGCGGGCGGGCTGTCCTGGGCCACCACGGCCGCGGCGGGCGCGGTCGGTGTCGGCCCCGCCGTGGCCAGCGCGGCCGCGGCCGCGGTCGTCGGGTTCGGCGGCGAGGCCCTGGGCGGCCGGCTGCGGGTGCCGGCGCTGCTCGTGGCGGTGTGCGGCATCGTGCCGCTGCTGCCGGGGCTGGCGATCTACCGCGGGCTGTTCGCCGTCGTGGTCGGCGGCGACGTCGCCGGCGGCACCGCCGAGCTGGTCGGTGCCGCAGCGATCGGCCTGGCGCTGGCCGCGGGGGTCGTGCTGGGCCGGTACCTGGGCCGCCCGCTGGGCGGGCAGCTGGACCGGTACGAGCGGCGCGTGCGGCGCCGGGCCTCGCTCGTCGACTGAGCGCACTACTGTTCCGGTGGCCGGGGGTCCGGTCGACGACGGGATCCGTGGGGGGAAGCAGTGGTCGAGCGTCAGCCGGTGGTCCTGGACGACACCTCCCGGGCCATCATCGAGCAGCTGCAGCAGGACGGACGGCGTCCCTACGCCCGCATCGCCGAGGCGGTCGGGCTCAGCGAGGCCGCCGTCCGCCAGCGCGTCCAGCGCCTGCAGGACGCCGGCATCATGCAGATCGTCGCCGTCACCGACCCCCGCCAGGTCGGCTTCCCGCGGCAGGCCATGGTCGGGGTGCGGGTGCGCGGGGACAGCCGGGTCGTCGCCGACGCCGTGGCCGCCTTCGACGAGGTCGACTACGTGGTCGTCTCGGCCGGCTCGCTCGACCTGCTGGTCGAGGTGGTCTGCGCCGACGACGAGCAGCTGCTGGACACCGTGAGCCGCATCCGGGGCGTCGACGGCGTCGAGTCCACCGAGACCTTCGTCTACCTGGGCCTGGCCAAGCAGACCTACGCCTGGGGCACACGGCGCCCGGAGGGCTGAGGCACAGCCTGCGCACACGGTGGCATGGGTGCATGTGCACACCCCGTCACTGCGCCAGGAGGACCCCGTGCCCGAGACCGTCTTCGGTCTGCCCGCCCACCCGCTGATCGTGCACGCCACCGTGGTGCTGGTCCCGCTGGGTGCCCTGCTCGTGCTGCTGCATGCCCTCTGGCCCGCCGCCCGCGCGCGGCTGGGCATCGTCACCCCGCTCGTGGCCCTCGTCGGCCTGGTGCTCACCCCGCTGTCGACCGAGAGCGGGGAGAACCTCGAGCGCATGGTCGGCCGCAGCGAGCTGATCGAGGAGCACGCGCACCTGGCCGACGGGCTGCTGCCCTGGATGATCGGCCTGTTCGTGATGGCCGTCGTCGTCCACCTGCTGGGCCGCCGGCCCGCGACCTCGAAGGCGCTGGGCGTCGCGGCTGCGGTGCTCGCCGTCGTCGCCGTCGTCGGGGTCACCCAGCAGGTCGTGCGGATCGGGCACTCCGGCGCCGAGGCCACCTGGTCCGACACCGCCGCCCATGCCCCCACCGACGACCGCGGCGGCGACGAGGGCTGACCCCCTGATCATCGCTGAGCGCAGGCTCGCCTTCGTGGCGGGGCGGGCGGGCACGACCTAGCTTCGCGGCGTGACCACGCAGGAAGCACCCACCCACGAGGGCGAGCCGCACGCCGGCGCCCTGAGCTCACGGCTGAACTGGCTGCGCGCCGGGGTGCTGGGCGCCAACGACGGCATCGTCTCCACCGCCGGACTGGTCGTCGGCGTCGCCGGGGCCACCACCGCCGACGGCCCGGTGCTCACCGCCGGGGTCGCCGGCCTGGTCGCCGGTGCGGTGTCGATGGCCCTGGGCGAGTACGTGTCGGTGAGCAGCCAGCGCGACAGCGAGCAGGCGCTGGTGCGCAAGGAGAAGCGCGAGCTGGCCGAGATGCCCGAGCAGGAGCTCGCCGAGCTGGCCGCCATCTACGAGTCCAAGGGGCTCTCCCCGGCCACCGCCCGCCGGGTGGCCGAGGAGCTCACCGACCACGACGCGCTGGCCGCCCACGTCGAGGCCGAGCTGGGCATCGACCCCGAGGAGCTGACCAACCCCTGGCACGCGGCGGGCGCCTCGGCACTGGCCTTCACGCTCGGCTCGCTGCTCCCGCTGGCCGCCATCCTGCTCGCGCCGACCGCCGTCCGGGTGCCGGTCACGTTCGTGGTCGTGCTGCTGGCGCTGGCCCTCACCGGCGCGGTCAGCGCGCGGCTGGGTGGGTCCAGGGTCGGCGTCGCCGTCGTCCGGCTGGTCGTCGGCGGGGCGCTGGCGATGGCGGTCACCTTCGGCATCGGTGCGCTGGTGGGTGGCGTCGCGGGCTGATGGCCGACCTCCTCCTCGGCGCCGACCTGGGCACCAGCGGGCTCAAGCTGGCCGCGCTCGACACCGACGGCGCGGTCGTCGCCGAGGCGGAGGTCGGCTACCCGCTGGAGACCCCGCAGCCGGGCTGGGCGCAGACACCGGTCGCCGTGTGGCGGTCCGCCCTGGGGGAGGCGCTGGACCACCTCGACCTCGCCGGGCACGCCGTCCGCGGGCTGGGGATCTCGGGCCAGATGCACGGCGCGGTGCTCGTCGACGCCTCGGGCGCCGCGCTGTCCCCGGCCCTGCTGTGGCCCGACCAGCGCGCGACGGCCCAGGTCGAGCGGTGGCGGAGCCTGCCCGACGACGACCGGGCCGCGCTGGCCAACCCGCTCGTGCCGGGCATGACCGGGCCGCTGACCGCCTGGCTCGCCGAGCACGAGCCCGAGCTGGTGGCCCGCGCCGCGGGGGTCCTGCTGCCCAAGGACGCCCTGCGGGCGACCCTCGTGCCCGATGCCGACCCGCTGGTCACCGACCGCAGCGACGCCTCGGCCACCCTGCTGTGGGACGTCCCGGCCGACGACTGGTCCGCGCCGGCCGTCGCGCTCGCCGGGGCGGCGGTGCCCCGGGTGCTGCCGGCGCACCAGGTCGTGGGGACGGCGGTGCTCGGCGCCCTCGGCGAGGTGCCCGTGGTCGTGGGCGGCGCCGACACCCCGTTGGCGCTGCTGGCGACCGGGACGACGGCGGGCCTGCAGGTCAACCTCGGCACCGGCGCCCAGCTGCTGCGACCGGCCGCCGTCCCGGGCCCCGCGCTCGACCCGGTCACGCACCTCTACGCCGACGCCGCCGACGGCTGGTACGCCATGGCCGCGCTGCAGAACGGCGGCCTGGCCTGGGACTGGGTGCGCCGCGTGCTCGGGTTCGGGTGGGACCAGCTCGTCGCGACGCTCGACGGCCCGGACGCCGGGGGCGTGCGGTTCACGCCGTGGCTCACCGGTGAGCGCGGCGGCGTCGCGGGACCCGACGACCGCGCCGCCTGGACCGGGCTGCACGCCGGCACCACCCGCGCCGACCTGGGGCGGGCCGCCCTGGAGGGGGTCGCGGACGCGGTGGCGGCCGGCGCCGACCTGCTGGACCCGGCCGGTGACGCCCCGGTGGTGCTCACCGGGGGAGGCGTCCGCACCCCGGCCGTGCAGCAGCTGCTCGCCGACGCCCTGGGCCGTCCGGTGCAGCACGTGCGGGTGCGCAGCGCCTCGGCCACCGGCGCCGCCCAGCTCGCCGCCCGCGGCGTGGGTCTGGACCTCGTGCCGCAGCGCCGCCTCGGGCCGGTGGTGGAGCCCCGGGTGGCGCTCGGCCCCGGCCGGTGAGGTGGCCGGACATCTCCTACGGTTGCCAGCTGATGGAACGGGCGGCCACCGTCAGGGATGTCCGGCCACCCCGGCGGGCCCGGCGCGAGGGAGATCAGGCGCGGTTGAGGGCCAGGACGCTCAGCAGCTCGTAGGCGGTGTGCGAGGCGGCCACCGCGGTCAGCTCGGCGGGCAGCAGGTGCACGAGACCTTGCTCACCCCGGGTGGCCAGCGCGAACCGCAGGTCATCACCCCCGGCACCGCACCGGCTGAGGTGCTCTGGGTGCTCAGCCCCGCCCCCTGACCACCGCGCCACCACCCCCGAGGGGGTGCTCTCCCGGGCGGGGCCGCTCCCCGGCTGGTCTACTGGCCCCGACGAGCAGGGTGATCACGGACGGGGGTGGGTGTGGCGCTGTCCTTGCTGGCTGCTGCCCGGTCGCACACCGGTCCGCGCCCGGACAACCAGGACTCCGGGCTGGTCTCCCCGTCGCTGGTCGCGGTGGCCGACGGGGTGGGCGGCAACGTGGGCGGCGCGGTCGCCTCGTCCCTGGTCATCAGCTGGCTGGCCCCCCTCGGCCGCGGCCTGGACCCCGGCCAGGCCGACGGCGGCCTGGCCGCGCTGGTCTCGGCGGCCAACGAGCGCATCCGCACCGCCGTCGGCCACCGGCCCCGCCTGGAGGGGATGGCCACGACGCTGTGCGGCATCGGGGTGCAGGCCGACGCCGCCGTCCTCGTCCACATCGGTGACTCCCGGGCCTACCGCTGGCGGGCGCCGGAGCTGGTGCAGCTGACCCGCGACCACACCCTCGTGCAGGCCCTCATCGACGCGGGGTCGATCACCGAGGAGGAGGCGCTGGTGCACCCCCAGCGCTCCGCGGTCTACGCCGCGCTGCACGGCGGCACCGACGACGTCGAGGGCCTGGAGGTCTTGTCGGTCGACGTCGCGCCCGGCGACCGCCTGCTCGTCTGTTCCGACGGGCTCTCCGGTGCGCTCGCGCCGCAGACGCTCGCCGAGCTGCTGGCCACCGCCGAGAACGCCGACCAGGCCGCGGCCACCCTCCTCGGCGCCGCCCTCGCCGCCCCCGCCACCGACAACGTCACCGTGGTGGTCGCCGACGTCCTCGACGACATGGTCGACGGCATCCCGCCCACCCGGTTCCGCACCGTGGGGGCCGCCTCCGGCGCCCGCGACGAGACGGTCGAGGTGCTCGAGGGTCTCTGGCCCGGCCCGGCCACCGGGGCGTTCCGCCCCGTCCCGCCCCCGGCCTGACGCCGACGGCCCCGCCCCCCACGCGAGGGGGACGGGGCCGTCGGGCGTGCTCGGTCAGCGGGTGGTGCTGCGCCTCCGGCCGGCCAGCAGCAGGCCGCCGCCGAGCGCGAGCAGCAGGGCCGCCCCGCCGGCTGCCGCGCCGACCGGCGAGCCGGTGGTCGCCAGTGCAGCAGGAGCACGGTCGTCGCCGATCCGGACCAGCCGGCCGTCGGCGTCGACGCTCAGGGCCAGCGTGGTGCGGACCGCCGACCCGTCCGGCGCGGTGCCGAGCAGGATCAGCTGGTGGTCGCCGGCCTCGACGTCCTGGGGCAGGGTCGCCGGCACCGAGACGGTGCCGTCGGGGCCGACGGTGGCGGTGGCCAGCCGGCGCGGCGTGCTGTGCAGCTCCAGGGTCACGGTGGACCCGGGGAGCAGGCCCACCCCGCGGACGACGACCGGTGCGCCGGCCGCGACGCCGGAGAGCGGGGTGTCCACGCGCAGCGTGAGGTCCAGCGGGGCGACCACGTCGAAGCTGCGGTCGACCGGGGCGGCTGCGAGGTGGTCGGCGTCGCCGTCGACCGACGCGGTGACGGTGCAGGTGCCGGTGGCCGTCGAGCTGACCCGGGTGCCGGAGACCGAGCACGGGCCGGTGGCGGTGAACGCCACCCGCAGGCCCGCCGACGAGGTGGCCCGCAGCTCCTGCGCGGTGCCCGCCGAGGCCGGGCCGGGTTGGGTGAAGGCGATCGTCTGCGGGGCCCCGGTGACCGTCACCGGCACGGTCGTGCTGCTGGCCTGGGTCCCGGTGGTGCCGCCGAAGGCGACGGTGAGCGTGCGCGTGCCGACCTGCGGACGGACGACGACCGAGGCGGTGGTGCCGCTGATCGTGCCGGTGCCGAGCACGGTGCCGCCGTCGCTGACGGTGACCGTGCCCCCGGCGACCGCGGTGCCGCCGGCCGCGACCGTGACCCCGACGGTCACGTCGTCGAACCGGACGGCGGTGGCGGGTGCCGTCGCGGTGGTGGTGCTGGGGGCGGTCGGCACGACGCCGGTCGTGCCCCCGGCGGGCACCTCGGCCGACGGCGCGGAGGCGCCGATGAAGTTGGTGGCCAGCACCCGGAAGCGGTAGGAGCTGCCGTTGACCAGACCCGTCACCGTGGCGGAGCTGCTCGGCGGGGTGCCGGTGACCGTGCGGCAGGGGCTCCAGCTGCCGCCGTCGCGCTGGCACTCGACGGTGTAGGAGCTGATGGGGCTGCCGTGGTCGGCCGGGGCCGTCCAGGACAGGGACGCCGAGGCGTTGCCGATGGTGGCCGTGAGCCCGGTCGGGGCGTCGGGCACCTGGTTGGCGAAGCTGAGGGTGGCGCTGCCGGTGTGCACCGGCCGGTACCCGCCCAGCCCGATGAGGTAGGTCGTGCCCCCGGTCAGGGTGGGGTTCACGAGGGCGTCGAGGTCGTAGCGGTCGTCCTGCTCCTCGACCAGGGTGCCGCCCGTCGTCCACACCTCGAGCGTGTTGTCCCAGCCGGAGGGGTCGATCGAGGTGGCCCGGATGGAGACGACGCCCGTGGCGGCCGGGGTGTAGCTGTACCAGGTGACGTTGTCCCAGTACGGGTGGCTGGCCTCGTCGCGGGAGCCGGTGCTGGACACGCCGACGTTGGTGGCGGTGAAGCTGCCGGGGACGGCGTTCGGGATGGGCACGGGGGAGGCGAAGGAGCCGCCGGCCACCTCCCCGGCGGCGGAGGCGGGAGCGGGGACGGCGAGCAGGGGCACGGCGAGCAGGGGCACGGCGGCCACGAGCAGTGCGGCCAGGCGCAGGCGGCGGGAGATGAGCACCTGCGGACCGTAGGCGGGTATCAAGAACTCGATCGTCCGGCTCGCGGTGACGACTTGCCCATGATCGACTCGGTATCTGGCGACCCGATCCGGTACCGGTCGGGCCCGCGACTGCCGATGGGCGGCGGCTAGGTGTACTGACCAGGACCCCACGACGCGGCCCCGCCTCCCCGCCATGACCTGCCCCGATGGGGTGAACGGGCTGCAGGGCGTGGTCCCGGCGGCCGACGAGGCGGGGGTGACCACCTTGCTCGACCTCGACGCCACCACGTTGCTGCCCACCCGGGTCGCGTTGCTGGACGTGCTCGCGCTCCGTCGCCCCGCCGCGGGCACCGCACCGACGTCCGGCCTGGTCGTGGTGGGCCTCCCGGTCGACGCCGAGCCGGTCGGCGCCGGCGTCCTGGTGGACGCCTGCGCCGGGCTCACCCGCGCCCTGCGGCCGGGGGACTGGCTGGCCCGCAGCGGGCCGGCCGAGTTCGCCGCCGTGGTGGAGGGCGACCTCGTGGCCTCGGCCGGCCGCTTGGTCGCCGCGGTCGGCCGGTCGGCGTCCGCGGGCGTGTTCCCGGTGACCCGCGACCGCCGTCCCGACGACGTCCTGCGGCTGGCCACCCTCGGCCTCACCCTGGCCCGCCTCGACGGCCCCGGCTCCGTCGTCCGCTACCCGGTCGCCTGACCCCACACCGCGCCCCACCCCACCCCCACCCCCACCCCGCTGGATGTCACATCCAGGGGTGACCAGGTGGCCGGACCCCGCTGGATGTCACATGCAGCGGGGGGGGTGCGGGGGGGGTGGGGGGGGGGGGGTGCGGGAGGTGCGGGGTGCCGGGGTCTTCGTCAGTGGCAGTGCGGCTTGCCCGACGCGGACGGCGGCATGCTCAGGGTGGGGTTGCGGTCGAAGAAGCCGGTCGGCTTGAGCTCGAAGCGGACGACGTCCACCGGCATGACCGGCCAGTCCTCGACCCGCGGCACGTGGTGGATGCCGAACACGTGCCAGAGCACCACGTCGGTGGCCTCCACCGAGCGCCCGGCCTTCGTCCACTCCGGTAGGCCGGCGTCCCGCGAGCTCTGGTTGCAGAACTCGCCCGAGGGCCAGCGCTCCTCCGGGTCGAAGGGGCTGACCCACACCGGGTGGGCGACCACCCCGGCCCGCTGCATGAGCGGCGACTCGGGCCCGGCCAGCGCGGGGATCGCCGCGGTGGGCACCAGCTTGTAGGCGGTCGGCGCGCCCCAGGCGTTGCGCCGCGACGCCGAGGTGACCGAGAACCCGCGCTGGGAGGCCCAGTCGAGGTCGAAGCCGCCCTCGGTGGTGATCGGCTGCTTCCGCGGGGTCAGCGCCACGCCGTAGGGGTTGCCCGGGCCGATCGGCGGCACCTCGGTGTGCGACTGGACCACGGTGTTGTCGGGGGTGTCGACCTCCATGTCCAGCCGTGCCACGATGAAGTGCTGGTGGGTGGGGGCGTAGGTGTGGTCGTCGACGACGGTGCCGTGCTCGGGCGGGGTGTCCTCGAACGCCGAGGTCACCATGATGCCGGTGGCCCGGACCTCGCACTCGATCTGGCCGTCGGGGTAGAAGCGCCAGTAGACCAGGTACTCGTAGTTGGCCACGGTGGCGTGGAAGCTGACCACCAGCCGCCGCGAGCGCCGCACCTCGGCGCCGGCGTGCTCGTCGACGTGCTTCCAGAGCACGCCGTCGTCCTCCTCGTGGATGCACACGGCGTTGGTGATCGTGTACGGCTCGCCGTGGCTGTCGTGCAGCACGGCGTCGAGGTAGGTGATCTCGCCGAGGCAGTCGCAGCCCAGCTCCAGCGAGGTGGTCATGAAGCCCAGGCCCCACTCCCCGATGTCGAAGGCGGTGCGGCGGTGGTGGTCCTCGCCGGGGTCGCGGTAGGGCACCACCATCTCGGCGAAGCTCATGCGGTGCGCCACCGACCGGCCGTCGATCGACACCCGGTGCAGCACCAGGCCCTCGCGGTGGTTGAAGCCGATGCGCATCGACCAGTCCAGCCAGCGCAGCTCGTTGCCCTCCATCGACAGCGAGACGCCCTCGGGCTGGGTGAGCTCGAAGGGCTTCACGTCGGTGCGCTCGACCAGCCCGGGCACCAGCGACGGCACGTACTCGCCCATCGCGCCGGTCGGTGCCTCGACCCGGAACGTGTCCTCGATGTCCAGCAGCTCCATCGTGTTCAGGTCGACCACGTGGTGCAGACCGTTGACCGGGTGGGCGTAGGGGTTGCCGTTCGGCGTCTCGCGCACCCAGACGTCGGTCCAGCCCACCCGGCGGCCCAGGAACTGCTCGGGGATGAGCGAGTGCCCGTACGCCCACGTGTCGATGAGCACGAGGTCGAGGTCGGTGATGCCGCGCTCGGCCAGCGAAGCGACGACCTGGGGGTTCTTGATCAGCTCGACGTGCGCCTCGTGCCACTCGTCGACGGTCATGTTCGGCTGCTCGCCGGGCACCGCCGTCCACTCCAGGACCGTGTCGTCGGTCAGCGAGACCACGGCCTTGTAGGCGGAGTTCGTCGCGCGGTCGAAGCAGGTGACCCGGGCTTCGCGGGGCAGCGGGTCGCCCGCCGTCCAGGTGCGGACGACGTCCTTGGCCGGCTCGCGCAGCTCGATGCAGGCGAACCGCCAGCCGCCACCGACCCCCTTCTCCCGGCGCAGGATCGCCGCGGCGGCCCGGAACTCGTCGGCGGACAGCGGGTCGAGCGGGTGTGCGGTCACGGCAGGTTCCGATCTGCGAGCAGGGGGAGCGAGGGGTCGAAGGGGACGCCGGAGCGCTTGCGCGCGATGGCGGACAGCGCCTCGAGCACGACGCGGTTGGCCAGGGCGGCGGTGATGTCGGCGTGGTCGTAGGGCGGGGAGACCTCGACGACGTCGATGCCCACCACCGGCAGCTCCAGGCAGATGCGGCGCACCGAGTCCAGCAGCTCGCGGGCGGTGAGGCCGCCCGGTTCGGGTGTGCCGGTGCCCGGTGCGTGCCCGGGGTCGCACACGTCGATGTCGACGGAGAGGAAGACGCCGTCGCACTCGTCGGTGGCGATCGCGAACGCCTCGGTGAGGCAGGTCTGCAGCCCGCGGTGGCCGATCTCGGTCATCTCGTAGGAGCGCATGCGCTGGGCGGCCATCCAGTCCAGCGTCTCCGGCGGCGGCCAGTAACCGCGCAGCCCGATCTGCAGGAACCGGTCGCCGCGCAGCGCGCCGCTCTCGATCAGCCGGCGCATCGGCTGGCCGTGGCCCCACAGGGAGCCGAACTCGATGTCGCCGGTGTCGGCGTGCGCGTCGAAGTGGATCATCGACACCCGGCCGTGGCCCAGGACGTCGGCCACCCCGCCGGCGTCGGGGAACGCGATGGAGTGGTCGCCGCCCAGGACGACCGGGATCGCCCCGGCCCGGACGACGTCGGCCACCGCCGCGCGCAGCGCCGGCAGCGCGGTCTCGATGTCGCCGGAGTACATCTCGACGTCGCCGGCGTCGAGCACCCGCAGGTCGCGCAGGCCGTCGGTGCGCAGCGCCAGCGAGGGCCGGGAGCCGTCGTGCGGCAGGTAGTCGGTCATCCGGATCGCCTGCGGCCCGAACCGCGTGCCCGGCCGGTGCGACGTCCCGCCGTCGAAGGGTGCGCCCAGGACCACCACGTCGGCACCGGCCATGGACGCGGGGTCGGTGTGGTCGCAGCGGTCGACGCCCAGGTAGGTGATGTCCGGGCCGAACTGCGGGCCGTAGCGGGCCATCGTCCCCCCTCGTCCACGACGGAAACCGTCGATTCGATGTGCTACGGCGACGTTATCCGTTGCCGACGACGACGTCGAGACGCGTGGCCCTTCCGTCGTCCGCCAGGCATGATCGCAGCGCGAGCACGTGTCGTCCGCCGATGGGAGCCCCCAGCATGACCGAGTACGCCGTCGTCGACCCCGCCACCGGCGAGACCGTGGCCAGCTACCCCACCGCCACCGACGAGCAGGTCGAGGCGGCGATCACCGCGGCCACGGCCGCCCACCGGGGCTGGTCGCGCAGCTCGTCGGCGACCGAGCGGGGGGAGCTGGTGCGCCGGGTCGCCCAGCTGCACCGCGAGCGCAAGGCCGAGCTGGCTGCCCTCATCGTGCGCGAGATGGGCAAGACCATCACCGCCGCCGAGGGCGAGGTCGACTTCGCCGCCGACATCTACGAGTACTACGCCGACAACGCCGAGCGGATCACCGCCGACCAGCCGATCGACCTGGTCGAGGGCTCGCAGGGCACCGCGGTCATCCGGCGGGCCTCGCTGGGCCCGCTGCTGGGCGTCATGCCGTGGAACTTCCCCTACTACCAGGTGGCCCGCTTCGCCGGACCCAACCTGGTGGTCGGCAACACGATCATCCTCAAGCACGCCCCGCAGTGCCCCGAGTCCGCGGCCGCCATCGAGCAGGTGTTCCTCGACGCCGGGTTCCCGGAGGGGGCCTACGTCAACGTCTACGCCAGCAACGACCAGGCGGCGGCGATCATCGGCGACCCACGGGTGCAGGGCGTCTCGCTCACCGGTTCCGAGCGGGCCGGCACCGCGGTGGCCGAGGTCGCCGGCAAGCACCTGAAGAAGGTGGCCCTGGAGCTGGGCGGGTCCGACCCGTTCCTCCTGCTGTCCACCGACGACCTCGACGGCGCGGTCTCCGCCGCGGTCGAGGCGCGGATGGACAACAGCGGCCAGTCCTGCAACGCGGCCAAGCGGTTCGTCGTGCACGCCGACCTGTACCAGGACTTCCTCGCCGGTGTCGTCGAGAAGATGACCGCCATCCGGCCGGCCGACCCCACCCAGGCCGACACCGAGCTCGGGCCGCTGTCCTCGCTGCGGGCCGCCGAGGTGCTCGAGCAGCAGGTGCAGCGCGCGGTGGCGGCCGGGGCCACCCTGGTCGCCGGCGGGAAGCGGGAGGGCGCGTTCTTCGAGCCCACCGTCCTCACCGACGTCACCGCGGACAACCCGGCCTACGGCGAGGAGTTCTTCGGTCCGGTCGCGGTCGTCTACTCGGTGCCCGACGAGGACGCCGCCGTGGAGCTGGCCAACGACACCGGGTTCGGGCTGGGCTCGTACGTGTTCACCACCGACCCCGAGCAGGGCGAGCGGGTGGCCAACCGCATCGAGGCCGGCATGGTCTACGTCAACCTGGTGCTCGCCGACTCCCCGGAGCTGCCCTTCGGCGGCATCAAGCGCAGCGGCACCTCCCGCGAGATGGGCCTGCTGGCCGCCGAGGAGTTCGTGAACAAGAAGCTCGTGCGGATCGCCTGACGCTGGGCGACCGCATCACCGGATCCCGCGCTCGGGTCCGGCCGCGCACCGGCGTACCGGCCCGCAGGTGCGCGCCCAGGCGGCCGGCGGCGTCGCCGGCTCACGTCGGGGAGCGCAGTGCCGGAGCAGCTGCGCGCTCAGACGGGTCACCTTCCCGGGTGCCCCGCGTGGGCGCGCAGCCATGGGGCTGCGCGCCCGGGTACCCCCGCCGGCGCGCAGCCATGGGGCTGCGCGCCCGGGTACGCCCGCCGGCGTGCCGCCGCCGCTGTCGACGCCGGGACAGGGCGCGGCGCCGATGACTTCCGGGGCGGCCCGCGGTCAGAGGGGGGACGGGGCCGGAAGGGCCGGCCCGATGACCCGAGGGAGCTGCCGTGCGCACGATCTTCGTCAACCTGCCGGTGTCCGACATCGACGCGGCCACGGCCTTCTACGCGGGGCTGGGCCTCGAGCAGGACCTGAGGTTCTCCGACGACAGCACCGCGTCGTTCGCGCTGGCCGAGAACATCGTGGCGATGGTCATGACCCGGGAGAAGTTCGCCGGGTTCCTGCCTGCGGGCGCCACGGCCGGGGACCCCGAGCAGCAGGTGTCGGTGATGAACGCGTTCTCGGCCGCCAGTCGCGAGGAGTGCGATGACCTGCTCGCCAAGGCCGTCGCGCACGGTGGCCGGCAGTTCGGCGAGCCGGTGGACCACGGCTTCATGTACGGCACGAGCTTCACCGACCCCAGCGGCAACGTCTGGGAAGCGGCGTGGCTGGACCCGTCAGCCCTGGAGAGCTGACCCCCCAGATCACGACGATCACGGACCCCCGGTCACCCGGTCGCGGCGTGTCCCGCGCACAGGTCCGTGATCGTCGAGGGGGTTGGTGCTCAGCGGCGGGCGAGCTGGCGCTCGCCGTTGGCGCCGGTGGAGTAGGGCATCTGGTAGTGCGCGAAGACCTTCGGCTCGTCGGCGGCGGTCAGCTCGCCGTCGGTGTCGATGCTCGGCGCGGCCTTCGCCAGGTCGCGGCCGTAGTTGACCCGCACCTCGCGCGGGCCGACCGTGGCGTCCTGGAGCGGGACGAACACGATCGACTTCCCGCCGATGAGCCCGCCGACCTCGACCCCGATGAACGAGGGTTCGTCGTTGACGACGTCGACGTAGATCGACTCGAGGGTGCCGATCTTGTGGCCCTCGGGGTCGACGACGTTCTCGCCGCGCCAGTCGCGGATGTTGCCAGCGGGGATCATGCGGTTCCTCCGTGCTCGGTGGCCCCTGGTCTGGAGCCGGTCGAGGCGGAGATGCCCCGGGAGGGTCGTGCGCAACCATCCCGACCCGGGTCGCCCACGTCCTCAGGCGGGCGGGGACTCCCCCCACCCCGACAGGTCGTCGGGCACGTCGACGGCCTGCGCGCGCAGCATCTCCAGCGGCACCACCTCCAACGCCTTGACGTTGGTGGCCGCGAGCACCACCCCGGCCGGGGCGCCGGCCTCGAAGGCCTGCCGCCAGCGGACGGCGACCACGCACCAGCGGTCTCCAGGGTTCAGCCCGGCGAACCCGAACTCGGGGCGGGGCGTGGTGAGGTCGTTGCCCAGCCCGGCCTGCAGGGCGAGGAACTCCGCGGACACCACCGTGCACACGGTGTGGCTGCCGATGTCCTCGCTGCCGGTGCAGCAGTGGCCGTCGCGGTAGAACCCGGTGACCGGGTCGTGGCCGCACTCCTCCAGGGGACCGCCCAGCACGTTGCGCTCACCGGACACGTACGGGCTCATGCCGGCCCGTCCGAGCCGGCCGCGTACTCGGCCAGCGGCACCTCGTCGGCAGCCCAGGCGTCGAGCACCGGCTGCACGATGCGCCAGCCCTCCTCGGCCTCGACGTCGGAGATCGACAGCGTCGGGTCGCCGGCCAGCATCTCGCGCAGCAGCAGGCCGTAGGCGGGCAGGTCCTGCGGCGGCGAGGTGGCCCGCAGCACCTCGCGCTCGAGTTCGAAAGGTTCACCGGCGCCGTTGAGGTTGATGCCCAGCGCGATGCCGTCCGGGGACAGCTGCAGCCGCAGGACGTCGGGCTCGGGCTGCTCGTCGGCGAACGCCAGGTGCGGCACGGGCTTGAACCGCACCACGATCTCCTTACGCCGGGTGCCCAGCGCCTTGCCGGTGCGCAGCCGGAACGGCACCCCGCTCCAGCGCCAGTTCTCCACCGTCACGGTGAACTCGGCGTAGGTCTCGGTCCCCCGGGACGGGTCGACGCCGTCCTCGTCGGCGTAGGCCGGCAGCTCGCGGTCGCCGATCCGCCCGGCGGTGTACCGGCCGCGCACGCTGCGCCCGGGGTGGGAGCGCACCGCCCGCAGCACGTCGGCCTTGCGGGCCTGCAGGGTCGCGGCGTCCAGGGCCTGAGGCGGCTCCATCGCGACGACGGCCAGCAGCTGCAGCAGGTGGTTCTGCAGCATGTCGCGCAGGGCGCCCGCGGTGTCGTAGTAGCCGGCCCGGCCCTCCAGCCCGAGGTCCTCGTCGAACACGATGTCCACCCCGTCGACGTGCTGGGCGTTCCACACCGGCTCGAAGATCCGGTTGGCGAAGCGCAACCCCAGGACGTTGAGCACGGTCTGCTTGGCCAGGAAGTGGTCGATCCGGAAGACGCCCTCCTCCGGCACCAGGTCGTGCAGCACCTCGTTGAGCTCGCGGGCGTCCTCGATCCCCGTGCCGAAGGGCTTCTCCACCACCACCCGCGCGCCCGCGGGCAGGCCGACCTCGCGCAGCGCGGTGAGCGCGGGCAGGAAGACGGTGTTGGGCAGCGCCAGGTAGACCACCGGGACGCCGTCCACCCGCGCCAGCGCCGTCCGCAGGTCCGCGGGCTCGGTGACGTCGCCGGGCTGGTGGCCCAGCTGGGCGACCACCCGCTCGCGGGCGTCCTCGGCGAGGTCGGCGGCGTGCGCGGTCAGCCGCTGCCGCGCCCAGTCCCGGTAGGCATCGTCGTCCCAGTCCCGCTGGCTGACCGCGAGCACCTCGACGTCGCCGTCGAGGACCCCCCGCTCGTACAGCTCGGCGAGGGAGGGCAGCAGCAGCCGCCCGGTGAGGTCGCCGGAGCCACCGAGGACGACGAACGAACGCTTCACGGGCGGCCTGCTTCTGCGCGTCGGGCCTGCGCCAGCTTCCACCCCGACGCGATGACGCCGAGGTGGCTGAACGCCTGCGGGAAGTTGCCCAGGAACGAGCCGTCCCGGGGGTCGATCTCCTCGCTGAGCAGGCCGAGCGGGGTGGCCCGGGCGCACAGCGAGTCGTACAGCGCCTCGGCCTCGTCGAGGCGGCCCTGCCCGGTGAGGTTGTCCACCAGCCAGAAGCTGCACAGCAGGAATGCGCCCTCGTCGCCGGGCAGGCCGTCGTCGGACTCGCTGTGCAGGTAGCGGTACAGCAGGCCGTCACCGGCGTCGAGGTGCTCGCGCACCCGCTCGACCGTGGCGACCATGCGGGGGTCGTCGAAGGGCACCACCCCGCGGAGCGGCAGGGCCAGCAGCGACCCGTCGAGCCCGCCGCGGTTGGGCTCCCCCTCCGCGGCCATGTGCTCGGTGAACGAACCGCGCCCCTCGTCCCAGGACCGCTCCAGCACCGCCGCCCGGATCTCGCGCGCGGCGGCCTCCCAGCGCTCGCGGGGGTGGTCCAGGCCGCAGCGGTCGGCGATGCGCAGCGCACGGTCGACGGCGACCTGGCACATCGCCACCGAGTAGGTGAAGGGTCGACCTGCGCTGCGGATCTCCCAGATGCCCTGGTCGGGGGTCCGCCAGCTGTCGATGGCCTGCTCGGCGAGGGCCGAGAGCGCCGTCCAGAGGTGGGGGTCGACCGAACCGCCGTCGGAGGTCCACTGGTGGGCGACGTCCATCAGCTCGCCGTACACGTCGTGCTGGGTCTGCCCGGCGGCGCCGTTGCCCCAGCGCACGGGGGCCGAGCCTCGCCAACCGCGCAGGGCCGGGTCCTCCCACTCCTCCGGCGGCTGGCCGCCGTCCAGGGCGTACATGATCTTCGGGCCACCGTCGCGCTCGGCGTTGGTGAGGGTCCACGCCAGGAAGGAGTCGGCCTCGGTGGTGAGCCCGATGCGGCGCAGCGCGTACACGCTGAACGCGGCGTCGCGGACCCAGGTGTAGCGGTAGTCCCAGTTGCGCACCCCGCCGACGTCCTCGGGCAGCGACGAGGTGGCCGCGGCCATGATCGCGCCGGTGGCGGCGTGGTCGAGCAGCTTGAGGGTGATCGCCGACCGGCGCACCAACCGGCGCTGCGGGCCCTCGTACCGGATGCGGCCGGCCCAGGACCGCCAGGCGGTGGCGGTCTGGTGCACCAGGGCGGCCGGGTCCTGCCGGTCCTGCAGCCGGGTGTTGCCCGACCAGTGCAGCGCCACGGTCAGCGGGTCACCGGCCCGCAGGGTGGCGGTGCCGCCGATCGACCCGTCGTCGAGGACCGCCAGCGGGTGCGAGGACCACAGGGTGAGCCGCAGGTCGGGGCGGGCCGGCCAGGAGATCGCCCAGCCGCCGCCCTCCTCGCGCACCTGGACGTCGTCACGGGGCCGCAGGCGCACGGTCAGCTCGGCGGTGCCGCTGACCACCCGGGCCAGTCGCAGCAGCTCCGAGCGGCCGGCGGGCACCAGCTCGGTGAGGTCGGCGCCCGCGCGCAGGGTCAGGCAGTCGGTGATCTCGACGACGCCGTCGGGGCCGTGCAGCTCGGTGAGCAGGACGCCGGTGTCGTCGAGGTAGCGCTGGTCGGCCCCCTGCACGCCCGTGAGCGCGATCGAGAACCCACCGCCGCGCTCGTGGTCGAGGATGCCGGCCAGGAAGGGCGGGGAGTCGAAGTCGGGCAGGCACAGCCACGGGATCGAGCCGTCGCGGGCGACCAGCGCGCAGGTGGCGCCGTCCCCGATCAGGCCGTGGTCCTCGATGGGCAGCTGACCGCGGTCTCGGGTCAGCGGGCGGGTCGGCACAGGTGTCTCCTCGGTGTCGGCTCGTCGGTGGCCCCTGCCCTGCCCCTGCGGAGCGGTCGCCAACCCCGGGGCGGTCCGCGGCCCCGGCTCAGGGACGTCCGGTGCCCTCGGGGGCGACGATGCGCACCGGCGGCAGCGAGCTGACCGCGTAGCTGGTCGGGGCGACCTCGATGCCGGCGTCGTCCAGGCCCGCCAGCACCTCGCGGCTGATCGCGTCCTTGATGTCGCGCACGCCGCGGTGGGGCACCAGGAAGCGGAGGGTGAGCTCCAGCCAGGTCTCGGTGAGCCGCCAGTACACCGCCGGGTCCAGGGTCGCCTCGGCCATCGCGTAGCGCTGGCGCATGCGCCCCAGGGCCGCCTCCGCGGCCGGGTCGCCGACCACGGCGTGCGCCCGTGCCGCACCCAGCAGGACCTCCTCCACCCGGGCCCGGTCGGCGGTGTAGGCGATCGGCAGCACGATCTCCTCCCAGAGGTAGGGGAAGTCGCGCGTGTAGTTGTAGACCGGTTCGGAGAACACCGCCCCGTTGGTGACCGTGACCAACCGGCCCGTGTACTGCCGGCTGTGCACCCACACGGCCGGGTCGGCACCCGCCACGGCGGGCGGCTGGCCCATCTCCATGATCGTGGTCTTGAGGAAACCGAGGCGCACCACGTCGCCGCGTACCCCGCCCAGGGTGATCCGGTCACCCACGCCGAAGGTGTCCCCGCGCAGGATGACGAAGTAGGCGGCCAGTGACAGCACCACCTGCTGCAGCGCGAAGGCCAACCCCGCGGTGATGAGCCCGACGCCGGTGGTGATGTCGCTGTCGGGGGTCACCCAGATCGACACGACGCCCAGCAGCAGCACCACGGCGACCACCACCTGGATGCCCTGCCGGACCCAGAACCGTCGGGGGTCGCCGACCTCGCCGCCCAGCGTGCGCCGGGCCACCAGCAGCGCCAGCGCCCGCAGCACCAGGACCACGAGCAGCAGGCCCAGGGTGAACAGCACCTTCACCCCGGTGGTGGTGCTGACGCCGACCAGGGTCACCCCGAAGACCTCGACCGCGCCGGCGGCCAGCACGGACGTCGTCACAGCGGGCGGTGCGGGATCGGGTGCACAGGGTCTCCGTCCGGGTCGCTCAGGTGGTCCCCGAAGTCTCACCTGCCGGGACCGGCCGCGCCGGGCGGGACGGCGGCTGGCCGGTTCTGGCAGGGTGCGGGGGGTGACGCTGTGGTCGCCGACACCTGAGTCCATCGCCGCCTCCCAGCTGGGCCGGTTCGCCGCCTGGGTGGACGAGCGACGGGGGCTTCCGCTCGGCCAGGACTACGACGCGGTCTGGCGCTGGTCGACCGAGCACCTGGACCAGTTCTGGGCCGACGTCGCCACCTGGTTCGACGTGTTCGACGCCCCGGTCGCCGACGACGAGGTGCTCGGGTCGCGAGCCATGCCGGGGGCCGAGTGGTTCCCCGGCCGGACGACGAACCTCGCCCGCCTGGCGCTGCGGCACGCCACCGACGAGCGGCCGGCGATCGTGTCGGTGCGCGAGACCGCCGACGGCCTGTCGGCCCCCGAGGAGCTGTCCTGGGCGTCGTTGCGCGGGCAGGTGGGCGCGTTCGCGGCGACGCTGCGCCGGCTCGGGGTGCAGCGCGGCGACCGGGTCGCCGGGTACCTGCCCAACGTGCCCGAGGCCGTCGTCGCCTTCCTCGGCTGCGCGTCGATCGGCGCCGTCTGGTCGGCCTGCGCGCCCGACTTCGGCCCCCGTGCGGTGCTCGACCGGTTCGCCCAGATCGAACCGGTGGTGCTGGTCGCCGTCGACGGCTACCGGTTCGGCGGCCGCGAGCACGACCGCCAGGACGTCGTCGCGCAGCTGCGGGAGTCCCTGCCCACGGTGCGGACGACGATCGCGCTGCCCCGCCTGCACGCCGAGGTGCCGGCCGGCGCGCTGCCCTGGGCGGACGCGGTGGCCGACGTCCAGGCACCGGTGTTCGAGGAGCTGCCCGTCGACCACCCGCTGTGGATCGTCTACAGCTCGGGCACCACCGGCCTGCCCAAGGGCATCGTGCACGGGCACGGCGGGGTGGCGGTCGAGCAGCTCAAGCAGGGTGGCCTGCACCTGGACGTCGGCCCCGGCGACCGCTTCTCCTGGTACGCCTCGACCGCCTGGATCATGTGGAACATCGCGGCCTGCTCGCTGCTGACCGGGGCGACCCTGGTGGTGCACGACGGAGCCCCGGGCTGGCCCTCCCTCGACGCGCAGTTCGCCGTCGCCGCGGCGTGCGGCACCACCTACCTGGGCACCAGCGCCGGGTACCTGACCGCGTGCGAGAAGGCCGGCCTGCGTCCCGGCGACGCCCACGACCTGTCCGCGCTGCGGGGCATCGGGTCGACCGGGTCACCGCTGCCGGCCTCGACGTTCGAGTGGGTCTACGACGCGGTCAAGCCCGACGTGTTCCTCGGTTCGCTGTCCGGGGGCACCGACGTGGCCACCGGGTTCATCGGCTCGTCGCTGCTGCTGCCGGTGGTGGCCGGTGAGCTGCAGCGGCCGATGCTCGGGGTGGCCGCCGCCTCGTGGGACGAGGACGGCCACCCGGTGGTGGGCGAGCTCGGCGAGCTGGTGGTCACCGAGCCCATGCCGACGATGCCCCTGTACTTCTGGGCCGACGCCGACGGCTCGCGCTACCGGGAGGCCTACTTCGAGCCCTGGCCCGGGGTGTGGCGGCACGGCGACTGGCTGGAGATCACCCCCACCGGCAGCTGCCTCATCACCGGTCGTTCGGACTCCACGCTCAACCGCGGCGGCGTCCGCATGGGGACGGCGGACCTCTACGCCGCGGTCGAGAGCATCCCGGCGATCGCCGACTGCGTGGTGCTCGGCGTCGAGCAGCGCGACGGCAGCTACTGGATGCCGCTGTTCGTGCAGCTGGCGCCCGGGTTCGAGCTCACCGACGCGCTGGTCGCCGAGATCCGCGAGGCCGTGCGCCGCGAGGCCAGCCCGCGGCACGTGCCCGACGAGGTGGTCGTCGTCCCCGGCGTGCCGCACACCCGCACCGGCAAGCGCCTGGAGGTGCCGCTCAAGCGTCTGTTCCAGGGCGTCCCGCCCGAGAAGGCGCTCAACCTGGGCGCCGTGGACGACGCCGAGGTGGTGCAGCACTACGTCGCGCTGGCCGCCGAGCGCGGCCCGCGCTGACGCGGGCCCGGATGGGCGCAGGTCACGCGCGGGCGACCACGACGTGCCCGTTGATCCCGAAGGCCAGCTCGACGAGGTCCTCGAGCAACCGGAGGAGGTCGAGACCGGCCGGCTGGTCGGGCAGGACGGCGATGTCCAGGTCGCGTGCGGTCCCGGGGTGGTGGACGGCGCTGCCGAACACGGTCATCACCCGGACCCCGTGCCGCGCGCAGACCGCGTCGAGCCGCCCGTCGGCCGCAGCGGCGCGCAGCGCGCTCACTCCCTCGGCGACGGCGGTCACCTGTCCATGGCGACGCCCGTCTGCTGTCCGGTCCGACACCTGACGGCCGCGGAGCGCGGTCGCGGGGTGCTGGCCGGCGGGGTGTGATCTCGGCCAGTGCGGGTGCCGCGACTGTTACCCGCCGGTAACTTGGCACCGACCCCGCCCGACGACGTGCAGGAGCCCGCTGTGACCGCGACCGACGAGACCACCACCGGCACCGTCGAGATGGAGCCCCGCCGGCCCGACCTGCTGCCGCCGTGGCACACCCCCGAGCGCGAGGCGCTGCAGCTGCAGGCGCGGGCGTTCGCGATGGACGAGGTGCTGCCGGTCGCGAACGAGCTCGACCCGCAGAAGGGCGAGATCCCGCAGCGCATCCTGGAGCGGCTCGGCGAGCTCGGGTACTTCGGCATCACCGTGGACCAGGAGCACGGCGGCCTCGGGCTGGGCGTCTTCGAGTACTGCATGGTCAGCGAGGAGCTGGCCCGCGCCTGGATGAGCGTGGCCTCGATCCTCGCCCGCTCGCAGGGCATGGGCACCTCGGTCGCCGACCCCGACCGGCGGGCGGCGTTGCTGCGCAGGTCCGCGGGGGGCTCGTGGATCGGGGCCGTCGCGCTGAGCGAGCCCGACGCCGGCTCCGACCTCGCGAACGTGCAGACCCGCGCCGTCCGCGACGGCGACGAGTGGGTCATCACCGGGCACAAGCGCTGGTGCGGCAACGCCCAGGCCGCCGACTTCATCCAGGTGCTGGTGCGGGTGGCCGACCCCGAGCCGGGGGAGTCGCGGTCACGCGGGCTGCGCAACGTGCTGCTGGCCAAGGAGCGCGGTTCGTTCCCGCCCGGCCTGAGCGGCTACCCCATCGACAAGGTCGGCTACCACGGCTTCCTGACCTGGGACCTCACCTTCGACGGCGTCCGCATCCCCGCCGACGACCTGATCGTCGAGGTCGGCGGGGACTCCGGGGACGGCGACGGCGGTGGGCGCGCCGGGTTCGCCGAGGCGCAGAAGTTCCTCAACACCGCCCGCGTGCACACCGCGGCCCGTGCGGTCGGGCTGGCCCGGGCCGCGGTGGAGGACACCACCACCTACCTGCAGGAGCGCGAGCAGTTCGGCCACCCGATCGGTGACTTCCAGGCGCTGCGGTTCGCCCTCGCCGAGATGGCCGCCCAGGTCGAGGAGTCGCGGGCGTTCTACCGGCAGGTGGCGCACCTGCTCGACGTCGGCGTGCCGTGCGAGCGCGAGGCGGCGATGGTGAAGCTGCAGGCCACCGAGATGGCGGTGCGGGTGACCAACCAGGCCATGCAGCTGCACGGCGGCAACGGCTACACCACCGAGCGGCAGGTCGAGCGGCACTGGCGCGACGCCCGGCTGACCACGATCTTCGAGGGCACCAGCGAGATCCAGAAGCGGATCATCAGCGACCGGATGCTCCCGCGCTCCCCGCTGACCTGACGAGACCCGGCCCGGCCTGGCTCGGCGTGGATCAGCTGGGTTGATCCAACTCCGTCCTGGCTCACCGACGCCGGTGAGCCAGGACGGACACTGGTGAACCCAGCTGATCCATGCCGGCCCCACCGGGATGGTGCGGGCGGCTGGGCACCCCGACCATGGACACGTGGGGTCCGAGGTCGGCGCAGCAGCGGGGACGACGGTGCGGCTGCACGGCGTGGACGTCGCCCGTGGCCTGGCCGTGGTCGGCATGCTGTTCGTGGACAACCGCGGCAACGCTGAGATCGGGGAGCAGTTCGTGCACGCGCCGTGGCACGGCTTGCGGCTGGCCGACGTCGTCTTCCCGGTGTTCCTGCTGGTCGTCGGGGTGTCGATGCCCTTCTCCCGCCGTGCCGACCGACCCGGCGCCGTGGTCCTGCGGGTGCTGAAGCTGGCCCTGCTCGGCTGGCTGATCGTGGTCGCCAAGTACGGGTTCGACGCCGTCGGTGCCGGGGTGCTGGGCCACGTCGCCGGTGCGTACCTGCTGTGCTGGCTGCTGCTCCGGCTGCCCCGCCGCGCCCAGGTGCCCACCGCGGCGGCCGTGCTCGCCGTCCTCACGCTCGTCGCGGTGCTCGTGCCGGTCCCGGGCACGGGCCGGACGGCGGTCGAGCCGGACGCGAGCTGGGCGCACTGGTTCGACGACCTGCTCGGGCTCGACTTCTCCGCCGAGGCGCCGCACTCGTACCTGCCCAGTGCGGTCACCGTGTTCCTCGGTGTGCTGGCCGGCCGGGCGCTGCTCGAGTGCGGCGCCCGCGGTGCGTTGCCACGGATGCTGGCCGGGGCCGGTGCGCTGCTGGTGGTCGGCCTCGCGGTGGCCCCGCTGCTGCCGGTCAACAAGCGGCTCTGGACGCCGTCGTTCGTGCTGGTGACCGGCGGCATCGGGCTGCTGGTGCTGGCCACGGCGATCTGGCTGGTCGACGTCCGCGGGGTCCGGCGCCCGTTCCGCCCGGCCGAGGTGCTCGGCCTGAACGCGATCGTGGCGTTCGCGACGTCGGAGCTGCTGTTCCGCGCGCTGCTGCGGTACGACGTCCAGCCGGCCGTCGACCGCTGGCTGACCGGCCTGACCAGCGCGACCACGGCGGCCTACCTGTACGCGGGGTTGTCCGTCGTCGTGGTCTGGGCGGTCTGCCAGCTGCTGGCCCGGCGCGGCATCGTCGTCCGGATCTGAGAGGGCCGGTCAGTTCACCGTCGTCGCGGGCTGACCGCCGATCGGCTCGGGCTCGCTGAGGGCGAGCAGCCGGTTGGCGCTCATCAGCGTGATGCCGCGGTCGGCGATCTGCTGCAGCGCCGAGGGCAGCGCCCGCACCTCGAGCTCGCGCCGCTCGGCCAGGGCCTGCGCGAACGAGGCGTCGGGGTCGAAGGTGCCGCGGCCGATGCCGTCGTGCAGGCCCAGGACGTCCCCGGCGATCACCGTCTGGCCCATGTAGTCACCGATCTCGGAGACCTCCCTCTTGTCCCCGGGCCCGCGGGTGACCGACCAGATGTAGGTGTCGTAGCCCAGCTCGGCGGCCACCCGCAGCGCGTAGCCGGTGATCTCGCCGCGCGGTGGCCGGAAGCTGGTGAAGGGCGTGTCGATCAACGCGGCCACCTCGTCGCGGCAGCGCACCAGCTCGTCGCGGGTCTGCGCCGCGGTCAGCGTGGTGAGGTCCTGGTGGTCCCAGGTGTGGTTGCCGATCTCGTGCCCGGCGGCGACCACCTCGCGCAGCAGGTCGGGGTGCTGCACGGCGTTGTGGCCCATGACGTTGAACGTCGCGGTCACCCCGGCGGCGGCCAGCGCCTCGAGGATCCGCGGGGTGTACTCCGGCGTCGGGCCGTCGTCGAAGCTGATGCAGGCGATCGGCGAGGTGACCGTCGTGTTCCAGACGACGCGGTGGGTGCCCAGCCGGGCCACGCTCTCGCCCTCGTCGGCCGCGCCGCCGGCCTCCATGAACTGCTCCTGCGCCCGGGCCCGCGCCTCGTCGCGCACGTCGTCGTCACTGCGGGTGAGCACGGTGCCGAGCGTCCCGCCGACCGCCCCGCCCACGGCCAACCCGCCCAGCCCGAGCCCGGCGCGACCGAGGAACTGCCTCCTGCTGCTGCTCATGACCCGTTCCTACCGCTCGGGGCCCGGGAGTCGGCTGCCAGTCGGCCATCGGCGGCTGTGGGTCTGCTGGGAACCGGGCGCGGTCAGGCGGAGAGCAGGAGCGAGAAGGCCAGCGTGGTCATGACGAGCGCGACGACGCCGTCCAGCACCCGCCACGCCCCGGGGCGGGCGAACACCGGGCGCAGGGCCCGTGCGCCGGTCCCGAGCCCGGCGAACCACAGCAGGCTCGCCGCGCAGGCCCCGGCGGCGAACCACCACCGGTGCTCGCCGTGGGTGCCGGCGATGCTGCCCAGCAGCAGCACTGTGTCCAGGTACACGTGCGGGTTCAGCCAGGTCAGCGCCAGGGCGGTGCCGACGACGGGGCCCAGCGGCGCCCGGGTGCCGGCCGCGTCGGGGGCCAGGACGGCGGGCCGCACCGCGCGGCGGGCGGCCAGCAGGGCGTAGCCGAGCAGGAAGACCGCCCCGGCCAGCCGCACGACGCTCACCAGCCAGGGCGCCCGGGCCAGCACCGCGCCCGTGCCGCCCACCCCGGCGAGGACGAGGACGACGTCCGACGCGGTGCACACCGCGACGACGGCGAGCACGTGCTCCCGGCGCAGACCCTGGCGCAGCACGAAGGCGTTCTGCGCCCCGATGGCGACGATCAGCGACAGTCCCAGGCCCAGACCGGCCAGTGCGGCAGCTTCCACGGAGCAGAAGCTAGGTGGCCCGTGTCGACAGCGGCGCGCATGATCCTGCAGGACCGACAGCACAGCTGTTGCACCCGCACCTGCGGGCCCGGCGGGGGATTGCGTGATCAGCAGCTGCACGACCCGGGGACGGAGGCGGTGTGGACGGCAAGGCGGAGGTGCTCGAGCTGGACGACGCCGCGCAGCTCGCGGTGATCGCCTCGCCCGTGCGCTTCATCGCGTTCGAGGAGCTGTTCGCCACCCAGGCCCCGATGACGGCCACCCAGCTGGCCCGGCGCACCCGGGTCAGCCCCAGCTCGATGAGCTACCACCTGCGCGAGCTGCAACGGGTGGGTCTCGTGCGCCGCGCCGCCGCCGGGGAGGACGGGCGGGAGCGGCTGTGGGAGGCGCCGGCGCTGCGCTACGACATCCGGTTGAGCGCGGTCGACGACCCCGCGGGGCGGCTGGCCCTGGTCGACGCCTACCTCTCCCCGTTGCGCGCCCGCATCGCCGCCACGCTCGAGCGGCGGGCCCGGGAGGGCAGCGACGGCGACGGCGAGCACGCACTGGGCATGGGGCGGCTCAGCCTCACGCGGGAGGAGATGGTGGCCCTGCAGGCCGAGGTGGCCGCCGTCTGGCACCGCTACGAGGAGATCGGGTGGAGCCGCGAGCCGGCGGCGGGCGACCTGGTGACCGCCCACTACGTGTGGTCGCTGCTGTCCGACGACCAGCAGTCCTAGACGACCGGCTCCGGTGGACCTCCCGCAGCTGCGCGCCCTGGTCGCGGCCGTCGAGACCGGGACGCTCGACGCGGCCGCCGGCGTCCTGCACGTCACCCCGTCCGCGGTGAGCCAGCGGATCCGGGCCCTGGAGTCGGCCACCGGCCAGGTGCTGCTCGTGCGCAGCCGGCCCGTCGTCCCGACCGCGGCCGGGGCCGCCGTGCTGCGTCTGGCGCGCCAGGTCGAGCTGCTCGTGGCCGACACCCGTGCGGCGCTGACCGGGGCCGGGGGGCCCGCCGGGCCGCCGGTGCTGCCGCTGGCGGTCAACGCCGACTCCCTGGCCACGTGGTTCCTGCCCGCGGTCGCCCCGCTGGCCGCCGACGTGCAGCTGGACCTGCGGGTGGCCGACCAGACCATGACCTCGGCGCTGCTGCGGGACGGGACGGTGATGGCGGCCGTCACCGCCGACCCCGCCGCCGTCCCGGGCTGCTCGGTCACCCGGCTGGGGGCCATGACCTACCGCCCCGTGGCGACCCGGCGGTTCGCCGACCGGTGGTTCCCCGACGGGGTGACCCCGACGGCGCTGCGCCGGGCGCCGGTGGTGGTGTTCGACCGCACCGACGACCTCCAGGCCGCCTACCTGCGGCGGCGCACGCACGACCGCCCCAGTCCGCCGACCCACCACGTGCCCTCCAGCGCCGACTACCTGGCCGCGGTGCGGCTGGGGGTGGGCTGGGGCATGGTGCCCGACCTGCAGACCGGGCCGGACGACGGCCTCGTCGAGCTGGACCCCGAGGGCGCGGTGGACGTCGTGCTGTGGTGGCAGCAGTGGCGGCTGCGGTCCCCCAGCCTGGACCGGCTGGCCGACCTCGTCCGGGCGGCTGCGGGAGCCGCGCTGGACTGATCAGGCGCTAGGTTGAACAGGCGTTGGGCTGATCAGTCGTCACCGGTGTGCCGGCCGGCCAGGCGGGCCAGCACGCGGCCGCTGTCGAGCCGCACCACCAGCTTCTCCTGCGGGACGGCGGCCGGGCCGCGGGTGGGCTGGCCCGCCTCGAGGTCGAAGGCCGAGTCGTGCCAGGGGCAGACCAGGCAGTCGCGGCCGCGCACCTGCGCCACCGTGCCCTCCGACAGCGGGCCCCCGAGGTGCGCGCAGGCGTCCAGGAGCACGTCGACGCGGTCGCCCCGGCGCACCACGGCCAGCGGCACCTCCCCGCCCTGACCCTGCCCGGACCGGCGCACCGGCGCGCCGTCGGGCAGCTCGTCGAGCGGGCCCAGGTCGATCCAGTCGTGCGTCAGCGCGCGGGCCGCGGTGGCGGCGTGCGAGACGCCCGAGCTCTGCGCGTAGCTCATGTGGCCACCGACCGCCGCCGAGCCGCCGGCCAGGGCGAGCCCGGCGTAGGCCAGCACCCGCCCGGTGGTGCCCGACCCGCGGCGCCGGGCGACCAGCGACCCGGCGTAGAGCCCGAGCGCGACGGTGTTGAGCGCCGCGTGCACCAGGCCGACCCGGCGCACGCCCACTTCCTGCTCCGACCAGTCGGCCGAGCCGGCCACCGCGGTGGGGACGGCGGCGGCCACCCCGGTGCCGATGAGCACGGTGGCCGCCGGGCGCAGCGGGGGGACGGCGTCCAGCAGCCCGGCGGCGATCCACGACCCGACCGGCACCTGCGCCAGCACCGGGTGCAGCGGGTGGCCGAGCCAGGTGCCGTGGAGCGCGTCCTTGAGCGCCCGGGGCCGCAGCGCGCGGCCCACGGCCTCGCGCGCGGGGCGGTCGGCGGCGTCCAGGGCGGGGGAGTCGGCGACGCGGTCGAGGAATCCGAGCAGGCTCATGCCGGCCCCCTACCCGACGCGGCGGGGGCGGAACCGATCAGGACGGATCAGATGCCGGCCGGGGGCGGCGCCTCGACCTCCGACGTGTCGACCGCCACCGGGGGCAGGTGGTGGGCGCCGGTGTCGAGCATCGTCTGCAGCCGGTCGAGCAGGCTCTCCAGCGACTCCTCGAACTCGGCCTGCGTCTCGTCCAGGGACAGCAGGGGCTGCAGCGCCGACACCAGCGGGTAGTCGGCCAGGTCGAGCGGGTCGGCGTCGGCCGCGCCGTCGGGGTCGTCGACGGCGTTGATGCCCACACCCCGCTGAGCCACCTCGAGCAGCAGGTCCCCGAGCAGGAAGCTGGTGTAGGCCCGGTAGGCGACCACCGACTGCGTGCTGCTGAACCCGCTCGTCTGCAGGGCGCCCAGGAACGACTCGACCCACCGCAGGCTGCGCAGCGGCGGGCGCACCCAGGGCGCGGCGGACGGCCGGGTGGCGACCAACGGGAAGACGGCGGGGTGGGCCAGGGCGATGCGGCGGACCCCGTGGGCCAGCCGCTGCAGGTAGTCCTGCCAGCCGTGCTCGGGGGCGAGCAGGACGTCGTCGTCGGCGAAGAGCTCGTCGACGACGGTCTCGACCACCGCGTCGAGCAGCTCGTCGCGACTGGGCACGTAGCGGTACAGGCTCATGGCCTCGACGCCGAGCGCGGCACCCAGGCGCCGCATGGTGAGCAGCGGCAGCCCCTGGGTGTCGATGAATTCGATGGCGCCGCGGACGATGCGCTCCCGGTCCAGCGGCACCCGGGTGCCCAGGTCGAGGGGGCCGGTGGCCTCGTGCGCCGGTCGCTCCCCCCGGTTCTCGGGCAGGTCGCTGTCGGCGGGGTGGTCGGGTGGTGCGACGCCGCCGTCGGCGAGGGCGCCGGATTCCCCCGGGCCCTGGTCGTCCGGGTCGGGTGGCGTGCGGGTGGCCACGGTGCTCCTCGTCCGGCGTGGTGGTGGTCGAGCTCGACCCTCGCACTGCACGTCAGGCTCAGCATGTCGAGAGGGCGTCGATGTGATGTGTGTCATCCATGTTTGGGCGCCGGCCCGGCTGCGCATGAGTGGCTCGCACGCCGGCTTACAGCGTAGGGCCGGTTGCGAACGATCCAGTTCCACACCACGAGGAGATGTGATGAGCGCCGTCGACAAGATCAAGAACAAGGCCGAGGAGCTGGTGGGCGAGGCCAAGGAGGCCATCGGCAAGGCCACCGACAACGAGCAGCTGCAGGCCGAGGGTCAGCGCGACCAGGCCGCCGGCAACACCAAGCAGGCCGGCGAGAAGGTCAAGGACGTCTTCAAGTGATCACCGGGGGCGGGGGCCGCACCACGGACCCCCCCCCGACCGCACCCCAACCCCACAGACCCGCCCCCGCCGGG
>NZ_JBAPLU010000026.1:0-52161 GCF_037083825.1 Klenkia sesuvii
GGGGTGGAGTGGGGGCGGGTCAGGCGACGCGGGTGGCGCCGGCGTAGCCGGGCATGTCGACGCTGCCGGTGACGACGCCCGTGCTCGAGTTCAGCGCGTGCACGACCTGGCCGTCGCCGATGTAGATGGCCACGTGGCTGACCGGGGAGTAGTAGAAGACCAGGTCGCCCGGCAGCAGGGCCGAGCGGTCGACGGGGGTGCCCACGGTGGCCTGGTCGGCGCTGCGGCGGGGCAGCTCGACACCGGCCGCGGCGTAGGCCTGGGTGGTCAGCCCCGAGCAGTCGTAGGCGTCGGGCCCGTTGCCGCCGTAGGCGTAGGCCTTGCCGACCTGGGCCATCGCGAAGTCGACGGCCACCTGGGTCGCCGGGGTGGGCGCGACGACGCCCGAGGCCGGGGCGGCCGGGGCGGTCACCGCGGCCGGTGCTGCCTGCGCGCTGTCGGCCGTGCCGGGGAGTGCGCCGACGGCGAGCGCGGCGGCGGCCGCGGCCGTCACGACGAACCGGCCCACTCCGCGGCGCACCCGCAGGGCCGGCTGGGCCGCCGGCTGGTCGGCCGCGGCCGGGACGGTGGACGGGAGGGTGGGGGTGGGGGTCGAGCGGGTGGTCATCACGAGCAGCAGCCGTCCTCTCGGGTTCGTCCACCGGGCGGGACCCGCGACCGACCGTCCGGGGACGTCGGTGGTGGGTGGGTCGGGGGCAGCCGCGCTCCGGCGCGTCCTGGCTCGACACCCCGCGCGCTGCGGTCGGCGTCGAACTGCCCGGCCGGACCCTGGTGCGTCGGTGCTCGACGCCCGTCCCGGCGGGCCGGTCGGTGCGGGGCGGTGCCCCTGCGACCGGACCCGGCCACCGTAGGACGAGGCCCACCCCGGCCCGCAACCGCTCGTGACGGGGCTCACCCCGACCGCTGACGGAGGGCGGTGGCCGACGGCGGCGGTACCCACCCGGTGGGATCATGACCGCATGCAGCCGAACCGCCCCGCTCGACCCGGTCCGCCCACCGACCCCCGCGCCGCCGCGCAGCAGGCGCAGATGGCCGCCTCGCTGGCCGGTGCGGTCGACCTGGCGGCGGTCAAGGCACGGTCGGACGCCGCCGCCCGCGCCGCCGCGGCACCGCCCCCGGCGCCCGGTGGGCAGCCCGGCGCGGCCGGTGGCGCGGTGGTCGACGTCGACGAGGCCACCTTCCAGACCGAGGTCATCGACCGCTCCTTCCAGGTGCCCGTCGTGCTCGACCTGTGGGCCGAGTGGTGCGGGCCGTGCAAGCAGCTCTCCCCGGTGCTGGAGAAGCTGGCCGCCGAGGGCGGCGGCTCGTGGGTCCTGGCCAAGGTCGACGTCGACGCCAACCCCAACCTCGCCCAGGGCCTGCGGGTCCAGGGCATCCCGGCGGTCAAGGCCGTCTGGCAGGGGCAGCTCGTCGCGGAGTTCAGCGGTGCGATCCCCGAGGAGCAGGCCCGTCAGTTCGTCACCGAGCTGGTGGGTGCCACCACCGGGGGCGCGGTGCCCGGCGGCGGCGACGCCGAGCCCACCGAGCCCGAGGACCCCCGGCTCGACGCCGCCGAGGCCGCCCTGGACGCCGGTGACCTGGCGGGTGCGGAGGCGGCCTACCAGCAGATCCTCGACACCGAGCCGGCCCACCCGGTCGCGTCGGTGGCGATTAAGCAGGTGCAGCTCTTCCGCCGCGCGGAGGAGGCCGGCCCGAATGCGCTCGTCGACGCCGACGCCGCGCCCGACGACGTCGCCGCCCAGACCCGCGCCGCGGACTTCCTGCTGGGCACCGGTGACGTCGAGGGCGCCTTCACCCGGCTGCTCGACGTCGTCCGGCGCACGGCGGGCGAGGACCGGGACGCCGCCCGGGTGCACCTGGTCGAGCTGTTCGGCGTGGTCGGCGGAGACGACCCCCGGGTCACCGCCGCCCGCCGGCAGCTCTCGGCCGCCCTGTTCTAGCCGCCGGGACGGCGACCGTTCATCAGGCCTCCAACCCGCAGGAGGTGAGGCCGTACAGGAAGCCTTGCCGGAAGACGTCGACCAGCTGGAAGCCGGAGAGACCGACCTCGGGGAAGACGGTCGGGTCCGTGCCGTAGGTGAGCAGGAAGGTCACGGCCTCGTCGAAGTCACCCGGGGAGAGCTGGATGCCGTCCTCCCCGCGCACGACCTCGCCGTACAGCGCCGCGCCCGAGAACGCACCGGCCTGGCAGGTGGCCGAGCGGATCGCGTCCTGGTCGTCGGTCGACAGGCCCAGCTGGGCGCGCGCCGCCAGCCCGTAGGGGATGGCGACGGCGGTGAGCACGGCGTAGTCGCCGATCTCGGTGTAGGCGGGCCCGGCCAGGTCGGTGGCGTCGTAGTAGACGGTGTCGTCGTCGGCGCAGAACCCCACGGCGGCGTCCGGGGCCAGGCAGCCGGGGGCGTCGCCGTCGAACGGCTCGATCGTCGGCGCGCTGAAGTCGGTACCGAGGTCCTCGGGGAAGGAGTCCTCGAAGTAGATCGGCAGCGCGGTCTGCACCAGGCGGGCGGTCTCGGCCGGCGGGGCGTTGCCGTCGTTGGCGAGGTCCTGGTCGCTGAGGAACTCGCTCTGGGTGAAGACCCGGTCGGAGCCGTAGTTGTCCCGGCAGGCCGCGGCACCGCCGTCGTAGCCGTCCTGGATGGCCGAGACGCGGTCGAAGTAGGAACCGTGCGCCCGGCTGTCGTCGACGCCGGTGCCGGGCGGGTCGCGCACGATGGAGTACCCGGCCAGCAGGTCGTCCAGCTCGGGGGCGCGGATGGTCTCGTGCGAGGAGTTGCCGTCGGCGACCCACCGCGTCCAGGCGCCCGCGAAGCAGTCGGCCTGGGTCTCGACGTTGATCGAGGTGTCGTCGGCCGGGTAGCCGACCCGGCCCTGCACGGCGTGGCCGAACTCGTGCGCCATGATCAGCGCGGGCAGGAACCGACCGTAGGTGTCGCCGAGCTCCTGCAGGAAGTCCCGGTCGTAGCTGATGGAGTCCGCGGTCGCCTCCCCGGTGTCGGGGGGGCAGTAGAACGCGTTCTGCTCCACGTCCGCGGGGTCTGCCCCGCACCCGATCTCGCCGTCGGGGTAGGCGGAGGGGTCGACGTCGCCGGGGTCGACCGAGAAGTAGCCACCGGTGAGGGGGGCGAAGTCCTCGCCGTAGACCTCCGGGAACACCTGGGTCCAGTAGTCGACCAGGTCCGCGAGCGCGTTGCGCGAGGTCACGTCGGCCTCGGTCTCGGCGGCCCCGGTGATCGGGAAGTCCGCCGGGGCGACGTCGGTGATCGGCGGGCCGGCCGGGCTGGCCTGCCCGGCCACCTGCGTGGTGGCGCAGCCGGTGAGGACCACGGCGAGGGCCAGGATGCCGGCGGTCAGGGCCGCCGGGCGTGACGTCGAGGGCATGGGCTCCCGTTCTCCCGCGTCCGGACCGCGTCCGGACCGCCGTCCCATCATGGCCGACCCGGGCCCCGGACGCGACGAGACCGGTGACCCGGACGGGTCACCGGTCTCGCCGTTGCGGGCCGGGCGGTCAGTCCGCCGGCTGCTCCTCGTGCACGAACCAGGTGGTCGCCAGCGGCGGCGCGCTGACCACGGCCGAGAACGGCTGGCCGTGCCAGGGCTCGGGGACGGCGTCCACGCCGCCGAGGTTGCCCACCCCCGAGCCGCCGTAGGACTCGGCGTCGGTGTTGAGCACCTCGCGCCACCGGCCGCCGCGGGGCAACCCGATGCGGTACCCCTCGTGCGGGGCGCCGGCGAAGTTGGCCACGCAGGCCAGTGCCTGGCCGCCCTTGCCGTAGCGCAGGAAGCTCAGCACGTTGCCCGCGGCGTCGTTGGCGTCGATCCACTGGAAGCCGGCCGGGTCGACGTCCTGGCTCCAGAGGGCCTCGTTCTCCTTGTACCGGCCGTTGAGGTCGGCGACGAGGGAGAGGACCCCGCGGTGCGCCGGGTCGTCGAGGTGCCACCAGTCCAGCGACCGCGAGTCGGCCCACTCGCCGTCCTGGGCGAACTCCTGGCCCATGAACAGCAGCTGCTTGCCCGGGTGGGCCCACATGTAGGCCAGGTAGGCGCGCACGTTGGCCAGCTGCTGCCACCGGTCACCGGGCATCTTCCGCAGCAGCGAGCCCTTGCCGTAGACCACCTCGTCGTGGCTGATGGGCAGCACGTAGTTCTCGCTGTAGGCGTAGACCAGCGAGAACGTGAGCTGGTTGTGGTGGTAGACGCGGTGCACCGGCTGCTTCTCGACGTAGCCGAGCGAGTCGTGCATCCAGCCCATGTTCCACTTGAACCCGAAGCCCAGACCGCCCAGGTAGGTGGGCCGGGTGACCCCGGGCCAGGCGGTGGACTCCTCGGCGATGGTCATCACGCCGGGCACCTCGCGGTACACGGTCGCGTTCATCTCCTGCAGGAAGGCCACGGCCTCGAGGTTCTCCCGCCCGCCGTGCACGTTGGGCGTCCACTCGCCCTCCTTGCGGGAGTAGTCGAGGTAGAGCATCGAGGCCACGGCGTCGACCCGCAGGCCGTCGACGTGGAACTCCTTGCACCAGTAGAGGGCGTTGGCGACCAGGAAGTTGCGCACCTCCGACCGGCCGAAGTCGAAGACGAAGGTGCCCCAGTCCATCTGCTCGCCGCGGCGCGGGTCGCCGTGCTCGTAGAGCGCGGTGCCGTCGAAGCGGCCCAGCGACCACGCGTCCTTCGGGAAGTGCGCGGGCACCCAGTCGACGATGATGCCCAGGCCCGCCTGGTGGGCCTTGTCCACCAGGTAGCGGAAGTCGTCGGGCACGCCGAAGCGGGCCGAGGGGGCGTAGTACCCGGTGACCTGGTAGCCCCAGGACCCGCCGAAGGGGTGCTCGGCGACCGGCATGAACTCCAGGTGGGTGAACCCGGCGTGCACCGCGTACTCGACCAGCTCGTCGGCCAGCTGCCGGTAGGACAGGCCCTGCTTCCACGAGCCCACGTGCACCTCGTAGGCGCTGACCGGTCGCTCGTGCCAGTTGCCCTCGGCGCGGCTGGCCAGCCAGTCGTCGTCGCCCCACTCGTACTGCGAGTCGGTGATGACGCTGGCGTTGAGCGGGGGGACCTCGGTGGCGAAGGCCATGGGGTCGCTCTTCTCCCGCCACTGCCCGTCGCCACCCAGCACGTGGAACCGGTAGCGCTGACCGACCTCGGCCCCGGGCACGAAGATCTCCCAGACACCGGAGGACCCCAGCGAGCGCAGGGGGAGCGCGCGGGCCTGCCACCAGTCGAAGTCGCCGGTGACCTTGACCCCGCGGGCGTTCGGCGCCCACACGGCGAAGGACACCCCGCGGACGGTGCCGCCGGGGGTGTCGTAGCTGCGCACGTGCGCGCCGAGCACCTCCCACAGCCGCTCGTGCCGGCCCTCGCGGATCAGGTGCTGGTCGACCTCGCCGAGCGTGGGGAGCCAGCGGTAGGGGTCGTCGGCGAGGACGGTGTTCGTGCCGCCCTGGCCGTCGCCGTAGACGACCTCGACCCGGTAGTCGCCGGGCTGCTGGGGGAGGAGGGCCTCGTAGACCCCGGCGCCGTGCAGCTGCGGGGCCTCGTACCGGGTGCCGTCCTGGTCGACCACGGTCACCGCGACGGCGTCGGGGCGCAGGGTGCGCACCGCCCAGCCGTCGCCGACCGGGTGGGCACCGAGCACGGCGTGGGGGTCGTGCGACCAGCCCTCGACCACGGCGCGCACGGCGTCGGGGTCGACCGGGGCGCCGGCGACCTGCGCGGGCTCCTCGGCAGGGGTGGGGGCGGCGGCCCGGGTGCGGCCGGGCGAGGCGACGCCGGCCGGCGGGGGGTGGTCGTCACCGGCGTGCTGCGGGGGCGTGGCGTCGTCGGGCCCGTCGCCGCCGGGGGTCCCGTCGCCGTCGGGGCTGGTGGAGGCCGTGCTGATCTCGGCGGTCTCGGCGGGGGAGTCGCCACCGGTGCCCGCGTGGGTGCCGTCCTCGCGCGGCTCGGGGTGCGACACCTCGGCCGGGTCGCCGTCGGGCGGCTCGGGCTGCGGCGCGGACGGCGCCGCCGGGTTGCCGGGTTCGGCGACCGGTGCGGGGGCGACCACCGGGGTCGCGGTGATGCCCTGGCCCGGGTTGCTGGGGCTGTCGCGCTCGGCCTGCTCGCGCTCGGCCTGGAAGGCCTCGGTCTTCTCGGTGACCGCGCGCTGCAGGTCGTCGGGGTCGAGCGGGTCGTGGGGGGTGTCGTGCGTCGTCATCGAGCGCTCCGTCCTGCCGGTGCGCCCCGGGGGGCGCAGGTGTGTGGGGTCGGTCAGCTCGCGGCCGAGCGGGCCAGGGAGGCCAACGGGATCATCAACCAGTGCGGCCGGTTGCGCGCCTCGTAGACGCACTCGTAGACCGCCTTGTCCGCCTCCAGGGCGCGCAGCAGCGGGGAGGTCGCGGGATCGGTGCCGCTGGCCCCCGCGTACCCGGCGCAGAACGCGGTGCGGTTGCGCTCGGCCCACTCCTGGGCCCGGTAGGCCAGCTGGGGGTCCCCGGGCTGCTCGACGAGCATGTGCCGGGCGGCGTAGTCGAACGAGCGCAGCATGCCGGCGACGTCGCGCAGCGGGGAGTCCAGCTCGCGGCGGGCGGCCAGCGACCGCGCGGGCTCGCCCTCGAAGTCCAGCACGATCCACCCGGTGGTGGTGCGCAGCACCTGCCCCAGGTGCAGGTCGCCGTGCACCCGCTGCGCAGTGACCGGCTCGGTCAGCTCGCCGACCGACGCGTAGAGCGCGCGCAGCCCCTCGGCGTGCTCGGCCAGCTCGGGCACGATCGCGGTGGCCGCGTCGAGCCGGGCGGTGAGCTGGGTGGCCAGCTCGCCGTACCACTCGGGGCCGGCCACGGCGGTGGGCAGCACCTGGGCCAGGTCGCGGTGCACGCTGGCGGTCGCCTCGCCCAGCCGCTCGGCCTCGCCGGCGAAGTCGCCGCCGACCTCGTCGGCGTGCAGATCGGCCTCGGCGTAGAGGTCGCGCACGCTGGAGGTGGCCAGCCGCCACCCGTCGCTGGCGTTGGGGACGAAGGCCTGCAGGAACGCCACCGTCGAGGACCGGCCGTCGGGCTCGTCGACCTCGACGTGGCCCAGCAGCGGCGCGATGTGCGGGTTCTCGGTGGCCCGCAGGGCGTCGTGGACCTCGACATCGGGGTTCAGGCCGGGTTCCAGGCGGCGGAACAGCTTCATGATCGCGGTCTCGCCGTAGACGAGCGAGGTGTTGGACTGCTCGCCGGAGATGACGTCCCCGGGGACGCCCTCGGGGATGTAGGCCACCCCGGCCGGGTGGAAGTGCAGCGGGCCGACCGTGGAGGCCGCCACCAGGTGGGACAGCCAGGGCACGGTGGCCTCGCGGTCACGCATCCCGTCGTAGGCGTGGTTGTCCCCGACCGCGCCGACGTAGGCGTGGGCCAGGTCGTCGTCGACGGTGGCCCGCCACGACAGCGGTACTAGGTAGGTCTCGGTGACGTCGTCGGTGTAGGTGACCCGTACCCGGTGCACCGTGACGGCGGGGGTGCTCTCGTCGAGGAAGAAGCCGTCCTCGGTGGCCGAGGACCACTCCCTGCCCTTGCCGCCGAACCACCGCTGGTGCGGCATCCACTCGGCCAACAGGTCGGTCAGCGCGCTCATCGGGTGCTCCCCTCCACGCCCAGCCCGCCGCTCCCGCCGGGTGGGTCCTCGGTCGACCCGACGATGCCGGCCTCGAGCAACGACTGGGCGACGCTGGAGCTGGTCGCGGTGTCCCACGCCTCCAGGTCGGTCTCGTCGTCGGGCTGCGGCGCAACCGGCTTGGACAGCTCGAACCAGTAGAAGCCGTGCCCGGCGAGGGTCAGCATGTAGGGCAGGACGCCGACCTCGGGGAACTCCACCCGCCCGGTCAGCTCGATCGGGGTGCACCCCTCGAACCGCCGCAGGTCGAGCTCCACCGGCTGCGGGAACCGGGACAGGTTGTTCACGCACAGCACGACGTCGTCGCCGAACTCGCGGACGAAGGACAGCACGGTCGGGTTGCGCGACCCGATCTCGGTGAAGCTGCCGACGCCGAACGTCGGGTGCTCCTTGCGGACGGCGATCATCCGCCGGATCCAGTGCAGCATCGACGTGGTGTTGCGCATCTGCTGCTCGACGTTGGTGACCTGGTAGCCGTAGACCGGGTCGGCCACCAGCGGCAGGTGCATGCGCTGGGGGTCGGCGGTGGAGAACCCGCCGTTGCGGTCGGGGGTCCACTGCATCGGGGTGCGGACGCCGTCGCGGTCACCGAGCCAGATGTTGTCGCCCATGCCGATCTCGTCGCCGTAGTAGAGCACCGGAGAGCCGGGCAGCGACAGCAGCAGGGCGTTGAACAGCTCGAGGGTGTTGGTGTCGTTGTCCAGCAGCGGCGCCAGCCGTCGGCGGATGCCGATGTTGGCCTTCATGCGGGGGTCCTTGGCGTACTCGCCCCACATGTAGTCGCGTTCCTCGTCGGTGACCATCTCGAGGGTCAGCTCGTCGTGGTTGCGCAGGAAGACGCCCCACTGGCAGTTCTCGGGGATGTCCGGCGTCTGGGCCATGATCTCCGAGATCGGGAACCGCTGCTCGCGGCGCACGGCCATGAACAGCCGCGGCATGACCGGGAAGTGGAACGCCATCTGGCACTCGTCGCCGTCCTCGCCGAAGTACTCGACGACGTCGGCCGGCCACTGGTTGGCCTCGCACAGCAGGACCCGGTCGGGGTACTCGGCGTCGACGACCTTGCGGACGGTCTTGAGCAGCTCGTGGGTCTTGGGGAGGTTCTCGCAGTTGGTCCCCTCCTCCTCGAACAGGTAGGGGACGGCGTCCAGCCGGAACCCGTCGATGCCCAGGTCCAGCCAGAACCGCAGCGCGTCGAGGATGGCCTCGACCACCGCGGGGTTCTCGAAGTTCAGGTCGGGCTGGTGGCTGAAGAACCGGTGCCAGAAGTACTGCTTGCGCACCGGGTCGAAGGTCCAGTTCGAGACCTCGGTGTCGACGAAGATGATCCGCGCGTCGGAGTACTTGGTGTCGTCGTCGCTCCACACGTAGAAGTCGCCGTAGGGCCCGTCGGGGTCGTTGCGGCTGGCCTGGAACCAGGGGTGCTGGTCCGAGGTGTGGTTCATGACGAAGTCGATGATGATCCGCATGCCCCGCTCGTGGGCCTTGGCCACGAGCTCCTGGAAGTCCTCGATGTCGCCGAACTCGGGCAGCACCGCGGTGTAGTCGGCGACGTCGTAGCCGCCGTCGCGCAACGGGGAGGCGAAGAACGGCGGCAGCCACAGGCAGTCGACGCCCAGCCACTGCAGGTAGTCCAGCTTGCCGATCATGCCGCGCAGGTCGCCGATGCCGTCGGCGTTGCTGTCGGCGAAGCCGCGGACGAGCACCTCGTAGAAGACGGCGCGCTTGTACCACTCCGGGTCGGCGCCGGGGGCGGGCAGACCGGGACGGTCGGCGTGCGGTGCGGGGACGGTCATGGGGAGCTCAGGTCCTCGGGGTCTCGGGCGGGAACGGGTCAGCCCAGCGGGGCGTGCCGGGTGACGGTGAAGACGTGCGCGGGCTCCCGGTAGGGGTCGAGCTCGACGTAGTTGAACTGCCCCCACTCGTACTGGGCGCCGGTGATCTGGTCGGTCACGGTGAACCGGTCGGACCACTCCAGGCCCAGGGCCGCCATGTCCAGCGCCGTCGTCCCGATCTGGGTGTGCTGGCTGGAGAGGGTGACGACCACGAGGACGGCGTCGTCGGACCCCGGGTCGGTCTTGGAGAAGCAGAGCAGCTGGTCGTTGTCGACCGGGTGGAAGGTCAGCGTCCGCAGCTGCTGCAGCGCGGGGTGTTCGCGCCGGACCTGGTTCAACCGGGTCAGGTAGGGCGCCAGCGACCGGCCCTCGGCAGCAGCGGCCGCCCAGTCCCGCGGGCGCAGCTGGAACTTCTCCGTGTCCAGGTACTCCTCGCTGCCGGGCTTGAGCGCGACGTGCTCGAACAGCTCGTACCCGGAGTAGACGCCCCACGTCGGGCTCATCATCGAGGCGAGCACCGCGCGGATCTTGAACATCGGCGGTCCGCCGTACTGCAGCGAGGCGTGCAGGATGTCCGGGGTGTTCACGAAGAAGTTCGGCCGCATGTAGTGCGCCGTGCCGGCCAGGTCGCGGCCGTACTGCTCGATCTCCCACTTCTCGGTGCGCCAGGTGAAGTAGGTGTAGCTCTGGGTGAAGCCGACCCGGGCCAGCTGGTGCATCATCGCCGGCTTGGTGAACGCCTCGGCCAGGAAGAGCACGTCGGGGTGGCTCTTCTTCACGTCCCAGATCAGCCAGTGCCAGAAGTTGATGGCCTTGGTGTGCGGGTTGTCGACCCGGAAGACCTTCACGCCGGCGTCGATCCACACCTGCAGCACCCGCCGGGCCTCGGCGTAGATGCCGGCCGGGTCGTTGTCGAAGTTGATCGGGTAGATGTCCTGGTACTTCTTCGGCGGGTTCTCGGCGTAGGCGATGGTGCCGTCGGGCTTGGTGGTGAAGAACTCGGGGTGCTCGGTCACCCAGGGGTGGTCGGGTGCGGCCTGCAGCGCGAAGTCCAGCGCCACCTCCATGCCCAGCTCCCGGGTGCGGGCGACGAAGGCCTCGAAGTCGGCCATGGTGCCCAGCTCGGGGTGGACGGCGTCGTGGCCGCCGTCCGCGCTGCCGATCGCCCAGGGCGAGCCGACGTCGCCCTCGACGGTGGTCAGCGTGTTGTTCTTGCCCTTGCGGTTGACCGTGCCGATCGGGTGGATCGGCGGCAGGTAGACGACGTCGAACTCCATCGCCGCGATGGCCGGCAGCCGCTCCGCCGCGTCGGCGAACGTGCCGTGGGTGGGGACGCCGTCGACGACGGGGCCCTCCGACCGCGGGAAGAACTCGTACCAGGAGCCGTACAGCGCGCGCTCCCGGTCGACCCACACCTCGTAGCGGGGCGACCGGGTGACCAGGCGCCGGACCGGGTGGGCGTGCAGCAGCTCGGTCATGGCCGGCGCGAGGGCCGGGGCGAGGCGGGCGGTGAGCTCCAGCGACTCGTCGCGCAGCGCGGTGGCCGCCGCGGCGACGGCGGTGCGGTGCTCCTTGGGCACGGTCTTGCCGACGGCGTCCAGCAGCCGGGCGCCCTCCTCGAGGTCGTTGGCCAGGTCGGCCGCGCCCTGACCGGCCTCGACCTTGACCTCGACCGCGTGGTGCCAGGTGCCGATGGGGTCGTCCCAGGCCTCGACCTGGTAGGTCCACAGGCCCTCGCGGTCGGGGACGACCGTGGTGGTCCACCGGTCGGGCTGGTCGGAGTAGCGCTGCATGCGCTGCAGCGGGGCCTTGGGGGGACGCCTGCCGGGCGTGGCCGGTGGGCTCCACACCACGTTGGCGGCCACGGCGTCGTGCCCCTCGCGGAACACCGTGGCGGTGATCGGGACGTGCTCGCCGACGACGGCGCGGGCGGAGAACGCCCCGCACGCCACGACGGGTGCGACGTCGGTGATGCCCAGACGGAGGTCAGCTCGGCCAGTCACGCCGGCCACGCTATCGGCGCGGCCGGGGAAGAGCACCTCGGCTGCGGGACGCCCCCCGGACCTGCGGGACCAGGCGCCCGGGGGCCTCCCGACCCGCCCCGGGACGGCCCCGTCGCTGGCTAGGCTCCTCCCGTGCGAGCTCTCCGACGACTCACCGTCCGCGCAGCGCTCCCCGAGGCGCTGCTCCCGCTGGCCCCGCTGGTCATGAACCTCCGCTGGTCGTGGCACCCCGAGACCCGCGACCTGTTCGAGTCCGTCGACCCCGACCTGTGGGTCAGCTGCGGCAACGACCCGGTGCGCGTGCTCGGCGAGGTCTCGGCCGAGCGGCTGGCCGCCCTCGCCGGGGACCGCAAGTTCCTCCGCCGGCTGTCCGACGTCACCGACGACCTGCAGGACTACCTCGACGCCCCGCACTGGTACCAGTCGCTGGGGCCCGACGCCCCGGCGTCGATCGCCTACTTCTCGGCCGAGTTCGGCATCACCGAGGTGCTGCCGCAGTACTCCGGCGGCTTGGGCATCCTGGCCGGGGACCACCTCAAGGCCGCCTCCGACCTGGGGGTGCCGCTGATCGGGGTCGGTCTGCTGTACCGCGCCGGCTACTTCTCCCAGGGGCTGTCGGCCGACGGCTGGCAGCTGGAGCACTACCCGGCGCTGGACCCGCACGGCCTGCCGGTGAAGCTCATGCGCGACGCCGAGGGCAACGCCGTGGTCATCACCGTGCCGCTGCCGGAGGGGCGCACCCTGCACGCCCACGTGTGGCGCGCGCAGGTCGGCCGGGTCGCCCTGCTGCTGCTCGACAGCGACATCGAGGAGAACACCCCGGCAGAGCGCGGCGTCACCGACCGGCTCTACGGCGGCGGCGAGGACCACCGCCTGCGGCAGGAGATGCTGCTGGGCATCGGCGGGGTGCGCGCCGTGCGGGCCCACTGCGCGCTGACCGGCACCCCGCAGCCCGAGGTGTTCCACGCCAACGAGGGGCACGCCGGGTTCCAGGGCATCGAGCGCATCCGCGAGCTCACCGAGTCCCACGGCCTGTCCTTCGCCGAGGCCCTGCAGGCGGTGCGCGGCGGCACGGTCTTCACCACCCACACCCCGGTGCCCGCCGGCATCGACCGGTTCCCCCGGGCACTCGTGGAGCGCTACTTCGCGGGGTTCGGGGTGGGCGTGCACGACCTGCTGCCGCTGGGCGCGGAGGAGGACCCGACGAAGTTCAACATGGCCCACCTCGGCCTGCGGCTGGGCCAGCGGGCCAACGGCGTCAGCGAGCTGCACGGGCACGTCAGCCGCGACATGTTCGGTCACCTGTGGCCGGGCTTCGACTCCGACGACGTCCCGATCTCCTCGATCACCAACGGGGTGCACGCGGCCACCTGGACCGCGCGCGAACTGGTCGAGCTGGGTACCCAGACCTCCAGCCAGGGCGACCCGGTCGACGTCGCGGGCCCCGTGCGGTTCGACCAGGTCGACCGCATCGGGGCCGGTGAGCTGTGGGCCACCCGGCGGGTGCTGCGCGCGCGGCTGGTCGACGAGGTCCGTCGCCGGGTGCGCGAGACGGCGCTGTCGCGCGGGGCGTCGGAGGTCGAGGTCGGCTGGACCGACTCGGTGTTCGACCCCGACGTGCTCACCGTCGGGTTCGCCCGCCGCGTGCCCTCCTACAAGCGGTTGACCCTCATGCTCAAGGACCCGGCCCGGCTCAAGGCCCTGCTGCTGGACCCCGAGCGGCCGATCCAGCTGGTCATCGCCGGCAAGAGCCACCCGGCCGACGACGGCGGCAAGCAGCTGATCCAGCAGATGGTGAAGTTCGCCGACGACCCCGAGATCCGGCACCGCATCGCGTTCCTGCCCGGCTACGACATCGGCATGGCCCGCTACCTCTACTGGGGCTGCGACGTGTGGCTGAACAACCCGCTGCGGCCGCTGGAGGCCTGCGGCACGTCGGGCATGAAGTCCGCGCTGAACGGCGGGCTGAACCTGTCCATCAAGGACGGGTGGTGGGACGAGTGGTTCGACGGCCAGAACGGCTGGGCGATCCCCACCGCCGACGGCGTCGAGGACCCCGACCGGCGCGACGACGTCGAGGCGGCGGCCATCTACGAGCTGCTGGACCGCCAGGTGCTGCCGCGGTTCTACGAGACCGACCGCGACGGAGTGCCCACCCGTTGGGTCGAGATGGTCAAGCACACCCTCGCCGCCCTCGGGCCCAAGGTGCTGGCCAGCCGCATGGTGGCCGACTACGTGCAGCAGCTGTACGTGCCGGCGGCGGGGTCGGCCCGCGCCCTGGCCGAGGGCGGCTACCGGGTGGCCCGCGAGCAGGCGGCCTGGCGGTCGCACCTGCTGGCCAACTGGGGCAGCGTCCGGGTGGCCCACGTCGAGGCGACCGGGGTGGGCGACACCCCCGAGATCGGGTCCACCCTCGACCTGCGGGCCGAGGTGGAGCTGCCCGGGCTCGTGCCCGGCGACGTCGAGGTCCAGGCCGCCTACGGGCGGGTCGACGACACCGACGGGCTGCACGAGGTCACCGCGGTGCCGATGGCGCACGAGGCGACCGAGGGCAGCCGGCACTGGTTCGCCGCCACCATCCCGTTGGAGCGCACCGGCGCGTTCGGCTACACGGTGCGGGTGCTGCCCTCCTCCCCGGGGCTGGCCACCCCGGCCGAGCTCGGCGTCGTCACGACCGCCTGAGCGGGGCGGCTGGACGGTCGGCGCCCCGATCGTCCAGTCGCGCCCCCGGCGCCGACCGCCGCGGTGGTCGTCCCGGGGGTCTGGTGACCACCCGGTGGGGTCGTCGTGACTGGTGGTGACGGAGGGAGCATGTTCGTCGTCACGCCCCGGCGTGGCTGACCTCGGTGGCGGGCCCGGGTCGCCGGCGATCACTAGGGTGGCCGGCATGCCCGACCGTTGTGAGGTCCTGCCCGGAGAGAACGTCGTCGCCCGCCGTGCGGGTGGTCTGCTGTGGGTGGATGCCCCCGGCTCGCCCGCCCTCGTCGCGACGCTGCACGCCTGCCTCGGGGTCGCCGGCCCCGGCGCCGACCGGGTGCTGACCGCGGTCGCCGGCCAGGTCTCCTCCCTCGCCGCCGGCGGCGCCTCCTTCGCCCTCGTGCTCACCGACTCCGCCGACGGCTCCGGGGCCGGCGTGGCGCTGTGGTCGGGCAAGGGGCAGCCCGCGGTCGACGGCGTGCCGGTGTCGGGCCGGGCCACCGACGGCGGGTGCACGCTGGCCAGCGGCTTCGACCTGGGCGCCAGCCTCTACGTCGGGCCCGGTTCGGCCCCCTCGCCCGTGCCGCCGGGGGTGGCCTACGACCTCGTCGAGGGCACCGTGCCCGGTGGGGGTGCCACCCTCCAGCTGGCCGCGGCCACGCCCGTCTCGGTCGCCGTCCCGGCCCCGCAGGGCGCGCCGGCCGCCGAGCGGTTCACCGCAGGCTCGGACTCCGGCTTCAGCTCCCCGTCGGCCGCGCCGGTCTCCGAGCCGCAGCCCGCTGCTCAGCCCGGCGCGGCCACCGCCTTCTGGCAGCCCGACCCGCCGGCCGCGCCCGTGCTGCGGTTCGACGACGGCATGGTCGTCGACGTCGACAACGACCTCGTGCTGGGCCGCCGTCCCGACGGCCACGAGCTGGTGACCTCCGGCACCGCCCGGCCGGTGCCGATCGCCGACACCCAGAACGTGCTGTCCTCGGCCCACGCCGCGATCCAGCGCGCCGGCCGCGAGGTGTCCCTGGTCGACCTGGGCTCCCTCAACGGCACCCACGTGGCCGGCCCCGACGCCACCGAGTGGACCCAGCTCGAGCCGGGTGTCGCCCACGCCCTCGCCGACGGCGACCGGTTGCTGCTGGGCTGGACGGTCATCACCTTCGAGCAGCCGGAATAGGAAGGGTCGCGAGGAGGGTCCCCGATCGAGCGACGGGACCCGACCGCGCAGGCCGGGGACGAACGCGCGGGGCGACGTCGGCCCGTGCCCCGGGTGACTCCGAGGAGGGGGCCCGGAGGGTCCCCGACCGAGGAGCTCAGCGGCTCCACCGAGGTCGGGGACGGCTCTTGGCCGCGGTGCGATCCGGAGGATCGCCGTGTCACGGCCTGCGCAGGACGCGCAGGGCCCAGACGGTGCGGGCGGGCATCGTGATCGGCCCGGGGGCGACCACGGCGGGGCGGGCCGGGGCGCCGGTGGGCCACTCGGTGGACACCGCGAACTCGTAGCCGTCGGCCCACGGGGCCCCGGGCAGGTGCACCTCGACGTCCTCGGGCCCGGCGTGCACCCAGACCAGCCACGAGTCGTCGACCACGGGGCGGCCGCGCTCGTCGCGGTGCCGGATGCCGCGGCCGTCGAGGTACATCCCGATGGTCTGCAGCCCGGTGTCGTACCAGTCCTCGGTCGTGAGCTGGCCGCCGCTGGGGGCGAACCAGGCCAGGTCGCGGGTGCCCCCGGAGCCGGGCACCTCGTGGCCGTCGAAGAACGCCTCCTGGCGCAGGGCCGGGGAGGACCGGCGCAGGGCCACCAGGCGCGAGGTGAAGGTCCACAGGTCGGCGTCGATCGCGCCCCAGTCCAGCCACGACAGCTCGGAGTCCTGGCAGTAGGCGTTGTTGTTGCCCTCCTGCGTGCGGCCGAGCTCGTCGCCGGCGGTCAGCATGGGCACGCCGGTGGACAGCAGCAGCGTGGCCAGCACGTTGCGCACCTGCTTGGCCCGCAGCTCCATCACCGCGGGGTCGTCCGAGGGGCCCTCGACACCGCAGTTCCACCCGCGGTTGTGGCCCTCGCCGTCGCGGTTGTCCTCGCCGTTGGCCTCGTTGCGCTTGGTCTCGTAGGTGTAGAGGTCGCGCAGGGTGAAGCCGTCGTGCGCGGTCACGAAGTTCACCGACGCGAACGGACGTCGTCCGTCGGACCGGTAGAGGTCGCTGGACCCGGTGAGCCGGTAGGCGAGGTCCCGGACGCCGACGTGCTGGCCGGACCACACGTCGCGCACGGTGTCGCGGTACTTGCCGTTCCACTCGGTCCACAGCGGCGGGAAGTTGCCCACCTGGTAGCCGCCCTCCCCGATGTCCCACGGCTCGGCGATCAGCTTCACCTGCGACACGACCGGGTCCTGGTGGACGACGTCGAAGAACGCCGACAACCGGTCGACGTCGTGGAAGGAGCGGGCCAGCGCCGAGGCGAGGTCGAACCGGAAGCCGTCGACGTGCATCTCGGTGACCCAGTAGCGCAGCGAGTCCATCAGCAGCGCCAGCACCTGCGGACGGCGGACGTCGAGGGTGTTCCCGCACCCGGTGTAGTCGGTGTAGCGGTCGGGCTGACCGGCGCCCAGGCGGTAGTAGCCGCCGTTGTCGATGCCCTTGAACGACAGCGTCGGGCCGGTGTGGTCGCCCTCGGCGGTGTGGTTGTAGACGACGTCGAGGATGACCTCGATGCCCGCGGCGTGCATGGCCTTGACCATCGCCTTGAACTCGGTGACCTGCGCGCCGCCGGCGCCGGCGGAGGAGTAGGCCGCGTGCGGGGCGAAGTAGCCGAGGGTGTTGTAGCCCCAGTAGTTGGTCAGCCCGCGGCGCAGCAGGTGCGGCTCGGAGACGAAGTGGTGCACCGGCAGCAGCTCGACCGCCGTCACCCCGAGGGAGACCAGGTGCTCGACGAAGGCCGGGTGCGCGAGCCCGGCGTAGGTGCCGCGCAGGGCGGGGGGCACGTCGGGGTGGCGCATCGTCGCGCCCTTGACGTGCACCTCGTAGATCACCGTGTCCGACCAGGCGGTGCGCGGCGGCGCGTCGCCGGCCCACGGGAAGGAGTCGTGGATGACCACCCCGCGCGGCACGAACGGTGCGGAGTCCGCCGGGTCGGCCGTGGCCGAGTCGGGGTGGCCGGTGGCGTAGCCGAAGAGCGCGGGGTCCAGGGTCAGGTCGCCGTCGACGGCCCGGGCGTAGGGGTCCAGCAGCAGCTTGGCCGGGTTGTACCGCGCGCCCGAGGCCGGGTCGTAGCCGCCGTGCACCCGGTAGCCGTAGCGCTGGCCCGGGCCCACCCCGGGCAGCCGGCCGTGCCACACCTGGTGGGTCGTCTCCTGCAGCCGCTGCCGGTGCTCGGTGCCGTCGGGGTCGAACAGGCACAGGTCGACCGCGGTCGCGCCGGCCGACCAGAGCGCGACGTTGGTCCCGGTGCCGTCCCAGTGCGCCCCCAGCGGGGCGGGACTGCCGGGCCACACCTCGGACGGACGACCAGCTGCACGATCCACCCGGCCATCGTGCCCGACACCCGGGTGGGGACGGCGGACCTGCGCGGCGCGGTTGGTTGGATGGGGGCGTGACGACCGCGCAGCCGACCGCAGTGGTGCAGATGTCCGGTGTCGACGTCGTGCGGGGGGCCACGCACCTGCTGCGCGGGGTGGACTGGACGGTGCGGGAGGACGAGCGCTGGGTGCTGCTGGGCCCCAACGGGGCGGGCAAGACCACCCTCATGCAGCTGGCCTCGGCCCAGATGCACCCCACCCGCGGCACCGTGACGCTGCTGGGGGAGACCCTGGGGGCGGTCGACGTGTTCGAGCTGCGCCCCCGCATCGGGCTCACCAGCGCCTCGCTGGCCCAGCGCATCGCCCCGGCCGAGCGGGTGGGCGACGTGGTGGTCTCCGCCGGCTACGCGGTCGTCGGGCGGTGGCGCGAGCGGTACGACGTCCACGACCTGACCCGGGCCGGCATGCTCATGGAGCAGTGGGGGGTGGCGCCCTACGCCAACCGGCCCTTCGGCACCCTCAGCGAGGGCGAGCGCAAGCGCACGCAGATCGCCCGCGCGCTCATGACCGACCCCGAGCTGCTGCTGCTCGACGAGCCCGGTGCCGGCCTGGACCTCGGTGGCCGCGAGGACCTCGTGAGGCGGTTGACCGACCTGGCCCGCGACCGGTACGCCCCGGCGCAGGTGCTGGTCACCCACCACGTCGAGGAGATCCCGCCCGGCTACACCCACGCGATGCTCCTGCGCGGGGGCGGTGTGGTGGCCGCCGGGCCGGTCGACGACGTCCTCACCGCCGACCTCCTCGGCGAGACGTTCGGCCTGCCGCTGGCCCTGGGCCGGGTGCGCGGCCGCTTCACCGCCCGCCGCGCGACGTGACGGGGCCCCACCCGCGGCATGGGAGCCCATGCACCCGGTGACGGGGCCCGGGACCGGGTGCATGGGCTCCCATGCCTAGGGTCAGCGACGAGACCCATCGACGACGCTGGAGGACGACGCATGGCCGAGCCGGAGTTCGTGACGCTGCAGGTCGAGGACGGCGTGGGCACCATCCGCCTGGACCGCCCGAAGATGAACGCCATCGACGAGCAGCTGCACCGGGAGGTGCGCGCGGCCGCGCAGGAGGCCGGCAGCCGTGCCGACGTCCGGGCGGTGGTCATCTACGGCGGCGAGCGGGTCTTCGCCGCGGGCGCGGACATCAAGGCCATGTCCCAGCTCGACGGCTCCTCGATGGTGGCGTGGGGGCGGGAGCTGACCAGTTCCTTCCGCGAGGTCGCCCGGGTGCCCAAGCCGGTCATCGCCGCGATCACCGGCTACGCGCTGGGCGGGGGCTACGAGCTGGCGCTGTGCGCGGACTTCCGGGTGATGGGGGAGTCGGCCAAGATGGGCCAGCCCGAGATCCTGCTCGGGGTCATCCCGGGCGCCGGCGGCACCCAGCGGTTGGCCCGCCTGGTCGGCCCGGCCAAGGCCAAGGACCTGGTGTTCACCGGCCGGCACGTCGGTGCCCAGGAGGCGCTGGAGCTGGGCCTGGTGGACGCCGTCGTCCCCGACGACCAGGTGTACGCCGCGAGCAGGGCCATGGCCGCCAAGTTCGCCGCCGGTCCGCCGCTGGCGCTGGCCGCGGCCAAGCGGGCGATCGACGAGGGTCTGGACGGCACGCTGGACCACGGCCTGGCCCTGGAGAGCGAGCTGTTCGCCGGTCTGTTCGACACCGAGGACCAGAAGACCGGCATGGCCTCCTTCCTGTCCGAGGGGCCGGGCAAGGCCACCTTCACCGGCCGATGAGCGCCCGCCGATGAGCGAGCGGCCCGCCCACCTGGACCGGTGCGACGAGGTCGGGCGGGCCTGGGTCGAGCGCGCCGTCGCGCTGGTCGAGGCCGACGCCCGGCGCAGCGCCGACACCCACCTGCTGGTCTACCCGCTGCCCCCGGAGTGGGGCGTGCAGCTCTACCTCAAGGACGAGTCGACCCACCCCACGGGCAGCCTCAAGCACCGGCTGGCCCGCTCGCTGTTCCTGCACGCCCTGTGCTCGGGCTGGATCGGGTCGGGCTCGACCGTGGTGGAGGCCTCCAGCGGGTCGACGGCGGTGAGCGAGGCCTACTTCGCCCGCATGCTCGGCCTGCCCTTCGTCGCCGTCATGCCGGCCTCCACCAGCCCCGAGAAGATCGCCCTCATCGAGTTCCACGGCGGTCGCTGCCACCTGGTCGCCGACGCCGGGACCGTGTACGACGAGGCCCGGCGCATCGCCGCCGAGACCGGCGGGCACTACCTCGACCAGTTCACCCACGCCGAGCGGGCCACCGACTGGCGCGGCAACAACAACATCGCCGAGTCGGTGTTCGAGCAGCTGGCGGCCGAGGAGAACCCGGTGCCCGAGTGGGTCGTGGTCGGGGCCGGCACCGGGGGCACGAGCGCGACCATCGGGCGGTACCTGCGCTACCGGCGGTTGCCCACCCGGCTGGCCGTGGTGGACCCGGAGGGTTCGGCGTTCTTCCCCGGCTGGCGGGACGGTGACCCGGGTGCCACCGGCACGTCCTCGCGCATCGAGGGCATCGGCCGGCCACGGGTGGAGCCCTCGTTCGTGCCGACCATCGTCGACCGCATGTTCTGCGTGCCCGACGCGGCGTCGGTCGCGGCGGTGCGGCACCTGGAGACGGTGACCGGCCGCCGGGCCGGTGGTTCGACCGGCACGAACCTGTGGGGTGCCTTCCAGCTCGTCGCCGAGCTGGTGGCCGCCGGACGGCGGGGGAGCGTGGTCACCCTGCTGTGCGACGGCGGCGAGCGCTACGCGCACACCTACTACTCCGACGCCTGGCTGGCCGAGCAGGGCATGGACCCGGCGCCCTACCGGCGGACCCTCGAACGGTTCGCGGTCAGTGGTGACTGGTCTCACCCGCAGGCGGCCTGACGACCGCACGTTACCGGCTAGTAACGTGAATCATCGATGCGTGCGCGGGCTCCGTGCCCGCAACCCGAGACCACCCGCGGAGGTGCGATGAACATCGTCGTTCTTGTGAAGCAGGTCCCCGACTCCGGCAGCGAGCGTGCGCTGGACAGCGCGGACAACACCGTCGCCCGCGCGAGCGCGGACAACGTCATCAACGAGATGGACGAGTACGCCATCGAGGAGGCGCTGACGGTCAAGGAGTCCCAGGGCGGTGAGGTCACCGTGCTGACCGTCGGCCCGGCCGGGGCCACCGACGCCATCCGCAAGGCCCTGTCGATGGGTGCGGACAAGGCGGTGCACGTCACCGACGACGCCATCCACGGCTCGTGCGCGGTGCAGACCTCGGCGGTCATCGCCGCGGCGCTGTCGCAGCTGGAGTACGACCTGGTCATCTGCGGGGCCGAGTCCACCGACGGCCAGGTGTCGGTCATGCCGGCCCTGCTGTCCGAGCGACTGGGTGTGCCGCACCTGTCCGGCGCCCGCAAGCTCACCGTCGAGGGCTCCACGCTCAAGGTCGAGCGGCAGACCGACGGCGGGTTCTGGGCCCTGGAGGCGCAGACCCCGGCCATCGTGAGCACCTGGGACACCATCAACGAGCCGCGCTACCCCTCCTTCAAGGGGATCATGGCCGCCAAGAAGAAGCCGGTGGAGACCAAGTCGCTGGCCGACCTGGGCGTCGACGCGGGCTCGGTCGGCCTGGCCACCGCGACCAGCCAGGTGCTGGACTTCGCCGGCCGTCCGCCCAAGGGCGAGGGCGTCAAGGTGACCGACGAGGGCGACGGCGCCGAGAAGCTCGTGGGCTACCTGGCCAGCCAGAAGATCGTCTGACGCGCAGAGCCCTCGAAGGAGAAGAGAACAGTCATGGCTGAAGTCCTGGTCCTCGTCGAGGTCGCCCCCGACGGCTCCGGCGTCCGCAAGACCACCCTGGAGGCGTTGACCGCCGCCCGCGCGCTCGGCGAGCCCTCGGCCGTTGTCCTCGGCGCGCCCGGCACCGCCGCGTCGGTGAAGGACGCCCTCGCCGAGTACGGCGCCGCCAAGGTGCTGGTCGGCGAGTCCGACGACATCGACGCCTACCTGGTGGCCCCCAAGGCCGAGGTGCTGGCCCAGCTGGTCACCGACCGCTCGCCGGCCGCCGTCGTCATCCCCTCCACGCCCGAGGGCAAGGAGGTCGCCGGCCGGCTGGCGATCAAGACCGGCTCGGGGTTCCTCACCGACGTCACCGAGATCGCCGCCGACGGCACCGCCACCCAGGTGGCCTTCGCCGGCGCGACCATCGTGCACTCCAAGGTCACCGCCGGTACCCCCATCTACACCCTGCGCGGCAACTCGGTCGCCCCCGAGGCCGCCGCCGGTGCGGCCGAGGAGGAGACGATCGCCGTCTCGATCTCCGACGCCGCCAAGCAGACCCGCGTGGTCGACCGGGTGGTCGAGCAGAAGTCCGACCGCCCCGAGCTCACGGAGGCCGCCATCGTGGTCTCCGGTGGTCGTGGCGTGGCCTCGGCGGAGAACTTCTCCGTCATCGAGGGCCTGGCCGACTCCCTGGGCGCGGCCGTCGGTGCCTCCCGCGCCGCGGTCGACTCGGGCTTCTACCCGCACTCGTTCCAGGTCGGGCAGACCGGCAAGACGGTGTCGCCGCAGCTCTACATCGCGGTGGGCATCTCCGGGGCCATCCAGCACCGGGCCGGCATGCAGACCTCGAAGAACATCGTCGCGGTCAACAAGGACCCCGAGGCGCCGATCTTCGAGCTGGCCGACTTCGGCGTCGTGGGCGACCTGAACACCGTCGTCCCCGCCGCGACGGAGCAGATCACCGCCCGCAAGTAACGTCCGCCTGCCCAGCGTTGATCAGGGGCCCTGACCGAAGTCCGTCCCCCTGCACCAGATGTGGTGCAGGGGGACGGACTTTCGCGCAGGTGGACGTCCTCGACGACGATGGACCGGTGCTGCTCGCCGACGTCGTGACCACCTCCGCCGCGGTCGGCGCCACCCGCGCCCGGACGGCGAAGAGCGCCGCGGTGGCGCAGCTGCTGCGGGCCGCAGCCCCCGACGAGGTCGCGCCGATCACCGCATGGCTGTCCGGCGCCCCGCGCCAGGGCAAGCTCGGCGCCGGCTGGCGCACCCTGTCCGGGGTCGACGCCGCCCCCGCCGCAGAGCCCAGCCTGTCGGTGGCCGCCGTCGAGGCCGCCCTCGACGAGCTCGCCGCCGTCACCGGCGCCGGCTCGACCGCCCGCCGGGCGCGACTGCTCGGCGACCTGTTCGGCGCCGCCACCGCCGACGAGCAGTCCTTCCTGCTCCGCCTGCTCGGCGGGGAACTGCGGCACGGTGCGCTCGAGGGCGTCGTGCTCGACGCCGTGGCCGCCGCCGCCGACGCACCCGCGGCCGTCGTCCGGCGGGCGTTCTTCCTCTCCGGTGAGCTGCCCGCGGTCGCCGCGCTCGCGCTGACCGGGGGAGTGCCTGCGCTGGAGGCCGTCCGGCTGCAGGTCGGCCGCCCGCTGCGGCCGATGCTCGCCTCGCCGGCCGATGACCTGCCCGACGCGCTGGGCGACGGCGACGTGGTGGTCGAGCAGAAGATGGACGGCGCCCGCATCCAGGTGCACAAGGACGGCGAGGACGTGCGCGTCTGGACCCGCAGCCTCAAGGAGATCACCACGCGGGTGCCCGAGCTCGTCGCCGTCGTGCGCGGCCTCCCCGCCCGGCAGCTGGTGCTCGACGGCGAGACCCTCGCGCTCACCGACGACGGCCGGCCGCGCCCGTTCCAGGAGACGGCCGCCCGCTTCGGCGCCGACGCCGGCGAGCTGCTGCTGCGGCCGTTCTTCTTCGACTGCCTGCACGTCGACGGCACCGACCTGGTCGACCAGCCGCTGGCGGCCCGGCACGAGGCGCTGGCCCGGGTCGCCCCGACGCACCGCATGCCCGGGGTCACCCGCCCCACGCCCGAGCAGGCGGCGGCCTTCCAGGCCGAGGCGTTGGGTGCCGGTCACGAGGGCGTCGTCGTCAAGACGCTGACCAGCCCCTACGCCGCGGGCCGGCGGGGGAGTGCCTGGCGGAAGGTCAAACCGGTGCACACCCTCGACCTCGTGGTCATCGGTGCCGAGTGGGGCTACGGCCGGCGCACCGGGTCGCTGTCCAACATCCACCTGGGTGCCCGCGACCCCGGCGGCGGGGCCCCGGTCATGGTGGGCAAGACCTTCAAGGGCATGACCGACGAGCTGCTGGCCTGGCAGACGCGCACGTTCCCCGAGCTGGTCACCGAGACCGACGGCGGCACGGTGACGATGCGCCCGGAGCTGGTCGTGGAGATCGAGCTGGACGGGGTGCAGCGCAGTCCCCGGTATCCCGGCGGCGTAGCGCTGCGCTTCGCGCGGGTGCTGCGCTACCGCCCCGACAAGGGCCCCGCGGACGCCGACACGCTGGACGCCGTCCGGGCACTGCTGCCGGGAAGCTCCCCGCCCGACGCGGGGTTGCCCCCGGGGTGAGCGGACCGGGCGTCTTCGACCGGCGGCACCGGTCGACCACGACCGGGCTGCTGGTGCTGGTCACCTTCGTCGCCTTCGAGGCGATGGCGGTGGCCACCGCCATGCCGACCGCGGTCGCCGAGCTCGACGGCCTGGCCTGGTACGGCTGGCCGTTCACCGCCTTCCTGGTCGCCCAGGTGGTCGGGATGGTGGTCGGCGGTGAGGTCGGTGACCGGCGCGGACCGCGGACGGCGCTCCTGGGGGGCGTGGCCGTCTTCGCGCTGGGACTGCTCGCGGCCGGGCTGGCCGCGGACATGGCGCTGTTCGTGGCCGGCCGTGCCGTCCAGGGCCTGGGCGGCGGGCTCATCGCGGTGTCGCTGTACGTCGTCGCGGGGGCGGCCTACGACCCGCGCATGCGGCCGGCGCTGTTCGGTGCACTCTCGGCCGCGTGGGTGGTGCCGGCCCTCGTCGGTCCGCTGGTGGCCGGGCTGGTCACCGCGACGGCCACCTGGCGGCTGGTCTTCCTGGGCATCCTCCCGCTGGTGGCCGTCGGTCTGGGCCTCGTGCTGCCGGCGCTGCGGGCCCTCGGGATCCCGACGGGGGCCTCGACCCCGGACCGCAGCCGACCGTGGTGGGCGGTGCTGAGCGGGGTGGGGGTGGGCACACTGCAGTACGCCGGCCAGCGGCTGGACCTCCTCGCGGTCCCCCTGGCCGTCGTCGGGCTCGCCGCATTGGTGGTGGGCCTGCGGGGGTTGCTGCCGCGGGGCACCGGCCGGGCCGCGCGCGGGCTGCCCTCCGTGGTCGCCTCGCGGGGCCTGCTGGCGGGGGCGTTCTTCGGGGTGGAGTCGCTCATCCCGTTCTCGCTCACCACCCTCCACGGCTACCCGGCCACCGCGGCGGGGGTGCCGCTGACCGCGGCCGCGCTGGGGTGGTCGACCGCCTCGGCGCTGCAGGGTCGCCGTCCCGACCTGTCGCGCGTGCGCCTGCTGCAGGCGGGGTTCGTGCTCGTGGTGGTCGGGGTCGCCGGCACCGCGCTCGTCGCCGTCCCGGGGCTGCACGGGTGGGCCACCTACGGCACGTGGGCCGTCGCGGGGGTCGGCATGGGGTTGGGCATGAGCAGCGTCGGCGTGCTGCTGCTGGACCAGTCGCCCGCGCACCGCCGCGGGGCGGACTCGGCCTCGCTGCAGATCGCCGACGTGACCGGGAGCGCGGTCTGCATCGGGGCGGTCGGCGTGCTGCTGGCCGCTGCGTCGGCCGGTTCGCTCCCGCTCACCGGATCGGTGCTCGCCGCCGTCGCCGGGCTGTCCTTGGTCGCCGCGGTCGGCGTGCTGGTCGCCGGCCGCTGCCACCCGGTCGACGGCGGGGTGGACGGCGGGGTGGGTGGCGAGGCCGACGGCGAGGTGGGCGGTCGGGCGGACGACGGGGCCGGGCCGCATCCGGGCGCGACTACCCTGGCGACGTCATGACCTACCTCGACCACGCGGCCACAACGCCGATGCTGCCCGAGGCCATCGCCGCGATGGCCGAGCAGCTCGCGCGGGTCGGCAACGCGTCGTCGCTGCACGCCAGCGGCCGGCTCGCCCGCCGCACGGCCGAGCAGGCCCGCGAGCAGCTGGCCGAGGCGCTCGGGGCCCGCCCGTCGGAGGTGCTGTTCACCGGCGGGGGGACCGAGAGCGACAACCTCGCGGTCAAGGGCATGTTCTGGGCCCGCCGCGCGGCCGACCCCCGACGCACCCGCATCCTGACCAGCCCGGCCGAGCACCACGCCGTCCTCGACAGCGTCGAGTGGCTGGTCGAGCACGACGGCGCCGAGGTGACCTGGCTCGACGTGACGCCCACCGGCGAGGTCACCGCCGAGGCCCTCACCGAGGCGCTGGGCGACGGCACCGACGTGGCCCTGGCCAGCGTGATGTGGGCCAACAACGAGATCGGCGCGGTCAGCGACCTCACCGCCCTGGCCGCCGCCGCGCACGCCGTCGGCGTCCCGTTGCACACCGACGCGGTGCAGGCGGTCGGGCAGGTGCCCGTGGACGTCGCCGCCAGCGGGGTCGATGCGCTGACCATGACCGGCCACAAGCTGGGTGGACCCATGGGCGCCGGGGTGCTCGTGCTGCGCCGCGACGCCGAGTGCACCCCGTTGCTGCACGGCGGGGGCCAGGAGCGCGACGTCCGCTCGGGCACCCTCGACGTCGCCGCCATCACCGCGCTGGCCGTGGCCACCACCACCAGCGTCGCCGGCCGTGCGGCCCGGACCGCACGGGTCGCCGCCCTGCGCGACCGCCTCGTCGCCGGGGTGGTCGAGCGGGTCCCCGACGTGCAGCTCAACGGCCCGGCGCTGGACTCCGTCGTGGCCGGCGGACCCGGGCGGCTGCCCGGCAACGCGCACCTGTCCTTCCCCGGGGCCGAGGGCGACGCACTGCTCATGCTCCTGGACGCCAACGGCATCGAGTGCTCCACCGGCTCGGCCTGCAGCGCCGGTGTCGCCCGGCCCAGCCACGTGCTGCTGGCCGCCGGTGCCGACCCTGAGCGGGCACGCAGCTCGCTGCGCTTCAGCCTGGGCCACACCTCGACCGGTGCCGACGTCGACGCCGTCCTCTCGGTGGTCGGCCCGGTCGTCGAGCGGGCCCGCCGCGCCGGGCTGGGGCGGCGGTCGGCGTGAAGGTGATCGCCGCGATGAGCGGCGGTGTGGACTCGGCCGTGGCGGCGGCGCTGGCCGTGGAGGCCGGCCACGACGTCACCGGGGTGCACCTGGCGCTCTCCCAGCACCGCCAGCAGCTGCGCAGCGGGTCCCGCGGGTGCTGCAGCGTCGAGGACGCCGACGACGCCCGTCGGGTCGCCGCCGAGCTCGGCATCCCCTTCTACGTGTGGGACATGGCCGACCGGTTCGCCTCCGACGTCGTCGACGACTTCGTCGCCGAGTACGCCGCCGGCCGGACGCCGAACCCTTGCCTGCGGTGCAACGAGAAGATCAAGTTCGCCGCGGTGCTGGACCGGGCACAGGCGCTGGGGTTCGACGCGGTCGTCACCGGCCACCACGCCCGCCTGGTGGACGGCGAGCTGCGCCGCTCGGTCGACGCGGCCAAGGACCAGAGCTACGTGCTGGGCGTGCTCACCGAGCACCAGCTGGCCGGGGCGGTGTTCCCGCTGGGCTCGATGACCAAGGAGCGGGTGCGCGGCCTCGCCGCCGAGCGCGGCTACGCGGTGGCCACCAAGCCCGACAGCCACGACATCTGCTTCATCCCCGACGGGGACACCCGCGGCTTCCTCGACCGGCGGCTGGGCTCCGCGCCCGGCCCGGTGGTCGACGCCGCGACCGGCGCGGTGGTGGGGGAGCACGGGGGCACGCACGGCTTCACGGTCGGCCAGCGCAAGGGGCTGGGCATCAGCGCGGGGGACCAGCGACCGCGCTACGTGCTGGGCATCGAGCCGGTCACCCGCACGGTCACGGTGGGCACGGCCGACCTCACCGGGGTCGACGAGGTGCGCACCGGTGCCCCGACCTGGGCCGGACCGGTGCCGGCCTGGCCGCTCGAGGCGCAGGTGCAGCTGCGGGCGCACGCTGCCGCCGTGCCCTGCACGGTGGTGCCCGACGGCGAGGGCCTCGTGGTCTCGCTGCACGAGACGCAGCGGGGCGTGGCGCCGGGCCAGTCGGCCGTGCTGTACGAGCCGGACGCCGAATGCGGCGACCGGGTGCTCGGCCAGGCCGCCGTCGCGCTCGCCGCGCGCCGCGCGACCGTCTGACCCGGGGGGGCAACCCGTCCCGGGTCCCCGTCGGGACGGCCGTCGACATGTCGACATGTCCACCCGGGTTGCGGGCGCGTGAACGCTGCGGGTCGGTTCACAGCGGACCCTTGGTTTCGTCAGGGGAGCGGGCTACGTTTCGCGGGGCGAGATGGTTCGCCGCGCTACTTAGTCATGCTCTGTGACCGAGCCGTCACGCACGGTTGGGCCGGGGCCAGTTCCTGGAGGACCCTTGCGCCGAACGCGCCTCACCCTCGCCGCGACCCTGGTGGCCTCGGCCGGCCTGGTCGTGGTGCCCACCGCGGCGTCCGCCGCCCCGGCACCCGCTCCCGACGTACCGGTGCAGCTGCTGTCCATCACCGACCTGCACGGGCGCATCGCCCCGACCACCGGGGGGGACTCCGTGCTCGGGGCGGCCACGGTCGGCGGTGCCGCGAACGTCGCGAGCACCGTCACCGCGCTGCGCGGAGCATTCGCCGCCGAGGGCGGCGCCGCGCAGAACTCCCTGTTGCTGGGCATCGGCGACCTGGTCGGCGCCTCGCCCTTCGAGTCGGCAGCGTTCCGGGATGAGTCGACCATCGAGGTGCTCAACGCGATGGGCATGGACGTCTCCGTGGTGGGCAACCACGAGTTCGACCGGGGCACCGATGAGCTCCGGCGGTTGTCCGGCGCCACCGACGGCACCTACACCGACGGCGTGGGTGCCTGCGACGATGTCGGTCTGCCCTCCCAGTCCTGCTTCCTCGACAGCACGAACCAGCCCTTCGGCGGGACGGACTTCCCGTACCTGGCCGCGAATGTGGTGCGGCCCGGCACGACCACGCCCATGCTTCCGCCCTACCTGGTCCAACAGGTGGGTGACCAGCAGATCGGCTTCATCGGGGTGGTCACCCGCACCACGCAGGGCACGGTCGCCGCGGACGGCATCGCCGACGTCGAGTTCCTGGACGAGGCCGAGTCCATCAACCGCTTCGTACCGGCGCTCCGTGCGCAGGGGGTCGAGGCAATCGTGGCCCTGGTGCACGAGGGGGCCACCAACACCGGGTCGGACACCGCTGAGGTCAACGGCTGCGCCGAGGTGACCGGCCCGCTCGTCGACATCAACGCCGACACCGACCCGGCCGTGGACGTCGTGATGGGCGGGCACACCCACCAGAACTACAGCTGCTACCTGACCGACCCCGCAGGTCAGCCACGCCTGGTGACCCAGCAGGGGTTCTACGGCCGTGTGGTCGGTGACACCCGCCTGGTGATCGACGGCGAGACCGGTGACGTCGACCGCCTGTGCGGGACCTACTCCTCCGCCAACGAGCCCACCGACCGAGCTGCCCGGCCCGCCGACGCGGGTATCGCCGGCATCGTGTCGTACTGGACCGACCGGGCCCAGGTGCAGGGCGCCGTCGAGGTCGGCGTCACCCGCGACCCCCTGAGCCGGGCCAAGGCCGCCGACGGCGTGACGGAGGACCGCGGTTCGGAGTCGCAGCTGGGCAACACCGTCGCCCAGGCCCAGTTGGAGGCGCTGCGGGACGACCCGGCAGGCACCTACGACGGTGCCGCGACGGAGTTCGCCGGGGGCGTCCCCGCCGTCGCCTTCATGAACCCCGGCGGTCTGCGGGCCGACATCGACGCCGGCCCGGTGACCTTCCGGGAGGTGTTCAACGTGCAGCCTTTCGGCAACTACGCCAACGCCGTCAGCCTCACCGGCGCCGACATCCGGCTGCTGCTCGAGCAGCAGTTCCCGACCGATGCCCGCGCTCGCCAGCTGTACCTGGGCACCTCCGAGGGCTTCTCCTACACCTACGACCCGGGCCGTCCGGCCTACGACCGGGTCGACCCGGCGTCGATCCGCATCACCGACCCGTTGACCGGCCAGGAGTCCGTCGTCGACCCCAGCGAGACCTACCGCGTGGTGGCCAACTCGTTCCTCACCCCAGGTGGGGACAGCTTCAGCGCCTTCACGAACGGCACCGACGAGGTGGCCGGCCCGGTGGACGTCGACACCCTCATCGCCCTGCTGGCCGGCACCACCGCGGCCGACCCGTTCGTGCCGCCGGCCGCCGACCACGGCACCGCGGTGACGGGGGGCGCCTGGCCCTCGTCACCGGTGACCCCGCCCGCCGGTGGTGGCGGGGGCGCAGGCGGCGGGGCCGACGGCACCGCCAGCGCCGCGGGCACCAGCGGTGTGCTCGGTGTGGCTGCTGCCGGGTTCACCTGCCCGGCAACGCCCGGGGGCGACGGGTCGGGTACCGGGAACGGCGACGGCACCGGGAACGGCGACGGCACCGGGAACGGGGACGGCACCGGCCACGGGCCGGGGACCTCTCCCGGCACCCAGCCGGTCGCCCACCCCGGCAACGGGATCGCGGCCGGGCAGCTCGCCAACACCGGTGCGGCCACCGGTCAGCTGACCGCCCTCGGCGTCGGCCTGCTGCTGGCCGGCGGGGTCGCCACCGCGGCGGGCTACCGTCGCGGGCGTGGCGTCACCCGGTAGTCCCCAGCACGACAGCACCCCCAGCACCACCGACCCGAGGCCGGTCCCCACGTCACCGTGGGGGCCGGCCTCGGGCGTCGGGTCGCTGCCCGGCACCGACCCGGCCGAGGCCGTGCGCCTGGTCGTGGGGGAGCTGCCCGGCTTCGCCCACCTGCCCGAGCTGCCCGAACGCGGTGCGGGGTCCGACATCGTCGGCCGCACCGCCGCCCTGCTCGTCGACGTCGCGGTGGACCTGACCCCGGCCGGCTGGCGTCTCGTGCCCCGCCCCGGCAAGGACCTGCAGCGGGCCCGGGAGTTCCTCGCCCGCGACCTCGACGCCCTCCACGACGTCGCCGGCGACTGGACCGGCCCGTTCAAGGTGCAGGCCGCCGGCCCCTGGACGCTGGCGGCCGCCCTGGAGCGCACCCGGGGCGAGCGGGCGGTGGTCGACCCCGGGGCGCGTCGCGACCTCGCGCAGTCCCTGGCCGAGGGGCTGCGGGCGCACGCCGCCGAGGTGGCGGCCCGATTGCCCGGGGCCACCGTCGTCGTCCAGGTCGACGAGCCGTCGTTGCCGGCGGTGCTGCGGGGCGCCCTGCCCACCGCCAGCGGCTTCGGCAAGCTCCCGGCCGTCGAGGAGCAGGTCGTGCAGGAGGAGACCACGCGCTTCCTCGCCGACATCGACCGGCCCACCGTGGTCCACTGCTGCGCCGCGGGGGTCCCGCTGGCCCTGCTGCGCGCGGCCGGGGCCGACGCGGTCGGCCTGGACCACGCGCTGGTGGGCGACCTCGACGCCGTCGGCACGGCGGTCGACGCGGGCACCCACCTCCTGCTCGGCGTCGTGCCCGGCACCGACCGCCCGCTCCCGGCGCCCAAGGCCACGGCCGCCCGGCTGCGGTCCTGGTGGGGTCAGCTCGGCTTCCCGGCCGAGCAGCTGCACACGGCGGTCACGCTCACGCCGACCTGCGGGCTGGCCGGCGCTTCCCCGGCCCACGCCCGGGCCGCCATGGCCCACGTGCGGGAGGCGGCGAAGTACCTCCTGCCCGAGTGAGTTTTCCTGTCGGACCCCGCGGCTACCGTCTCCGACCGTGAGCACCCAGGCCGAGGTCGACCCCACCGACACCCCCGACGCGCCACCCGTCGCGGCGGCAGCCGACCGGGCCGACGTCACCGAGGTCCCCGACCCGGCCCGCGCGCGCCACCGCGAGCTGTCCGAGGAGCTCGACCGGCTGGCGTTCGCCTACTACGTCAAGGACGCCCCGCTGGTCAGCGACGGCCAGTACGACGAGCTCATGGGCGAGCTCACGGCCCTGGAGGCCTACCACCCGGCGCTGGTCACCCCCGAGTCGCCCAGCCAGAAGGTCAACGGCGGCTTCGGCGCGACGTTCTCCCCGGTCACCCACCTCGAGCGCATGCAGAGCCTGGACAACGCGTTCACCTCCGACGAGCTCTCGGCCTGGGCCGCCCGCGCCGACCGCGACGGCGCCGCGGGGGCCGGCTACCTGTGCGAGCTGAAGATCGACGGCCTGGCCATCGACCTGGTCTACGAGCACGGCCGCCTGGTGCGCGCGGCGACCCGCGGCGACGGCACCACCGGCGAGGACGTCACGGCGAACGTGGCGACGATGGCCGACGTCCCCCAGCAGCTGGCCGGGGACCCCGACACGGGCGCGGTCCCCGAGCTGGTCGAGGTCCGCGGCGAGGTCTACTTCCCGGTCGCCGCCTTCGCCGAGGTCAACGCCGCCCAGGTCGAGGCCGGCAAGGCCCCCTTCGCCAACCCCCGCAACGCCGCCGCCGGGTCGCTGCGGCAGAAGGACCCGAAGGTCACCGCCAGCCGCCCGCTGCGGCTGCTCGTGCACGGCGTCGGCGCCCGCCGGGGCTTCGAGGTCGAGCGGCAGTCGCAGGCCTACGAGCAGCTGAAGGCGCTGGGCCTGCCCACCAGCGAGCGGTACGAGGTCGTGCCCGACCTGGAGGCCGTGTGGGCCTACATCGAGCGCTACCGCGAGCAGCGGCACTCCGTCGAGCACGAGATCGACGGCGTCGTGGTCAAGATCGACCAGGTCGCCCTGCAGCGGCGGCTCGGCTCCACCAGCCGGGCCCCGCGCTGGGCGATCGCGTTCAAGTACCCGCCCGAGGAGGCCACCACCAAGCTCCTGGACATCCGGGTCAACGTCGGCCGCACCGGCCGGGTCACCCCCTTCGGCTACATGGAGCCGGTCAAGGTCGCCGGCTCCACCGTCCAGCTGGCCACGCTGCACAACGCCAGCGAGGTCGTCCGCAAGGGCGTGCTGATCGGCGACACCGTCGTCATCCGCAAGGCCGGCGACGTCATCCCCGAGATCCTCGGCCCGGTGGTCGACGTGCGCACCGGTGACGAGGTCGCCTTCGTCATGCCCACGCACTGCCCCGAGTGCGGCACGCAGCTGCGGCACGAGAAGGAGGGCGACGCCGACATCCGCTGCCCCAACGCCCGCTCGTGCCCCGCGCAGCTGCGGGAGCGGGTGTTCCACGTCGCCGGCCGTGGTGCCTTCGACATCGAGGTGCTGGGCTACGAGGCCGCCACCTCGCTGCTGGCCAGCGGCCTGCTCTCCGACGAGGGCGACGTCTTCTCCCTCACCGCCGAGCAGCTGGCCACCGCCGACTTCTTCACCAAGAAGGACGGCACCCTCTCGGCCAACGGCCAGCGGTTGCTGACCAACCTGCAGACCCGCAAGGACGTCCCGCTGTGGCGGGTGCTGGTCGCGCTGTCCATCCGGCACGTCGGCCCCACGGCGGCGCAGGCGTTGGCCCGGGAGTTCGGTTCGATGGACCGGCTGATGGCCGCCACCGAGGAGGAGCTGGCCGCCGCCGACGGCGTGGGCCCCACCATCGCCGCCGCCGTGCGTGACTGGTTCGCCGTCGACTGGCACCTCGGCGTGGTGGAGAAGTGGCGCCGCGACGGCGTGCGGATGGAGGACGAGGCGTCCGACGCCGGCCCCGGTCCGCTCACCGGGGTCACCGTCGTGGTCACCGGGTCGTTGCGCGACCACAGCCGGGACCAGGCCATCGCCGCGATCCAGGAGCGCGGCGGCAAGGTGACCGGCTCGGTGTCGAAGAAGACCGGCTTCGTCGTCGTGGGCGCCGACCCCGGCAGCAAGTACGACAAGGCGGTGCAGGTCAAGGCCCCGATCCTCGACGACGACGGCTTCGCCGTCCTGCTCGAGCAGGGCCCCGACGCCGCCCGCGAGGTCGCCACCGTCGGCGACGGCAGCGAGACCGAGTAGGGCCAGGTCAGGTCAGGTCAGGTCAGGTCGGGGGCAGCTGGGAGACGGTGGAGGCGATGCCGACAAGGTGGGTCAGCCGCAGCAGCTCCGAGCGCCGGAACGCCGGCCCGCCCGAGCGGCCCACCACGACCGTCGCCGCAGAGCCGAACGGGGTGGCCATCATCTCCACCGCCAGGTCGCGCCAGCGCCCGGGTACCCAGTCGTCCTCGCTGGGCAGCAGCGCCGGCCCCTCGAGCGGGAGCCACGGCAGCGCGACCCCCGCGAACGCGGGTGCGGCGTCCGACCCGGCCACCACCTCCCCGTGCGCGTCCAGCACGACCGCCCAGCCGCAGTGGAACACCCGCGGAAGCTCGGCGGTCAGCAACGCCGGGGTGCCCGCGCCGCCGCCGGCCAGGGCCTCCAGCAGTGCCAGTTCGCGGTGGGTGTCCAGCTGGCCGGCGAAGGGGCGCAGCGACTCCACGGCCACGCCGGGCACGGTCGTCACGGCCGTGATCAGGCCGTCGACCACCCGGTCCTCGGCCAGCTCGACCACGATGTCGTCGACGGCCACGCCGCCGCCGCGCTCGAGCACGTCGACCGAGACGATGTCGATGCCTGCCCGTCCCAGCGCCGTGGCGACGGCGCCCAGGATGCCCGGCCGGTCGGGCACGACCAACCGCAACAGGTAGGACACGGCATCCTCCGGGAGACGTGGTCGGGGCTCGGGCCCGCCGGGTGCCGATCGCCGTCGATCGGGGGACGGGCACAGCCTGCCCCATCGCCTCCGCGCGAGGCCACCCCGTGGTCGGCGGGTCGTCGCCCGGGGCCCCCGTAGGATGGACGGCCGGGATGGGGCCTCCCGGCCCGCCCACCCGCACCACCCCCGATGACCGACGGAGCGCCACAGCCGCATGAGCACGGACAGCAGCAGCCTCTCCCGGGACGACGTCGCGCACCTCGCGCGGCTGTCCCGGCTCGCCGTCAGCGACGAGGAGCTGGACCTCTTCGCCGGCCAGCTCGGCGTCGTCCTCGGCGCCGTGGCCCGGGTGCAGGACGCCCCCACCGCAGACGTCGCGCCCACCACGCACGCCGTCCCGCTGACCAACGTGCACCGCCCCGACGCCGTCACCCCCAGCCTGCCCCGCGAGCAGGTGCTCGCCGGTGCCCCCGCCGCCGAGGACGACCGCTTCCGCGTGCCGCGCATCCTGCAGGGAGAAGCATGAGCACCGAGCTGACCCGTCTGGACGTCGCCGGGTTGCGCGCCGCGCTGGCCGGCGGCAGCGCCAGCGCCGTCGAGGTCGCCCAGGCCCACCTCGACGCCATCGCCGCCGCCGACGGCGCGCTGAACTCCTACCTGCACGTCGACGGCGAGGCCGCGCTGGCCACCGCCGCCGAGGTCGACCGCCGCCGCGCCGCGGGCGAGGAGCTCGCCCCGCTGGCCGGCGTCCCGGTCGCGCTCAAGGACGTCGTCGTCACCGACGGCGTGCCCACCACCAGCGGCTCGCGGATCCTCGAGGGGTGGCGGCCGCCCTACGACGCCACGGTCGCCGCGCGCCTGAAGGCCGCCGGCACCGTGCTGCTGGGCAAGACCAACATGGACGAGTTCGCCATGGGCTCCTCCACCGAGAACTCCGCCTACGGCCCGACCCGCAACCCGTGGGACCACGACCGCATCCCGGGCGGTTCCTCGGGTGGTTCCTCGGCCGCGGTGGCCGGGTTCCTCGCGCCCTGGTCGATCGGCACCGACACCGGCGGCTCCATCCGGCAGCCGGCCGCGGTCACCGGGCTGGTCGGGCACAAGCCCACCTACGGCTCGGTCTCCCGCTACGGGCTCATCGCGTTCTCCTCCAGCCTCGACCAGGCGGGCCCGATGGCCCGCACGGTCGCCGACGCCGCCCTCATGCACGAGGTCATCGGCGGCCACGACCCCCGCGACTCCACCTCGATCGAGGCGCCCGCCGCGCCCTACGTCGAGGCTGCCCGCCAGGGCGCCACCGGTGACCTGTCCGGCATGACCGTCGGCGTCGTCCGCGAGCTCGGCGGCGAGGGCCACACCGACGGCTACGAAGCCGGTGTGCTCGACGCCTTCCGCGCCGGGGTCGACCAGCTGCGCGCGCTGGGCGCCGAGGTGCGCGAGGTCTCCTGCCCCAGCTTCGACCTCGCCCTGGCCGCCTACTACCTCATCGCGCCCAGCGAGGCGTCGTCGAACCTGTCGCGGTTCGACGGCGTGCGCTACGGCCTGCGGGTCGGCGACGACGGCAGCCGCGACCTCGACGAGGTCATGGCCATGACCCGCGCGCAGGGCTTCGGGCCCGAGGTCAAGCGCCGCATCATGCTGGGCACCTACGCGCTCTCGGCCGGGTACTACGACGCCTACTACGGCCAGGCGCAGAAGGTGCGCACGCTCATCGCCGGCGACTTCGCCCGCTCCTTCGGCGACGTCGACGTCCTGGTGAGCCCGACCTCCCCGATCGTGGCCTTCCCGCTCGGCCAGCGGGTCGACGACCCGCTGGCCATGTACGCCGCCGACCTCTGCACGCTGCCGGCCAGCCTGGCCGGGCTGCCGGCCATCTCGGTGCCGTGCGGGCTCAGCGAGGGCCTGCCGGTCGGGCTGCAGGTCATGGCCCCGGCCATGGCCGACGACCGGTGCTACCGGGTCGCCGCCGGGCTGGAGGCCGCCCAGGACGCGGCCCGCGGGGGCCGGTTCCTCGACCAGCTGGCGGCACGGGCATGAGCGGCGCGCTCAAGGCCGCGTGGGGGCTGACCGCGTTCGTCGTCCTCGCCGGCGTCGTGCTGTGGGCCACCACCGGCCGCGCCGTGTTCGCCGTCTTCATCGTCCTGGGGGTGCTCACCGCGGTCGGCGCCGTCGTCACCGGCCGGGCCGAGGCCCGGGGCACCCAGCGGGGGAAGGACCTGCCGTGACCACCGATCGCCTGCTCGAGTTCGACGACGTCGTGGCCCGGTACGAGCCGGTCTTCGGCCTGGAGACCCACGTCGAGCTGGGCACCGCCTCCAAGATGTTCTGCGGCTGCGCCACCACCTTCGGTGCCGAGCCCAACACCCAGACCTGCCCGGTCTGCCTGGCGCTGCCCGGCGCGCTGCCGGTGGCCAACGCAGCCGCCATCGAGGCCACCATCCGCATCGGGCTGGCCCTGGGCTGCCGCATCGCCAGCTGGTCGCGGTTCGCCCGCAAGAACTACTTCTACCCCGACATCCCCAAGGGCTTCCAGACCTCGCAGTACGACGAGCCGCTGTGCACGGCCGGGCACCTCGACGTCGAGGTCGACGGCGAGACCTACCGCGTCGAGATCGAGCGCGTGCACCTGGAGGAGGACACCGGCAAGAACCTGCACGTCGGTGGCGCGACCGGACGCATCCACGGCGCCGACCACTCGCTGGTCGACTTCAACCGGGCCGGCATCCCGCTGGTGGAGATCGTGACCCGTCCGGTCCCCGGGGTCGGCGCCAAGGCCCCCGAGGTGGCCCGCGCCTACGTGGCCGAGCTGCGCGAGATCCTGCTCGCCCTGGGCGTGTCCGAGGTGCGCATGGAGCAGGGCAACCTGCGCTGCGACGTCAACACCTCGATGGCCCCGGTCGGGTCGCTGGAGTGGGGCACCCGCACCGAGACCAAGAACGTGAACTCCCTGCGCTCGGTCGAGCGGTCGGTGCGCTACGAGATGCGCCGGCAGGCCGCCCTGCTCGACGACGGCGAGCGGATCCTGCAGGAGACCCGGCACTTCCACGAGGACACCGGGTCCACCTCGGCCGGGCGGAGCAAGGAGGAGGCCACCGACTACCGGTACTTCCCCGAGCCCGACCTGGTGCCCGTGGCGCCCGACGCCGCCTGGGTCGAGCAGCTGGCCGCCGACCTGGCCGAGCTGCCGGCGGCGCGGCGCGCGCGGCTGCGCGAGGAGTGGGGGCTGTCGGACACCGAGATGGCCTGGCTGGTCAACGCCGGCGCGCTGGGGCTGGTCACCGACACCGTCGCCGCCGGGGCCGACCCCGCCGACGCCCGCAAGTGGTGGCTGGGCGAGCTGTCGCGCCGGGCCAAGGACGCCGGCGTGGAGCTCGCCGACCTGGCGATCACCCCGGCCCAGGTCGCCGAGCTGTGCGGGCTGGTCGCGGCGGGCACGGTCAACGACCAGCTGGCCCGCCAGGTGCTCGACGGCGTGCTGGCCGGTGAGGGATCTCCGGCCCAGGTGGTCCAGTCCCGCGGGCTGGCCGTGATGGGGGAGTCCGACGAGCTCGGTGCCGCCGTCGACGCCGCCATCGCCGGTGCCCCCGACGTCGTGGAGAAGGTGCGCGGCGGCAAGGTCGCGGCGCTCGGTGCGCTGGTGGGCGCGGTCATGAAGGAGACCCGCGGCAAGGCCGACGCCGCCACCGTGCGGCGCATGCTCGAGGAACGCGTCCTCCGCTGACCGGTTCGGTGCAGCCACTGCACCGAACCGTTGCAGTTGTCCGGCTGACGAGGTGGCCCGGAGGGTCGCCGAGGATGGCGGGGACCGGCTCCGAGCAGGCCGGGACGGCACCTGGACGCGGTCGGAGCCCGGAGGGCGACCGTGCTACAGGGGGCTGGTCTCGTCCGAGGCCGGTGGCTGGATGCGCAGCACCTTGTCGTCGTCCTCGGCCGGGCTGCCCAGCCCGTCGGTGTTCGACGTGGTGATCCACAGCGCGCCCTCGCCGTCGATCACCACGGTGCGCAGCCGGCCGTACTCGTCGACCAGGAACGGCTCGGGGTCGGTGGTCGGCGCCCCGTCGGGCCCCAGCTGGGTGAGCACCACCTGGCGGCCGTCGAGCGCACCGAGGAACACGAAGCTGCCGGAGATGGCGCAGCCGGCCAGGCCCCCGCTGTCGCCCGGGACGCTGAGCACCGGCGCGCCGGCGCCCGGGAGCGCGGCGGGGGAGCCGTAGTCGGTGCCCTCGACCAGCCGGTTGAGCTCGTCGGGACCGGTGGCCGCGTCGTCGGTGGCGAAGACGGCGCCGTCGGCGCCCAGGCACAGCGACCGGACGTCGGACAGCCCCGAGGCGTAGACCGGCGAGTCACCCACGGGCTGGCCGAAGACGTCGTAGGCGAGCACCTTGCCCGCCAGCGAGGACCGGTCCTGCGCCGTGGGTGCGTCGCCGGTGTCACCGGTGCCGACGTACATCGTGCCGTCCAGCCCGAACACCAGGCCACCGCCGTTGCGGGTCTGCCCCCGCGGGATGCCGGTGACCACCGGGTTGGGCGTGCCACCCAGCGGGAAGCGCACCACCCGGGCGTCGGTCGCGGTGGTCAGGTAGGCGTAGAGCAGCCCGTCCTGGGCGTAGGTGGGCGAGAGGGCCAGCCCCAGCAGCCCCCCGTCACCGCTGGTGTCGATCCCGGGGACGACCATCAGCTCACGGGCGGGGGACCGGTCGGGGAAGACCTGCAGCAGGCGACCGGTCTCGCGCTCGGCGACGACTGCGGTGCCGTCGGGCAGCAGGGCCAGCCCGGTGGGGACGGCGAGGTCGGTGGCCAGCACGTTCGGGTCGCCCTCGGTCTCCTGGTCCGAGCCCGGGGTGGACGGGTCGCCCGGCCGCGGCGCCGGTGAGGTCTGCGCCGGCGGCCCCACCTGCGGGCCGGGGTCCTCCTGCTGGGCGCGGAACGGTCCGCTGGGGGTGTAGCCGCCACCGCAGCCGGCGAGCAGCAGGCAGGCGCCGGCGGCCACGAGGGCACGCGCGCGCGGGGTCACCGGTCCGAGGGTACCGACTCCGGCCCCGCCGGACCTGCGCCGCGCGGGTGCCCCGATCGCCGCCGGGCGGCGGCGCACCTACCGTCGGTGACCGTGCCCGACACCGACACCCCCACCGACACAGCTGCCCTCGACCTGCCCGACGACGCCGAGCTCCACGTGCTGGTGCCCTCCCGCGCCCTCGGGGAGCACCTCGAGCAGGTGTCCCCGCGCGTGCGCGCCCACCGGGTCGACCCCGCCGCCGGCGCGCCCACCGGCGACGCCGCCCGGGCCCAGGTGTGGGTGCCGGCCGGCGGGTCGGACATCCCCGAGGGCTTCCTCGAGGGTCTGCCCGACCTGCGCCTGGTGCAGCTGATGAGCGCCGGGGCCGAGAAGTTCGTGGGCCGGCTGCCGGCGGGCGTCGTCCTGTGCAACGCGCGGGGTGCGCACACGCCGGCGACCGCCGAGTGGGTGGTCGCCGCTGCGCTCGCCGCCCAGCGGGGTCTCCCGCACTTCACCCGGGAGCAGGACGCCGGGCGCTGGGCCCCCGGCACCGAGCGCTCGCTGGTCGGGGCGCGCGTGCTCGTGGTCGGCGCCGGCGACATCGGCCGCACGGTGGGCCGCATGCTCGCCGGCTTCGACGTCGACCTCACCTTCGTGGCCCGCAGCGCGCGCGACGGGGTGCGGGCCACCGCCGACCTCCCCGACCTGCTGCCGGCGGCCGACGTCGTCGTGGTCGTCGTGCCGGTCACCGACGAGACGGTGGGGTTGGTCGACGCCGGCTTCCTGGCCGCGATGAAGGACGGCGCACTGCTGGTGAACGTCGCCCGCGGGGTCGTGGTCGACACCGACGCCTTGCTGGCCGAGCTGACCGCGGGCCGGCTGCGGGCCGCCCTCGACGTCACCGACCCCGAGCCGCTGCCGACCGGGCACCCGCTGTGGTCGGCGCCGGGCCTGCTGCTCACCCCGCACGTGGCCGGCGCCGTGCCCGGCACCGGTGCCCGGGCCTTCGCCGCGGTCGCCGACCAGGTGCAGCGGGTGCTGGCCGGTCGGCCACCGGTGAACGTCGTCGACCGCTACTAGGCGCACCCCGCCGCGGGGGGCCGGCGGTGGGTCAGGCGGTCGGGTCGGGGATGCGACCACCGGAGAGGGCGGCCAGCCGGGGCAGGTCGCGCGCCCGGACGACGGGCAGCCGCGTCTCGGTGCCCGCGGTGGACACCAGGTACAGCTCCTGCCGGGCGCCCACGCGCAGCCCGGCCACCTCCTCCCACGGCACCGTGCGGCCGGCCAGCAGCGTGCGCGGCACGATGCCGCCGGGACCGAGGTCGACCCCCACGCGCAGCACCCACGCCGCCGCGAGCGCCGGCAGCAGCAGCACCGGGAGCGCCCACCAGGCCGCGGCGGCGACGGGCAGCGTGCAGGCGGCGAACACCAGCACGGGGAGCAGTGCCACCCGGCTCATCCGCATGCGGGCGGTGCGGTCGTCGTCCACGGCCGACGATGATCCCAGACCGACGACGACCCCGGACCGGCCTACCATCGGCGCCCGTGACCACCGAGTCCGTGCCCACCGAGCCCGTCCCCACCGAGCCCGTCGCCACCGAGGGTGCCGCCCCCACCCCCTCGATCAAGCCGCGCTCCTACGAGGTGACCGACGGCGACCACCGGGCCCCGGCCCGGGCGATGCTGCGCGCGGTCGGCATGGGCGACGAGGACTTCGCCAAGCCGCAGGTCGGCGTCGCCTCGTCGTGGAACGAGATCACCCCGTGCAACCTGAGCCTGGACCGGTTGGCCAAGGCCGTGAAGACCGGGGTGCACGAGGCCGGTGGCTTCCCGCTGGAGTTCGGCACCATCTCGGTGTCCGACGGCATCTCGATGGGGCACGAGGGCATGCGGGCCTCGCTGGTGTCCCGGGAGGTCATCGCCGACTCGGTCGAGACGGTGGTGTTCGCCGAGCGTCTGGACGGCTCGGTGCTGCTGGCCGGCTGCGACAAGTCGTTGCCCGGCATGCTCATGGCCGCCGCCCGGCTCGACCTGGCCGCCGTCTTCCTCTACGCCGGGGCGACCGTGCCCGGCAAGCTCGGTGACCGTGACCTGACGATCATCGACGTCTTCGAGGGCGTCGGCGCCTGCGCGGCCGGCACGATCACCCGCGACGAGCTGACCGAGATCGAGAAGGCCACCTGCCCGGGCGAGGGCGCGTGCGGGGGCATGTACACCGCCAACACGATGGCCAGCGTCGCCGAGGCGCTGGGCATGAGCCTGCCGGGCAGCGCTGCCCCGCCGGCCCCGGACCGTCGCCGCGACGGCTACGCGGTCGAGTCGGGCAAGGCCGTCGTCGAGCTGCTGCGCCGCGGCATCACCGCCCGCCAGATCATGACCAAGGAGGCGTTCGAGAACGCCATCACCGTGGTCATGGCCCTGGGCGGCTCGACCAACGCGGTGCTGCACCTGATGGCCATCGCGCACGAGGCCGACGTCGACCTCACCCTCGACGACTTCAACCGCATCGGTGACCGCACCCCGCACCTGGCCGACGTCAAGCCCTTCGGCCGGTTCGTGATGACCGACATCGACCGCATCGGCGGCATCCCGGTGGTCATGAAGGCCCTGCTGGACGCCGGCCTGCTGCACGGGGACTGCCTCACCGTCACCGGCCGCACCATGGCCGAGAACCTGGCCGACATCGCGCCGCAGGACCCCGACGGCGCGATCATCCGCGCGATGGACGACCCCATCCACCGCACCGGTGGCCTCACGATCCTCCGCGGGTCGCTCTCGCCCGAGGGCGCGGTCGTGAAGAGCGCGGGCTTCGACGCCGAGGTCTTCGACGGCACCGCCCGCGTGTTCGACGGCGAGGCCGGCGCCATGGACGCGGTCACCGAGGGCACCCTGGAGCCCGGTGACGTCGTGGTGATCCGCTACGAGGGCCCGCGCGGGGGCCCCGGCATGCGCGAGATGCTCGCGGTGACCGGTGCGATCAAGGGAGCCGGGCTGGGCAAGGACGTCCTGCTGCTCACCGACGGCCGCTTCTCCGGCGGGACGACGGGCCTGTGCGTCGGGCACATCGCCCCCGAGGCCACCGACGGCGGACCCATCGCCTTCGTCCGCGACGGCGACCGCATCGTGCTCGACCTGGCCGCCCGCACCCTCGACCTGCACGTCGACGCCGACGAGCTGGCCCGCCGCCGCGAGGGCTGGGCCCCGCCGACCCCCCGGTACACCCGCGGCGTGCTGGCGAAGTACGCCAAGCTGGTCGGCTCCGCCGCGGGGGGCGCGGTCTGCGGCTGAGGCCCGCCGCCCCGAAGGGGTGAGGCCGACGCCCCCGGGCTGGGGCGGTGCCGGTGGGCTGCCGATCTGGACGAGGTGGACCGCACCCGTCGTCGGACAGCCCTGCTGGGCGCGCTGTTCCTCGGCGCGCTCGCGGGGGCCGCGCTGCTGCCCCCCGGTCAGCGCCGCGTCGGCGCCGACGCGGTGGTCGCGGTCGCCGCACTGCTGACCGCGCTCGTCGTGGCCCGCACCGGGCGCCGCACCTGCCCCCGCCGCGGCGGGTGGCGGCTGCTGTCGGCGGCCCTGGTCGTCGGCGTGGCCATCGCCGCGGCGGTCGAGCTGGTGGTGCCCTACACCGGGGCTGCCGACCCGGCCCGGACGGCGGCGTCGGTCCTGCCGCACCTGGTGGCCACCGGTGCCGTGCTGACGTTGCTGGGCCGGGCGCGGCTGCGCGCCGGTGGCGTGCGGCTGCTGGTGGAGAGCTCCCTGTTCTGCACCGCGGCCTTCGTGCTGGCCCAGGTGCTGGTCGTCGGGCCGCTGCTCCCGGAGCTGGCCCCTGCCTCGCGCTGGGCGGTGGAGGCCAGCTGCCTGGCCGCGACCCTGCTGCTCGGGTCGGGGCTCACCTTCGCCACCGCCGCCGACCACCAACGGCGCACCACCGGCGGCGCCACGCTGGCCGGGCTGGCCGGGATCGCGATCGCCGACTGCGTCTCGTGGCTGGGTTCGGCCGGCGCCTTCGGCCCCGTGGCGCTGGCCGGCCGGGGGCTGATGCTCCTCGGCCTCGTCCTGCTCTGCCTGGCCGCCGTCGGGGACCCGGGTGAGCGGCCGGGCCGGGACGACCTGGCCGACGCGACCGCCGACCCCGTCACCGGCGTGCTCGGCGACCCCACCGGCGCCCCGGCGGAGGGGGTGCGCGGTCGCGGTGACCGCCTGGTCGTCGGCGTCACCCTCGCCGGCCAGCTGCTCCCGCACGCGGTCATGCTCACCGCTGCGGTCTCGTTGCTGGCCTCGGCGCTGTTCGTGGCCACCCCCACCCCGGCCGCGCTGGTCGCGGTGGCGCTGGGCCTGCTGCTCACCGCCGTGCACCGCGCGGTCGTGCTGGGGGAGGAGGTGCGCTTCGCCGGGCGGTTGGGCCGCAGCGAGGCCTTCTTCCGCAACCTGGTCCGGGCCAGCAGCGACGCCGTCCTGGTGCTCGACGCCGACCGCGTCGTCACCTGGGCCGCGCCCGCCCTGGCCGAGCCGGCCGCCGCGGCGGGCCGGCCGTTGGTCGGGCACCCGGTCACCGACCGGGTCCACCCGCAGGACCTCGACCCCGTGCGGGCCTGGCTCGCCGACGGCGACCGGTCAGGTCCCGGTGGCCTGTGCAGCTTCCGGTTGCCGGCTGCCGACGGCAGCTGGCGGGCGCTGGAGGCCGGCGTGACCGACCTGCGCTCCGACGCCGCGGTGGGGGCGCTGGTGCTGCACTGCCGCGACGTCACCGTGCGGCTGCACGCCGAGGACCAGCTGCGCTCGGTGGCCTACACCGACCCGGTCACCGGGCTGCCGAACGAGGCAGCGCACGTCGTCGCGCTCGCCGAGGAGCTGGCCGTGGCCGGTGCGGAGCCGACCGTCTCGCTGCTGCTGTTCGAGGTCGAGGGGCTCGACGACGCCCGGGAGAACATGGGCCGGCACGTCGTCGACGTCTCGCTGGTGGAGGTGGGGCGCCGGCTGCGGGCCACGGTGCGCGGCGAGGACCTCGTGGCCCGCGTGGGCGCGCAGCTGTTCGCCGTCCTGGCCCACGGCGAGGGCGACGAGCCCGACCGGGTGGCCGCCCGCTGCCTCACCGTGGTCGAGCAGCCGGTGGTGACCGAGCTGGGGCTGGTCGACCTCAGCGCGGCCGTCGGGCTCGTGCCGCTGGTCGCCGGGCTGTCCGCCGCCACCGTGCAGGACCGGGCCGAGCTCGCCGTGCGCGCCGCGGGGCAGGCCGGCCCGGGCCTGGTGCAGCGCTACGAACCCGGCCTCGGTGCCGCCCGCGACCGCCGCGAGCGGTTGCGGGCCGACCTCGTCGGCGCCCGCGCCCGGGGTGAGTTCACCCTCGTGTGGCAGCCGGTCGTGGACCTCGAGGAGCAGCGGGTGACCGGGGTCGAGGCGCTCGTGCGCTGGCAGCACCCGGTCTTCGGCGAGCTGGAGCCCGACGAGTTCATCCCGATCGCCGAGCGGGCCGGCCTCGTGGGCGACCTGCAGCGGTGGGTGCTGGCCGAGGCCATGACCGCCGCGGCGGCCCTGCCCGAGCACGGCGCTCCGCTGCAGCTGGGCGTGAACGTCTCGCCGGTGCACGTGGCCAGCGGGACGCTGGTCGGCGACGTGGCCCAGGCCCTGCAGGCCACCGGCTTCCCCGCCCAGCGGTTGGTCGTGGAGCTCACCGGGACCACCAGCCCCGCCCCCGTGCCGGCCGTGGCGGCCGACCACGCCGCGCTGCGCCTGATGGGCGTGCACCTGGCGCTGGACGACTTCGGGGCGGGCCCCTCGTCGCTGTCCCAGCTCACCGGCACGCCGGTCGACGTCCTCAAGCTCGACCGCACCTTCCTCGCCCGGGTGGACAAGGACCGGCAGACCCGCGCCCTGTGCGCCGCGGTGATCGGCCTGGGCCGCGACCTGGGCATCGACGTGGTGGCCGAGGGCGTGGAGACCCCCAGCCAGCTGACGGCCCTGCGGGCCATGGGCTGCGCGTACGCGCAGGGGTTCCTGCTGTCCCGCCCGCTCACCCTGCCGGCGCTGGTCGCGCTGCTGGACGCCGGCGCCGGCCACCTGTGGCCGGGCCGCATCGGCCGCGTCGAGGCCGTCGCGGGCTCGGCCTCCCGGGGGCTTCCCACCTGACGTCCCACCCAATGGGACGGCGTGGTTGACGCCGAACACCGCCGCGGCGCACAGTGTCGGCGTGCAGCGTCCTGCCCTCCTCGTAGTCATCGACTAGCGCGCCGGTCCACCGACCGTCGCGCTCACCCCTCCGTGCCTGCTGGCACGAGGGGTTTTTTGTTGGCCGGGCAGGGCCGGCACCGGCCCGCGCCGGCGCCCACCGCCGCACACCCACCCCCTCGTCCAGGGAGACCCGCACCAGATGAGCACCACCGCCAGCGCCCCCGTCAGCGCTCCCGAGACCCCCAGCCAGGTGGCCGCCGAGGCCACCGTCGGCGTCGAGACGACCGAGGGCTCGGTGCTGGACCCCACCCGCGCCAGCCACGGCATCACCGGGGCGCAGAGCCTCGTGCGCTCGCTCGAGGCCGTGGGCGTCGACCTGGTCTTCGGGCTCCCCGGCGGGGCGATCCTCCCGCTGTACGACCCGCTGTTCGACTCCTCGGTCCGGCACGTCCTGGTCCGCCACGAGCAGGGCGCCGGGCACGCCGCCACCGGGTACGCCCAGGCCACCGGCCGGGTCGGGGTCTGCATGGCCACGTCGGGCCCGGGTGCGACCAACCTGGTCACGCCGCTGGCCGACGCCTACATGGACTCGGTGCCGCTGGTCGCCATCACCGGCCAGGTCGCCAGCGGGTTCATCGGGACCGACGCCTTCCAGGAGGCCGACATCCGCGGCATCACGATGCCGATCACCAAGCACAACTTCCTGGTCACCGACCCCGCCGAGATCCCGCAGCGCATCGCCGAGGCCTTCCACCTGGCCTCCACGGGGCGGCCGGGCCCGGTGCTGGTCGACGTCCCCAAGGACGTCCTGCAGGCCACCACCGACTTCGTCTGGCCGCCGCGCACCGACCTGCCCGGCTACAAGCCGACCACGCGCCCGCACGGCAAGCAGGTCCGCGAGGCCGCCGCGGTCATCCAGGCCGCGCAGCAGCCGGTGCTCTACGTCGGCGGTGGTGTGCTCAAGGCCGGCGCCAGCGAGGTGCTGCACCAGCTGGCCGAGCTGACCGGCGCGCCCGTCGTCACCACGCTCATGGCCCGCGGCGCCTTCCCCGACAGCCACCCCCAGCACCTGGGCATGCCCGGCATGCACGGCACCGTCACCGCCGTCGCGGCGCTGCAGAAGGCCGACGTGCTGGTCGCCCTCGGTGCCCGCTTCGACGACCGGGTCACCGGCAAGCTCGACAGCTTCGCCCCCGGCGCCACCGTCGTCCACGCCGACATCGACCCGGCCGAGATCGGCAAGAACCGCAAGGCCGACGTCCCGATCGTGGGTGACGCGAAGGAGACCATCACCGAGCTGGTCGCCGCGCTGACCGCGCTGCAGGAGGAGCAGGGGCGGCCCGACCTCGCCGGCTGGTGGACCCAGCTCGACCGCTGGCGGCAGACCTACCCGCTGGGCTACGACCTGCCCGAGGACGGCGCGCTGTCGCCGCAGTACGTGATCGAGCGGCTGGGGGCCATCGCCGGGCCCGACGCGGTCTACTGCGCCGGCGTCGGCCAGCACCAGATGTGGGCCGCGCAGTTCGTCAAGTACGAGAAGCCGGGCACCTGGCTCAACAGCGGTGGCCTGGGCACGATGGGCTACGCGGTCCCCGCCGCCATGGGTGCCAAGGCGGGCCGGCCCGAGGCCACCGTCTGGGCCATCGACGGCGACGGGTGCTTCCAGATGACCAACCAGGAGCTGGCCACCTGCGCCATCGAGGGCATCCCGGTCAAGGTCGCCGTCATCAACAACGGCAACCTGGGCATGGTGCGGCAGTGGCAGACCCTCTTCTACGAGGGCCGCTACTCCAACACCCGGCTGCACAACCGCGGGTCCGGTGGCGGCGACATCGAGCCCATCCGCATCCCCGACTTCGTGAAGCTGGGGGAGGCGCTGGGGTGCGTCGGCCTGCGCTGCGAGCGCGCCGAGGACGTCGACGCCACCATCGCCGCGGCCATGGAGATCACCGACCGGCCCGTCGTCATCGACTTCGTGGTCGGCTCCGACGCCCAGGTCTGGCCGATGGTCGCCGCCGGCGCCAGCAACGACGACATCCTCGCCGCGCGGGACGTCCGCCCGGTGTTCACGGAAGGCCCTGTGTAATGCCCAGGCACACCCTGTCGGTGCTGGTCGAGAACAAGTCCGGTGTCCTCGTCCGGGTCTCGGCGCTGTTCAGCCGCCGCGGCTACAACATCGAGTCCCTCGCCGTCGGGCCCACCGAGAACCCCGACCTCTCGCGCATGACGATCGTCGTCGACGTCGAGAGCGCGCCGCTCGAGCAGATCACCAAGCAGCTCAACAAGCTGGTCGAGGTCATCAAGATCGTGGAGCTGGACGACGTCGCGGTGCAGCGCGAGCTGCTCCTGGTCAAGGTGCGCGCACCGCTGGCCGACCGCGCCCAGGTGCTGCAGACCGTCGAGCTGTTCCGGGCCAAGGTCATCGACGTCAACACCGACACGGTGACCGTCGAGGCCACCGGCACCCCGGACAAGCTGCAGGCGCTGCTGGCCGTCCTCGCCCCCCACGGGATCAAGGAGATGGCCCAGTCGGGCACCGTCGCCCTGGCCCGGGGACCACGGTCGATGAGCGGCGCCGGTACGTTGCGCCCCGTCGAGCGCTCCGCCTGAGAGCTGTTCCACCCCAACACCAACCGAAGGAGCTCCACCGCATGGCCGCCGAGATCTTCTACGACGACGACGCCGACCTCTCGATCATCCAGGGGCGCACCGTCGCCGTCATCGGCTACGGCAGCCAGGGCCACGCGCACTCGCTGTCGCTGCGCGACTCCGGCGTCGACGTGCGCGTCGGCCTGCCCGAGGGCTCGAAGTCCCGGGCCAAGGCCGAGGCCGAGGGCCTGCGGGTCGTCACCCCCGCCGAGGCCGCAGCCGAGGCCGACCTGATCATGATCCTGGCGCCCGACCACGTGCAGCGCACCCTCTACACCGAGTCGATCGAGCCCAACCTGCAGGAGGGCGACGCCCTGTTCTTCGGCCACGGCTTCAACATCCGGTTCGGCTACATCAAGCCCCCGGCCGGCGTCGACGTCGCCATGGTCGCCCCCAAGGGCCCCGGCCACCTCGTGCGCCGCGAGTTCAGCGACGGCAAGGGCGTGCCCTGCCTGATCGCCGTCGAGCAGGACGCCTCCGGCTCGGCCCAGGCCCTCGCGCTCTCCTACGCCAAGGCCATCGGCGGCGCCCGCGCCGGCGTCATCAAGACGACCTTCGCCGAGGAGACCGAGACCGACCTGTTCGGCGAGCAGGCCGTGCTCTGCGGCGGCATGTCCGCGCTGGTGCAGGCCGGGTTCGAGACCCTCACCGAGGCCGGCTACCAGCCCGAGATCGCCTACTTCGAGTGCCTGCACGAGCTCAAGCTGATCGTCGACCTCATGTACGAGGGCGGCATCGCCAAGCAGCGCTGGTCGGTGTCCGACACCGCCGAGTACGGCGACTACACCTCCGGTCCGCGCGTGGTCGACGCCCGGGTCAAGGAGACGATGGGCCAGGTCCTCAAGGACATCCAGGACGGCACGTGGGCCGCGGCGTTCATCGCCGACCAGGACGCCGGCGCCCCGGACTTCAAGGCCAAGCGGGCCGCCGCCGAGGCGCACCCCATCGAGGAGACCGGGCGCCAGCTGCGCGGGCTGATGAGCTGGGTCTCGGCCTCGGACGACTACACCGGCACCGCCCAGCGCTGAGCGCTGGGTCAGGTGCAGCGGTCCTGACCCCCTGATGCCGGACGGCCCCGCACCCACCGGGTGCGGGGCCGTCCGGCGTCCGGGTCAGGCGGCCCAGGTGCGCACCTCGGGCTTGCGGGTGAGCACCACGACGCCGACCGCCAGTCCCAGCAGCAGGACCGACAGCACGTCGACGGTGCCGGCGAGCACCACGGCCAGCACCAGGTTGACCGACCAGACGACCACGAGGGCCACGGCGGCCAGGGTGAGCAGCCGGCCGTCGAGGCCGCGGTAGAGGCGCACCGAGCCCAGGACGGCGGCCGCGGACAGCACCAGGTACAGCCCACCGACGACGAAGGCCACGACGCTGCCGCCGGCCAGCCCGAGGCCGAGGCCGTTGAGACCGGGCAGCAGGCAGAACAGCGCCTGCAGCCCGGCGAGGGCGACCGCGGCGACCACCAGGGGCGGGACCCGCCCGGGCCCGCGCGGTGCGGGCGCCGGCGTCGTCACCGGCCGCGGAGGGCGCGGTGCGCGGCGAAGAACTGCACGGACTGCTTCAGGCACAGCAGCACCACGATCGCGACGGCCGCGGCGAAGAAGAGCAGGCTGAGGACGACGTCCCCCCCGCTGGTGGAGCCGAACTCGTCGCCCACGTTGGACAGGTTGCCGACCAGGCCGATGCCCGTGACGGCGATGGAGATCGAGCCGGCCACGATGAGCATCACCCGGCTGCGGCCGGTCAGCGCCCGCACCGAGCCCCAGATGGTGATGACGGTCCAGGCCAGGGCCAGCAGTGCCACCACCAGACCGATGCCGGCCGCGGCGCCCACGACGCTGCCCAGCCCCGGCGCGACGTCCTCCAGGTCGTCGAACGCGCGGGCCCCCGCACCCACGGCGAACGCCACGAAGATGAGCAGCGCGCCCGACACCAGCACGCCGAAGGCGCCGAAGACGAAGCCGAGCACCGCGGAGGTGATCACGGCGCCGGGCTTGGCCGGTGCGGCCGGGCCGTAGCCGTAGGGCTGGGCGTACCCGCCCTGCTGGTAGCTGCCCTGCTGGTACCCGCCCTGCTGGTAGGCCGTCGGCTGGTAGCCGCCCTGCTGGTAGGCCGTCGGCTGGTACCCGCCCTGCGGGTAGGCCGCCGTCGGGTACCCGGCCTGGTCGTACCCGCTCTGCTGGTACGCCGTCGGCTGGTAGCCGTCCTGCTGGTATCCGCCCTGGCTGCCGTAGGAGGACTGCTGGGCGTCCTGCCCGCCCCACGAGGTCGGCTCGGAGGTCGGCTCGGAGGTCGGTGCGGAGGTCGGCTCGGACGAGGCCTGCCCGTAGGGGCTCGTCCCCGACCGGCCCTGGTCGTCCTGGTGCTCGCTCACTGGTCTCCTCGGCGCATGGCCGGCGGCGCTCGTGCGCACCGGCGTGGACAGCCAGGATGGCGGGCGGTCGGGGGGAGGGGCAAGGAGGCCCCCACCTGCGGGTCCTAGGCTGTGCAGCCGTGACCACGCCTGCGCCCGTCGTCCTCATCGCGGAGGAACTCGCCCCCAGCGCCCTCGAGGTGCTCGGGTCGGAGTTCGAGATCCGGCACGTCGACGGTGCCGACCGCGCCGCCCTGCTGCCCGCGCTCGCCGACGCGGCGGCGGTGATGGTGCGCAGCGCGACGACCATCGACGCCGAGGCCCTGGCGGCCGCGCCGAACCTCAAGGTGGTCGCGCGCGCCGGCATCGGGCTGGACAACGTCGACGTCCCGGCGGCCACGGCCCGCGGGGTCATGGTGGTCAACGCACCCACCTCCAACATCGTCAGCGCCGCCGAGCACGCCGTCGCGTTGCTGCTCGCCGCCGCCCGGCACATCCCGGCGGCCGACGCGTCGTTGCGCGAGGGCACCTGGAAGCGCTCGAAGTTCAGCGGGGTCGAGGTCTTCGAGAAGACCGTGGGCGTGGTGGGTCTGGGGCGCATCGGCGTCCTCGTGGCCCAGCGCCTGGCCGCCTTCGGCGTGACCCTGATCGCCTACGACCCCTACATCCAGCCGGGGCGGGCCGCGCAGCTCGGCGTCCGGCTGGTGTCGCTCGAGGAGCTGCTCCGCGAGTCGGACTTCATCACGATCCACCTGCCCAAGACCCCCGAGACGCTCGGGATGATCGGTGCGCAGGAGCTGGCCACGACCAAGCAGGGCGTGATCATCGTCAACGCCGCCCGTGGCGGGCTGGTCGACGAGGCCGCGCTGGCCGATGCCCTGCGCTCGGGTCAGGTGGGCGCCGCCGGCATCGACGTGTACGCCAAGGAGCCCTGCACCGACAGCCCGCTGTTCGCGCTGCCGAACGTGGCGGTGACCCCGCACCTGGGCGCCTCCACCACCGAGGCGCAGGACAAGGCCGGCACCGCCGTGGCCCGCAGCGTCCGGCTGGCGCTGCAGGGCGACTTCGTGCCCGACGCGGTGAACGTCCAGGCCGGCGGGGTCGTGGCCGAGGACGTCCGCCCGGGGCTGCCGCTGGCCGAGAAGCTGGGCCGGGTGTTCACCGCGGTGGCCGGCGGGCTGGCGCAGTCGGTCGCCGTCCGCGTGCTGGGCAAGATCGCCGAGTTCGACGTGTCGGTGGTGCAGCTGGCCGTGCTGCGCGGCGTGTTCTCCGACGTCGTCGAGGAGCAGGTCACCTACGTCAACGCCCCGCTGCTGGCCGAGGCCCGGGGCCTGGAGGTCTCGCTGGCCTCCGACGTCGAGAGCCCGCACTACCGCAACCTCATCACCGTGCAGGGCGCGATGGCCGACGGCACCGAGGTCACCGTCTCGGGCACGCTCTACGGCAAGAACCAGGTGCCCAAGCTGACCGAGGTGGGTGGCTTCGAGGTCGACCTCGAGGTCAAGGGCTACCTGCTCTTCTTCGTCTACGCCGACCGCCCCGGCGTGGTGGGCACCGTCGGCGCCGCCCTGGGTGCCGCGGGCATCAACATCGCCGGCGCCCAGGTCAGCCGCACCACCCGCGGCGGTGACGCCCTCATGGCGGTCACCGTCGACAGCGAGGTGAGCAGCGAGCTGCTGGCCGACATCGCGACGCAGATCGGTGCGCGCGAGGCCCGGGCAGCCGACCTCAACCCCCTCTGAGCCCAGCACCGGGCACCACCGACGCGGCGCCGACCCCCGGG
>NZ_JBAPLU010000027.1:0-51751 GCF_037083825.1 Klenkia sesuvii
TCTTCACCAGAAAGGTGCTCCGGTTCCTGCGTTGATCAAGACCTAGACAATCTCGATCCTCGCAGGTCAGGAGCACCTTTCCTACGTCCGGAGCGGAACGATCACGGACCGGCGTGAAAGCCCCGGGCTAGTTGCACCCCGGCGTGCAACCGGGGTTTCCCGAGGCTCAGGCGAGCTGGGCGGCCACCAGCGGGGTGAGGGTGAGGTGGGGCTTGTTCTGCTCGAGCGCCCGCAGCGACCACTTGTCGGTGAAGACGGCCAGCACCTCGCCGTCGGGCCGCGTCATGACCTCCGCGCCGCGGGCCTTGGCGATCTCGGGTGCGGACTCGGCGTCGGTGATGCGCGCGACCGAGTAGGGCAGCATCTCCAGCTGCACCTTGGACCCGAACTCGTGCTCCATGCGGTGGCTGGCCACCTCGAACTGCATGGGCCCGACGACGGCCAGCACCGGGGCGCCGTCCCCGCGGCGCTCGGAGATCAGCACCTGGACGACGCCCTCCCCGGCGAGGGTGTCCATCCCCTTGCGGAACTGCTTGTACTTGCTGGTGTCCGCCGCCCGGGCGACCGCGAAGTGCTCGGGGGCGAAGGTGGTGATGGGGGGATACGTCACCGGGGAATCGACGTACAGGGTGTCGCCCACCCCCAGCGCGCTGGCGTTGACCAGGCCGACGACATCGCCGGGGTAGGCGGTCTCGATGGTCTCGCGGTCGCGGCCGAAGACCTGCTGGGCGTACTTGGTGGCGAAGGGTCGGCCGTTGGCGGCGTTGGTGACGACCATGCCGCGCTCGAAGATCCCGGTGCAGACCCGGATGTAGGCCAGCCGGTCGCGGTGGCCGGTGTCCATGCCGGCCTGCACCTTGAACACGAACGCGCTGAACGGGTCGTCGAGCGAGCGCGGCTTGCCGTCGGCATCGGGCCGGTCGGCCGGCGGCGGGGCCAGGTCGACCAGGGTGTCCAACAGGGCCGCGACCCCGAAGTTCGACACCGCGGAGGCGAACAGCACCGGGGTGGTGGCCCCGGCCAGGAACAGCTCCTGGTCGTGCTCGGCGCCGGTCTCGGCCAGCAGCTCGCTCTCCTCCAGCGCCGTCGTCCAGGCGTCACCCTCCTGGGCGAGCGCGGCGTCGGCGTCCATCACCTTCTCCGGGGCGATGGTGGCGCCGCCGGCGGTGCGGGTGAAGTGGCGGTAGCTGCCGTCGCGGCGGTCCAGCACGCCGCGGAAGTCGCCGGCGATGCCGACCGGCCAGGTCAGCGGGGTGGGCTGCAGGCCGGTCCGCTCGGCGATCTCGTCCATCAGGGCCAGCGCCTCGTTGCCCGGGCGGTCCCACTTGTTGACCACTGTGATGATGGGGATGCCGCGGTGCTTGCAGACCGCGAACAGCTTCATGGTCTGGGTCTCCAGGCCCTTGGCGGCGTCCACCAGCATCACCGCGGCGTCGACGGCGGTGAGCACCCGGTAGGTGTCCTCGGAGAAGTCGGCGTGGCCGGGGGTGTCGAGCAGGTTGACCACCGCGTCGCGGTAGGCGAACTGCAGCGCCGCCGAGGTGATGGAGATGCCGCGCGCCTTCTCCATGTCCATCCAGTCGGACACGGTGGCGCCCCGGCCGGCCTTGCCGTGCACCGCCCCGGCGCGGCCGATCACGTGCGCGTGCAGGGCGAGGGCCTCGGTGAGGGTGGACTTGCCGGCGTCGGGGTGGCTGATGACGGCGAAGGTCCGACGGCGCGCGGCCTCGCCGGCGGTGGTGCTCATTCCCGCAAGTCTACGGCGGTGCGCACGCGGGCCGACGCGCGTGCTGCAGGGAATGGTCAGCCACTGCCCCCGGGTGGGTGCAGGAATGGAAACCGGACAATTGTCGACACGGGCGTGCAGGTCAACGTCGGAATGGGGTCGACTCGTCGACCCGGGTGGTCACCGACCGCTCCGCCCGTGACCCACGAAGTCGACACTGACCGTTCCGACCTGGCATTTCATCGTCGCTCGCCAGGGTGATGAGGCGGTCACCCCGTTGGGTGACGAGCGGTGACCGACCATTCACCGAATGGTCCCCGTCGGGTCCGCGTGCACATCGGAAAAAATGCGCCCGTTCTGTACGGGTTCGAGTGAACAACGTGGGCGGGCTGCCGTAATCGAGCCTGACGGTCGGGGGGAGTGCCCCGCGAGGACGGCAGGAAGAGGACGAGCGTGGACGGCTTGGACGACATCGTCGAGGACTTCCTCGTCGAGAGCCACGAGAACCTGGACCAGCTGGACCGGGACCTGGTGGCGCTCGAGCAAGAGCCCAACTCCCGGGAGCGGCTGTCGAGCATCTTCCGCACGATCCACACGATCAAGGGCACCAGCGGCTTCCTGGCCTTCGGCAAGTTGGAGCAGGTCGCCCACGTCGGCGAGAACATGCTGTCCCGGCTCCGGGACGGCGCGCTCGAGCTGACCCCGCGCCGCACCGACGCGCTGCTGACGATGGTCGACACCGTCCGCGAGCTGCTGGGGTCGATCGAGACCACCGGCGGTGAGGGCTCGGTCGACGTCGAGCTGGCCGTCGCGCTGATCAGTGCGGCCCTGGAGGAGCCGGCCGAGGACGCCGCCGCGGCGCCGGCCGACGAGAGCTCGGCCGCCGAGAGCCCGGCCGCCGACAGCCCGGCCGCCGACGCGGACGCCGTCGAGGAGAGCCCGGCCGCCGTCGAGACCCCCTTCGAGACGCCGGCCGTCGTCGAGGCACCGGCCGTGCCCGCACCGGTCGCGCCCGCACCGGTTGCCGTTGCGCCGGCGCCGGCGCCCGCAGCCCCGAAGCCGGCGGCCAAGCCGGCCGCGGCCGGCGAGGACGGCGAGGCCCCGCGCCGCGCGGTCGCCGACTCCACCATCCGCGTCGACGTCGACCTGCTCGACGCCCTCATGCAGCTGGTCGGCGAGCTCGTGCTCACCCGCAACCAGATCGTGCAGTACGTCTCCCGACAGGCCGACACCGACCTGGTGCGCGCCGGCCAGCGGCTCAACCTCATCGCCAGCGAGCTGCAGGAGGGCGTCATGAAGACGCGCATGCAGCCCATCGACCACATCTGGTCCAAGCTGCCCCGCGTCGTCCGCGACCTGGGCATGCAGTGCGGCAAGACCGTGCGGCTGGCCATGGAGGGCAACGAGACCGAGCTGGACAAGACCCTGCTCGAGGCGGTCAAGGACCCGCTGACCCACCTGGTGCGCAACTCGGTCGACCACGGCATCGAGACCCCCGAGGCCCGCCGCGCCGCCGGCAAGCCGTCGGAGGGGGTGCTGAGCCTGCGGGCGCGGCACGAGTCCGGCCAGGTGGTGGTCGAGGTCATCGACGACGGCGCCGGCATCGACCCGGCCAAGATCGGCGAGAGCGCGATCCGCAAGGGCCTGGTCACCGCCGAGCAGCTGGCCCGCATGGCCACCGCCGACGTCCTGCAGCTGATCTTCGCCCCCGGCTTCTCCACCGCCGCCGCGGTCACCAACGTGTCCGGCCGCGGGGTCGGCATGGACGTCGTCAAGACCAACATCGAGGCCATCGGCGGCACGATCGAGATCGAGTCCGAGCCCGGCCGCGGTACCTGCACCCGGCTGCGCATCCCGCTGACCCTGGCGATCGTGCCGGCGCTGACAGTCGAGTGCGCCGGCGACCGCTACGCCATCCCGCAGGTCAGCCTGCAGGAGCTGGTCAGCCTGGACGCCGAGAAGGCCGCCACCGCGGTCGAGGAGATCGGCGGCGCCCAGGTCTACCGCCTGCGCGGGGAACTGCTGCCGCTCGTGCAGCTGGCCGACGTCTTCGGCCTCACCTCCGACCGGCACGACGGCCACGTCGTCATCGCCGTCCTGCGGTCCGAGGGCCGCCGCTTCGGCCTGGTCGTCGACCGGGTCATCAACACCGAGGAGATCGTCGTGAAGGCAGTCGGCGCCCAGCTCAAGTCCATCGGCCTCTACTCGGGGGCCACGGTCCTGGGCGACGGCACCGTCGCCCTGATCCTCGACGTGCAGGCCCTGGCCCGCCGCGCCCTGCGGGCCGAGACCGTCGAGCGCGCCGACCAGCGCACCGCGGCCGCCACGGCGGCGACCCACGCGGCGACCGCGGACCGCTCGCGCATGCTGCTGGCCGCGATCGGCGGCGGACGCCGGGTGGCCATCCCGCTGGACACCGTCACCCGCCTGGAGCAGATCAAGACGGCGACGGTGGAGCGGGTGGGCTCCCGGGAGGTCGTGCAGTACCGCGGCGCGATCCTGCCCATCGTCCGGCTCGACCGGCACCTGGGTGCGACGTCCTCCTACGGCTACGGCGAGGAGGAGGCCAAGGACACCCTCGAGGTGATCGTGTACGCCGACCGCGACCGCAGCGTGGCCATCGTCGTCGAGGAGATCCTGGACATCATCGACGACAGCGAGGCCAAGCACTCCGACATCGACGACATGGGCCTGCTCGGCTCCGCCGTCTTCGGCGACAAGGTCACCGAGCTGCTCGACGTCCGCGCCGCGATCCTCGCGGCCGACCCCGGCTTCTACGCCTTCGACACCACCGCCCCGGCGGCCTCCGACGACCTGATGGCGGTCTGACATGAGCACGGCAACCACCACCGCGAGCACCACCGGCACCGCCCAGCTGGCCACCTTCTGGCTCGACGGCGACCTCTACGGCGTCGAGGTCGAGCACGTGCAGGAGGTGCTGCGGGCGCAGAAGCTCACCCGGGTGCCCCTGGCCCCGCCGGCCGTGGCCGGCCTGATCAACCTGCGCGGCCAGGTGGTCACCGCCATCGAGCTGCGTGAGCGCCTGGGCCGCCCGGCCCGCGGCGACGACGCCGAGAGCGTGGTCATCGTCGTCCGCATGCACGGCGAGGCCGTCAGCTTCCTCGTCGACGGCATCGCCGACGTCGTGCACGTCGACGCGGCAGACTTCGAGCAGCCGCCGGACACCCTCGACGGTCGGGCCCGCGAGCTCATCCGCGGCGCCTACAAGCTCGACGGCCGGCTCCTGCTCGCCCTCGACGTCGCCCGCGCCGTCGGCACCTGATCCCGTCGTTCTCGCTCACCGGACAACCGAGGTCATCCACCATGGCGCTCTCCGCCCCACGCGGGCTGACGAACATGTCCATCTCACGCAAGATCCTCGCCTGCGTATCCGTCGCGGTGCTGGCCGGTGTGGCCGTCGCCGGGGTGGGTGCGGTTGCCTTGGACGGCGCCGCCGAACGGGCGGACACCAGTTACCGGGAGAACATCCAGGGCCTGGTGCAGGCCGAGGAGATGCGCACCCAGCTGCTGAGCCTGCAGCTCAACCAGACGGCCGCGCTCTTGCCCAATGACGATGCTGCCAACCAGCAGGCACTCGTGGACGGCGCGAGCACCGCGGCCGCCGCCTTCACCGCGGCCGGCCAGAGCTACCTGGACACCGCTCGGGCGGCTGCGCAGGTCGACCGGGCGACAGCGGCGCTCGAGGACTACGACGCCTGGTCGACCTCCCTGTCTGCGACCACCGATGCCTACACCGCCGGGGACATCCCCCGCGCGACCGCCGCGTACACCGACGCCCAGGCGTCGCTCGCTCGGTTGACGAACGGGCTGGACGACCTGGTCGCCGCCGAGGTCGGTGCAGTTCGCCGGGCCGCGCAGGCCGCGCAGGACGACAGCTCCTCGGCTCGGGCCGCCTTGCTGATCGCGCTCGTCCTGGGATCGCTGCTCGCCCTGGGTGCGGGTTGGGCGGTGGCCCGGGGCGTCCGGCGCAGCCTGCTCGCCGTCGAGCACGTCGTCGCCGGCCTGGCCGAGGGTGATCTCACTCGGCCGACCGGCCTCGACCAGCGTGACGAGGTGGGCCGGATGGCCACCGCGCTGGACGCGGCGCAGCACAACCTCCGTGCGCTGATGGCGTCGGTGGTGAGCTCGGCGGATGCGGTGGCGGCCTCCAGCGAGGAGTTGTCGGCGTCGGCGGCGCAGATCTCGGCGTCGTCGGAGGAGACCAGCGTGCAGTCGGGCGTGGTGTCGGGTGCCGCGGACGAGGTGTCGCGCAGCGTGGCGACGGTGGCGGCGGGTGCGGAGGAGATGAGCGCCTCGATCCGGGAGATCGCCCAGAACGCCAACGAGGCCGCCCGAGTGGCCGCGGGTGCGGTGAGCGAGGCGGAGGCGACGAACCAGACGATCCAGAAGCTGGGTCTGTCGAGCAAGGAGATCGGGGACGTGGTGAAGGTGATCACCAGCATCGCCGAGCAGACGAACCTGCTGGCGCTCAACGCCACGATCGAGGCCGCCCGGGCCGGTGAGGCGGGCAAGGGGTTCGCGGTGGTCGCGAACGAGGTGAAGGAGTTGGCGCAGGAGACGGCGCGGGCGACGGAGGACATCGCGCGTCGGGTGGAGGCGATCCAGGCCGACACCGGTGGTGCGGTGGCTGCGATCGGTCGGATCGGTGAGGTGATCGGGCAGATCAACGACTACCAGCTGACCATCGCCAGCGCGGTGGAGGAGCAGACGGCGACCACCAATGAGATGTCGCGCAGCGTGGCTGAGGCCGCGGGTGGGACGACGGAGATCGCCGCGAACATCACTGGGGTCTCCACGGCGGCGACCTCCACCACCCAGGCGCTGTCCCAGACCCGGGTGGCCGTCGACGAGCTGTCGCGCATGGCTGCCGACCTGCGCACCAGCGTCTCCACCTTCACCTACTGATCGACGCGGGGGGAGGGGCAGCCCTCCCCCCGCGTCGCACCACTTCCAGGACCGGGGTCCCACGTGCCGTACTCGTTGGTCAGCGCCGCCACGCTCGGCTTCGACCTGGTCCGCCTGCCCGGGGGCCCCGACGTCGCCACCGTCCTGCTGGCCGGCCTCGGCGCCGGGCCCGAGCACCTGCAGCAGTGGGCCGCCCATCACCCGGTGGTGAGCGGCTCGACCGCCCAACGCCACCGGTGGAGCGACCGGGCCGCCCGCATCCGTGAGGTGGCCGCCACCGGGGTGGTCGACCTCCGGTCGGCCCAGGCCCACCCCGAGGCCCGCACCGAAGCCCTCGTGGCGCTGCTCGAGCAGGGCACCATCGGGGATGCTGCGTCCCTGGAACGGCTGCTGAGGGAGGACGTCCTGGGCCCCGAGTCGGGGTCCGCCGTCGAGGTCGGCGCCGACGTGCGCGAGCTGGCCGCCGACGTGCTGGCCGACGCCGCCGTGGCCGGCTGGGCCGCCGCGGCGGTCGCCGACCGCGACCGCAGGGCCGTCACGGCGCTGGTCGACCGGGTCGGCCCCGTGCCGCCACCGGACCTCGGCCCGGCCGGGGACGCCCTGCTGGAGCTGACCGACACCGTGGCCGGCTTCGACGAGCTGCGCCGCGGCCGCTGGCGGGTGGCCGTCGACGAGGTCCGGGAGGCCCGTCGCTCGTGGGCCGCGGCCATGCACGGCGCCGCCTGGGCCGCGCACGTCTCGGGCCGCACCCGGGCCCTGGGGGCGGCGCAGCTGCTGGCCGTCGGCGCCTTCCGGGCCGCCGGCTTCACCCCCGGCGACGGCGCCCGCGGGGTGTGGAACGCCTTCTCCGGCGTCGTGCAGGGGGTGGCCATGACCGACCTCCTCGACGGCGCCGCGCTCGATCAGCTGCTGCTGCCCTGGCTGCTGGCCGAGGGGACCCACCCCACCGGGGTGCACCCCACCACCAGCTAGCCCGCCCGGCTCAACCCCGACCCCCTCCGTGCCGATGACCACACCACTGCCCGCCCCTTGGCCGGCACCAGCAGAGAGCAGGATGCCGTGCCCCCGATCCGCGTGATGGTGGTCGACGACTCGATCGTGGTCCGCAAGATCGTCACCGACGTCCTCGCCGAGGACCCCGCCATCGAGGTGGTGGGCACGGCCGTGAACGGCAAGGTCGCCCTGGCCAAGGTCGACGCGCTGCGCCCGGACCTCATCACGATGGACATCGAGATGCCGGAGATGAACGGCATCCAGACCGTCGCGGCGATCCGGAAGTCGGGACGACGCACCCCGATCATCATGTTCTCCACGCTGACCGAGCGCGGCGCCACCGCCACCCTCGACGCCCTGGCCGCCGGCGCCGACGACTACGTCACCAAGCCGGCCAACGTCGGCAGCGTGCAGCAGTCCAAGGAGAGCGTGCGGGAGCAGCTCATCCCGCGGATCAAGGTGCTCACCGGTCGGCCGCTCACCCCGGCCGCCGCCCCGCGTGCCCTCGTCCCCCCGCCGGCACCGTCCCCCCGCGGCGCCCGCAAGACCCCGGCGGTCCTGGTCATCGGCTCCTCGACCGGCGGGCCCGACGCCCTCACCAAGGTCATCCCGCGGCTGCCGCGGGACTACCCGCTGCCGGTGCTGGTCGTGCAGCACATGCCCCCGGTCTTCACCAAGCAGTTCGCCGGCCGGCTGGACCGGCTGAGCGCGCTCTCCGTCGTCGAGGCCACCGCGGGCGTCCCGATCACCCCCGGCACGGTGCACATCGCCCCCGGTGACTTCCACCTGACCGTCGCCCCCGGTGCCGGGGTCCGCCGCACCGCGCTGGACCAGGCCGCCCCGGAGAACTTCTGCCGGCCCGCCGTCGACGTGCTCTTCCGCTCGGCCGCCGCGGCCTACGACGGCGCGGTGCTGGCCGTCGTCCTCACCGGCATGGGTTCGGACGGCAAGCTCGGCACCGGCCAGATCCGGGCTGCCGGCGGCACCGTCGTCGCCCAGGACCAGGCGACCTCCGTCGTCTGGGGCATGCCCGGCGCCGTCACCCAGGCCGGGCACGCCGACGAGGTCGTACCGCTCGACCGGGTCGCCGAGTCGATCCTCCGCCTCACCGCCCCCCGCCCCTCGACCCTGGTCGGAGCCCGCCCATGACCACCGCACTGGCCACGTCCGGCTTCGACTGGGTCTGCCAGCTCGTCCGCCGGGAGTCGGCGATCGTCCTCGCGCCGGGCAAGGAGTACCTGGTCGAGGCCCGGCTCATGCCGCTGGCCCGGCAGATGGGCCTGCCCGGGGTCGGCGAGCTCGTCGACCGGGTGCGGGCCCGACCCGACCCGGCCGCCGTCCGCAGCATCGTCGAGGCCCTCACCACGAACGAGACCTCGTGGTTCCGCGACGGCGACCCGTTCACGACCCTCACCAGCACGGTGGTGCCGGCCCTGCAGGCCGCCCGCCGGCCCACCGAGGAGATCAAGATCTGGTCGGCGGCCTGCTCCAGCGGGCAGGAGGCCTACACGATCGGCATGCTGCTGGCCGACGCGCTGCCCAACGCGACCAGCCGGGTCAAGATCACCGCGACCGACATCTCGCGGTCGATGGTGGAGCGCACCCGGGCCGGCCGGTTCAGCCAGCTCGAGGTCAACCGCGGCCTGCCCGCCCCGATGCTGATCCGGCACTTCCAGCGGGTCGGCCCCGAGTGGGAGATCGCCCCCGCGCTGCGCCAGATGGTGACCGCCAGCGAGCTGAACCTCGCCGGACCGCTGCCCCGGCTCGGTCCCTTCGACGTGGTCTACCTGCGCAACGTGCTCATCTACTTCGACCCGTCGACCAAGCGCGACATCCTGCGCAAGGTCCGGCAGGTCATGCGCCCCGACGGCTGGCTCTTCCTGGGCGCAGCCGAGACGACCTTGGGTGTCGACGACACCTGGGAGCGGGTCCCCTGCGGCCGCGGCTCCGCCTACCGACCGATGAAGGGGAACTGACATGCGAGCGCTGGTGATCGACGACTCCCGCGCCATGCGCCGGATCGTCGCCTCGATCCTGGAGGGGTTCGGGTACGAGACCCGCCCCGCCGGGCACGGCCGGGAAGCCCTGGACGTGCTCGAGGAGGGCTGGGTCCCCGACCTGGCCTGCATCGACTGGAACATGCCGGTCATGGACGGGCTCCAGTTCGTCTCCGTCGTGCGTGCCAACCCGGCCTGGCGGTCGGTCACGCTCATGATGGTCACCACCGAGAGCGAGCACGGCCAGATCGTCAAGGCCCTGGCCGCCGGGGCCCACGAGTACGTCATCAAGCCGTTCACCGCCGACGCCATCGGCGACAAGCTGTCGCTGCTGGGCCTGATGCCCACCGGGGTGCCGGCATGACCGCCACCATCGCCGCGCTCATCACGCCGGAGACGGTCACCGAGGTGGCCGGCGAGGTGTGGAGCGCCATGGTCGGCACGGACGAGGTGCTCGTGCCCGTCGGCGCCGAGGTCCCCGCCGGCCTGAGCGCCTGGGTCACCGTCACCGGCCCGTGGAACGGCGCCGTCGTGCTGACCTGCAGCGTGTCGGCCACCGAGGACCTCGCCCGCGCGGTGCTGCAGCTCGGCCCCGACGAGACGCCCGACGACGGCGACGTCGACGACGTCCTCCGCGAGCTGGCCAACATCCTCGGCGGCAACGTCAAGTCCCTCCTGCCCGGCCCCTCCTCGCTGGGCCTGCCGGAGACCGGCACCCCGCCGGCTGCCCGCCCGGGCAGCTCGACGGTCGCCGTCAGCTGGCGCGGCCACCCCCTCGCCATCACCATCCAGGGCGCCCCTGGGCAGAACCAGCAGGCGCCCGTGTTCACCACGGAGGTCACCCAGTGAAGATCCTCGTCGCCGACGACAGCCGTGTGATGCGGCAGATCGTCGTCCGCACGCTCCGCCAGGCCGGCTACGACGACGTCGACGTCGTCGAGGCCGAGGACGGGGCCGACTGCCTGGCCAAGGTCGGCACGGAGTCGCCGGACCTGGTCCTGTCGGACTGGAACATGCCGAACATGCTGGGCATCGACTGCCTGCGTGCGCTGCGGGCCCAGGGCTCCTCGGTGCCCTTCGGCTTCGTCACCTCGGAGGGTTCGCCCGAGATGCGCGACGAGGCCGCCGCGGCCGGCGCCCTGTTCCTCATCGCCAAGCCGTTCACCGCGGACACCTTCCGCGACGCGCTGGACCCGGTGCTGGCGTGAGCGCCCCGGTCGCGACCTCGCTGCCGAGCAACAAGGCCGTGCTGGACCTGCTCCAGGGGCTGCTCGGCCGGGACATCACGGTGGGGCCGGGTGCCCCGGTCACCCCGTCGGCGTCGCGGCCGGCGGCGGTCGCCTCCTACGTCGACCCCTCGTACGGGCTCAACGCGATCATCCTGGTCGACCTGCCGCTGTCGGCGTGGTGCGCCGGGGCCCTGGCCCTGCTCCCCAAGGGCGGGTGCGAGGACTCCGTCGAGGAGGGCGAGCTCACCGACATGCAGGTGGAGGTGCTGCACGAGGTGGTCAACGTCGCCGCGTCGCTGTTCAACGCCGGCGGGGTGCTGCACTCCAAGCTGGACAAGCTCTACGCCCCGGGCGAGGCCCTGCCGGCCGACCTGGGCGGGCTGACCGCCTCCACCAACCGCGTCGACCTCGACGTCACCGTGGCCGGCTACGGCAAGGGATCGCTGTCGATCATCCTGGCCTGACGCACGCTCGAGCAGCACGCACGGCCCCCGGACGGCATCCGGGTCGACGTGTCGAGGGCCCGAGGACCCCTCGGCGATCTCGCGTGAGCTCGACGGGCTGGTGGGCACCGTGCGGGTCTCATCGCTAGCAGATGGGCGTGTCAAACGGTAGCTGGTACTTCGGGTAACGGGCACCTACGGTGCTCGGCATGCCTGAGCTGACCCGCCGCAGCGTCCTCGCCGGCTCCGCCGCTGCCGGCCTCACCCTGCTCGCCTCCCGGGGAGTCGCCTCCGCCGCACCGCGGCGGGTGCCGACCACCCGGGAGGAGCACCGGGTGGTGGTGGTCGGGTCGGGGTTCGGCGGCGGCGTGACCGCGCTGCGGTTCGCCCAGGCCGGCATCCCGGTGCTCGTGCTGGAGCGGGGCAAGCGGTGGGTCGCGGGGCCGGGCCTGGACACCTTCCCCAGCTTCCGCACCGGCCTCGACGAGCGGATCGCCTGGAAGAACAGCCTGGCTGCACCGCTGGCCGGCCCGCTCAACTCGGTGCACGCACTGCTGGGGCTCATCGGGCCCGGTGGCAACCCGCTCGGCCTGCCCTCGCCGCTGGCCGGCCCGCACCTGGGCCTGCTCGAGCGGGTGGCCGGCAACGGCATGGACATCATGTGCGCCGCCGGGGTCGGCGGCGGGTCGCTGGCCTACCAGGGCATGAGCCTGCAGCCCACCCGACCGCTGTTCGAGGCGACCATGCCCGCCGGGCTCGACTACGACGAGCTCGACCGGGTGCACTACCCGCGCGTCGCCCAGATGCTGCGGCTGGCCACTGCGCCGGACTCCATCGTGGAGACGCCCAACTACACGACGCCGCGCACCTTCGCGCGGCGCACGCAGGCGGCCGGGTACGCGGTGGAGAAGGTGCCTATGCCGCTGGACTGGAGCTACGCCCAGCGCGAGCTGGACGGGGAGATGCCGCCGTCGATGTCCAACGGCGACTGCGGCTTCGGGGTGAACAACGGCGGCAAGAACTCCGTCGACGTCACCTACCTGGCCCAGGCCGAGGCCACCGGTCGGGTCACGGTGGCCGCCCAGCACGAGGTCACCGACGTCGTCCGGCTCGGCGACGGGCGCTGGCAGCTCTTGGTCGATCGGCTGGCGTTGGACGGCACCGTCCTCGAGCACAAGGTCGTCACGACCACCGCGCTGGTCATGGCGGCCGGGACGGCGGGCACGGTGCGGCTGCTCATGCGCGCCCAGCAGCGTGGTGGCATCCCCGACCTGCCCGACGGCCTGGGCGAGGGGTGGGGCTCCAACGGTGACCGGATCTGCGTGTGGCTGGGCCCTGGCGAGGAGCTGACCATGCCGCAAGGCGGGCCGGTCGTGTACTGCAGCAAGGAGTGGGACGACCCGGCCACCGCCAACACGATCATCCAGGCCTCGATCCCGCCGCTGCCGCAGGTGCCGGTCACCATGGTCGTGGGGTACGGGATCAGCGAGGGTCGTGGCCGTTTCCGCTGGGACCACCTGCGCGACGACGCCGTCCTGGACTGGTCGCCGTTCGCCGACGCCCGGCTCGCGACCCGCATCCGCACCCGCATGGCCGAGATCACGGGCCCGGGCGCGCTCGTCCTGGACACCACCACCCCTGCCCCCTCGACCTGGCACCCCCTCGGCGGGGCGGCCATGGGGTCGGTGTGCGACCTGGAGGGTCGGGTGGCGGGGCAGCGGGGGCTCTACGTGCTCGACGGTGCGCTCATCCCCGGCAACACCGCAGCCTGCAACCCCTCGCTGACCATCGCCGCTGTCGTCGAGCGGGCCACCGACCGACTGCTGGCCACCGACGCCGGGACGGTCTTCTAGTCGGCGAGCAGCTCCCGCACCAGGCCGCCGACGGCGTCGACCTCGACCAGGAACCCGTCGTGGCCGTACGGGCTGGCGATCACGCGCAGGGGCACACCGAGGGCGTCGGCCACCCGCCGCTGCTCGGCGATGCGGTACAGCCGGTCGGAGTCGACGCCGGCCACCAGGCAGCGGGCGGTCACCCGGGCCAGGGCCGCCTCGACCCCACCGCGGCCGCGCCCGACGTCCCAGGTGTTCATGGCCTGCGTCAGCACCGTGTAGCTGCGCGGGTCGAACCGGGCGGTCAGCTTGTCCGCGTGGTGCTGCAGGTAGCTGGCCACCGCGAAGCGGCCGTCGTCCTGCACGTCGTTGCCGAAGCGGGTGCCCAGCTCGAACGCGCTGCGGTAGGTGAGGTGCGCGATGCGGCGGGCGATGCCCAGACCGGCGACCGGGTCGGCGGCGATCGCGGCCTGCTGGGTGGTCTGGGTGCCGATCTGGTCGGCGGTGGCCACCGGCCCGGAGGCCAGGAAGAGCAGCCGCTCCACCTGGGCCGGCCGCGACACCGCCCACTCCAGGGCCCGCATCCCGCCCATCGAGCCGCCCAGCACCGCGGCCCACCGGTCGATGCCGAGCGCCGCGGCGAGCCGGGCCTCGACCTCGACCTGGTCGGCGATGGTGACCTCGGGGAACCGGTCGCCCCAGGGGGCGCCGTCCGGGGCCGGGGACGCCGGACCGGTCGTCCCCTGGCAGCCGCCCAGCACGTTGGCGCACACGACGAACTGGCCGGCCAGCGGCCCGGCCAGTCCCTCCCACCAGCCGGGGGTGGGGTGGCCGGGGCCGGCGGCGCCGAGCAGGTGGCTGTCCCCGGTCAGCGCGTGCTCGACCAGCACCGCGGGGTCGCCGGGGGAGCCCCACGTCTCGTAGGCCACCCGGACGGCGGGCAGCGACCCGCCCCGCTCCAGGTCGAGCCGGCCGAGGTCGACGAACCGGCGGTCGCCGGGCGGGTCCCCCTCCCGCCAGGCGCCCGCCACCTCAGGCGCTCTTCGCCGCGCGGAAGCCCGCCTCGAGGTCGGCCAGGATGTCCTCGATCCCCTCGAGACCCACGGCCAGGCGCACCAGGCCCGGGGTCACACCGGTGGTGAGCTGCTCCTCGGGGGTCAGCTGGGAGTGGGTGGTCGAGGCCGGGTGGATGACCAGGCTGCGCACGTCACCGATGTTGGCCACGTGGCTGTGCAGCTCGAGGGCCTCCACGAACGCCTTGCCGGCGTCGACGCCGCCGGCGATCTCGAAGGCGAGCACGGCGCCGGGGCCCTTCGGGGCGTACTTCGTCGCGGCGGCGTGCCAGGGGGAGGAGGGCAGGCCGGCGTAGTGCACCGACTCCACCTCGTCGCGGGCCTCGAGCCACTCCGCGACGGCCTGGGCGTTGGCCACGTGCCGGTCCAGCCGCAGCGACAGCGTCTCGATGCCCTGCACGACCAGGAAGGCGTTGAACGGGCTGATCGCGGGGCCCAGGTCGCGCAGCAGCTGCACCCGGGCCTTGAGGGCGTAGGCCGGCGCACCCAGGTCGGCGTAGACCACACCGTGGTAGGTGGGGTCGGCGGTGGTGAACATCGGGTGCTTGCCGGCGGTCCAGTCGAAGTTGCCGCTGTCGACGACGACCCCGGCCACGGCGGTGCCGTGCCCGCCCAGGTACTTCGTGGCCGAGTGCACGACGACGTCGGCGCCGAACTCGATCGGCCGGATCAGGTACGGCGTGGCGATGGTGTTGTCCACGATCAGCGGGACGCCGTTGCGGTGCGCGACCTCGCTGACCGCGGAGATGTCCAGGACGTCGCCCTTCGGGTTGCCGATGGTCTCGGCGTAGAAGGCGCGGGTGTTGTCCTGCACGAGCGACTGCCAGGCCTGCGGGTCGTCGGGGTCCTCGACGAAGGACACCGTGATGCCGAGCTTGGGCAGCGAGTGGTGCAGCAGGTTGTAGGTGCCGCCGTACAGGCTGGCGGAGGCGACGACGTGGTCGCCGGCCTCGGCCAGGTTGAGGATCGACAGCGTCTCCGCGGCCTGGCCGCTGGCCACCGCGAGGGCCGCGACGCCGCCCTCGAGGGAGGCCACGCGCTGCTCCAGCGCGTCCTGCGTCGGGTTCATGATGCGGGTGTAGATGTTGCCCATCTCGGCGAGGGCGAACAGGTCCGCGGCGTGCTGGGAGTCGCGGAACTGGTAGCTGGTGGTCGCGTAGATCGGCAGCGCGCGGGCCCCGGTGGTGGGGTCGGGGCTGGTGCCGGCGTGGATCTGCCGGGTCTCGAAGCTCCAGGATTCGCTCATGTGCGCCGTCCTCCTCGGTGTCGGGAGGGCCCGGGCGCTCGGGCACTCCGTCGCTTGCGCGCCCGGCGGGTGCCGGGCACACCGGCTCTTCCCCTGGAGCACCGCAGACGGAGTAGCGGTTGCCGGGCAGCCAGCCAGGTGCTTGTCGCTGCCTCTCGTGAGCCAGGTCCGATGGTAGGGGTGCCCGGCCCGGGTGTCACCGCAGGGTGGTCGTGTGCCCCAGTTCGGCGACCAGCTGCTCGATCTCGGGCCGGTCGACGGCCCGGACGACGACCAACGGGTAGGCGTCGGAGTCCTCGTCGAGGTGGAGCAGGCACAGCCCCGCGGGGGCCAGCACCCGGTCGGCGGCGCGCACCGCGGTCGGCACGTCGCCGTCGGTGTCGGTGACCGGGCCGAGGTCCAGGGGCGCGCCGTCCAGGCGCGCGTCCCGCACCCGGGGGACGCCGGCCAGTGCGTCGGCCAGCTCCGACCCCTGGTCCTGCCGGTCCAGGTAGGCCAGCGCGCCGGCGTCGTCGAGGCCGTCGAGCAGGCTGGTCCACGGGTCGGCCGGCGGGTCCTCGAGGGTGGCCTGCACGCTCGGCCACAGCTCGGGGTCGTCGTCCAGGAGGGCGCAGAGGCGACGCCAGCGGGTCATGGTCACGTCGTCGACAGCCACCCGGACGACGCTAGCCCCGCTCAGGCCGGGACGGCGACCGCACCGGTGGCCGAGCCGGCCAGCGCGGCGTAGCGGCCGCCGGCGGCGACCAGCTCGTCGTGGGTGCCCTGCTCGACGACCCGCCCGTGCGACAGGACGGCGATCGCGTCGGCGTCGCGCACCGTCGACAGCCGGTGGGCGATCGTGATGGTCGTGCGGCCGCGGGCGACCTCGTCCAGCGCCGCCTGCACGGCCCGCTCGGTCTCGTTGTCCAGCGCGCTGGTGGCCTCGTCGAGCACCAGCACCCGCGGGTCGCGCAGCAGGGTGCGGGCGATGGCCAGCCGCTGCTTCTCCCCGCCGGAGAACCGGTGCCCGCGGGCGCCGACCACGGTGTCGTAGCCGTCGGGCAGTGCCGCGACGACGTCGTGCACCTGGGCCCGGCGGGCGGCGTCCTCCACCTCGGCGTCGGTGGCGTCGGGTCGGGCGTAGCGCAGGTTCTCGCGCACGGTGGTGTGCAGCAGGTAGGTCTCCTGGCTCACCACGCCGACCACCCGGGCGAGCTCGGCCAGGGGGAGGTCGCGGACGTCGACGCCGTCGATGGTGACCCGGCCGGTGGTGACGTCGTTGAGCCGGCTCACCAGCGAGGCGAGCGTGGACTTGCCCGAGCCGGTCTCGCCGACGAGCGCCAGGGTGCTGCCGGCCGGCACCACGAGGTCGACGTCGGACAGGGCGGGCCGGCCGCCGTCGTAGCTGAACCCGACGTGCTCCAACCGCACCTCGCCGCGGGCCACGCCCAGCGTGCGGGGTCGCACCGGGTCGGCGATGTCGACGGGCAGGTCGAGGTACTCGAAGACCCGGCTGAACAGCGCCATCGAGGTGATGAGCTGACCGCCGACGTCGAGCAGCCCCATGAGCGGCCGGAAGAGCGTGCCCTGCAGGGCGGTGAACGCGACGAGGGTACCGATGGTCATGCCGCCGGAGGTCGCCGGCAGGCCCGCGAAGAGGTAGATCAGTGCCGGGATGCCGGCGAACACGATGCTCATCGTGGCCATGCGCCAGCGGCCTGCCAGCTGCGAGCGCACCTCGAGGCCGACCAGCTCCTGGGAGGTGGCGGCGAAGCGGGCCGACTGCGCCGGGCCGGTGCCCAGCGTCTTGCCCAGCTGGACGCCCGAGATCGACAGGCCCTCCTCGACCTGGGTCTGCATGTCGGCCATGCGGGCCTGCCGGGCGGCGGTGACCTCGCGGCGCATGAGGGCGACCTTGCGGGTCAGCCAGACCGCCGGGGGGAGGACGACGAGGGACAGCAGCGAGAGCCGCCAGCTCAGCGCGGCCATGGCGACCACGGTGCCGACGACGGTGGTGGCGTTGGCGGCCAGGCTGGTGGCGGTGGTGGTGACCACCGACTGCATCGACCCGATGTCGTTGGTGAGCCGCGACTGCACCTCGCCCCCGCGGGTGCGGGTGAAGAAGCCGAGCGACTGGCGCTGCAGGTGGCTGAAGACCGCCGTCCGCAGGCTGTGCATGACCCGCTGGCCGACGGTGGTGGACAACCAGGTCTGGACGACGCCGAGCAGGGCGGTGGTGGCGACGACGGCGACCATGCCGGCGACGCACCAGGCCAGGAGGGCGACGTCCTGCTGGGGGAGCGCGTCGTCGATGACGGTGCGCACGAGGAACGGGGTGGCCAGGGCGACGGTGGAGCTGGCGACGATGAGCGCCACCACGGTGCCGACCTGGAGCCGGTAGGGGGCGAAGAGCCCCACGACGCGTCGCAGGGGCACGGGTGAGCGCTGGAGCTGGGTCCTGTCGGCCGGGTCGGGCCGGGTGCCGGGGCGTGGCATGCACGTCTCCCTCTCTGCCGGTGCTGATGCTGAGGTTACCTCACGGTGAGGCAACCTCGCTGCCTGCGCTACCATTCCCGGGTGGCCGGACCCGAGCCCGACGATGTCGGCGAGCTGCTCCTGCGGGCGGCCCGCACGCTGCGCGGGCGGTGGCGCGAGGTGCTCGAGCCCTGGGAGCTGTCGCCGCACCACGCCCGCGCCCTGCTGGTCGTCGCGCGGGCGCAGGGGATGCGGCCGTCCGAGCTCGCCGCGGCGCTGCACATCGCCCCGCGGTCGGCCACGGAGGTGGTCGACGCCCTCGTCGCGCGCGACCTGGTGGCGCGGGTGCCCGACCCGGCCGACCGGCGGGCCGTGCGGGTGGAGCTGACCGAGCAGGGCCAGCAGGTGCAGGCCGAGGTGCACGCCGCGCGCCGCGCCGACACGCAGGCCGTGCTGGCCCGGCTGCCCGCCGACGAGCGGGCCGAGCTCGCCCGGTTGCTGCGACGCCTGCTCGCCGACGGCTGACCCACGGGGGACCCACAGGAACGGATGGCACCCTGGGGGCATGAACCTCGGTGCCCCGGAGATCGCGCTCATCGTGCTGGCGGTGTTCGTGCTGTTCGGCTACAAGAAGCTGCCCGACGCCACCCGCTCGCTGGGCCGCTCGCTGCGGATCTTCAAGGGCGAGATGAAGGGCATGACCGACGACGAGCGCACGCCCGCCGAGCCAGCGGACCGTTCGGCGCCGGCGCTCGCGGTCCCGGACGCCGGGGTGGTCCGTCCCGAGCAGCTGGGCCCCGAGGCGCTGGAGGTCGCCGCCGTCGAGGCCGAGGCCGCCGCGCTCGAGGCCCGCGCCCGCGCTGCCCGCGCCCGCGCCGATGCCGCCCACCGCACCGCCTGACCGCCCGGGCCGCCCGGCCCGCCGCCGCCCGGCCCGCGCCGCGGACTCCGGCAGTGCAGGGATTCTGTGGCCCTGCAGCGGCACAGGATCCCTGCACCGCGGGAGTCTGGGCTGCGGGGGCGGGGCGCGCGGCGGGCTTGAGAGGGTGACGGCGTGCGCGCGCTGGTGTTCGAGGAGTTCGGTGGCCCGCTGACCGTCCGCGAGGTGGCCGACCCGACCCCCGGGCCCGACGGCGTCGTCGTCACGGTGGGGGCCACCGGCGTGTGCCGCAGCGACTGGCACGCCTGGTCGGGCCACGACCCGGACGTCGTCCTGCCGCACGTGCCCGGCCACGAGTTCGCCGGCACCGTCGCCGCGGTCGGCGACCGGGTGCGCGGCTGGGCGGTCGGCGACCGGGTCACCGCGCCGTTCGTGTGCGCCTGCGGCACCTGCCCGCCGTGCCGCGAGGGCGCTGGCCAGGTGTGCCTGCGCCAGACCCAGCCCGGGTTCACCCACTGGGGCTCGTTCGCCGAGCACGTGGCCCTCGACGCCGCCGACGTCAACCTGGTCGCGCTGCCCGAGGAGCTGACGACCACCACCGCGGCCGCGCTGGGGTGCCGGTACGCCACCGCCTTCCGCGCGGTCACCGGGGTGGGCCGTGCAGCGCCGGGGGAGTGGGTGCTGGTCCTCGGGTGCGGTGGGGTGGGGCTGTCGGCCGTGCAGGTCGCCGTCGCGGTCGGGGCCCGGGTGGTCGCCGTCGACCCCTCGCCCGGGGCGCGGGAGCTGGCGGTCGCGATGGGCGCCGAGCACGCCCTGCCCTCGGCCGAGGGCGTCACCGAGCTGACCGCCGGCGGCGTCCACGTCGGGCTGGACTGCCTGGGCTCGCCGGCCACCTGCGAGGCCTCGGTCCGCGCGCTGCGCCCACGGGGCCGGCACGTGCAGGTCGGGCTGCTGCCACCGGCGCAGGGTCGGGCCCAGGTGCCCATGGAGCTGGTGGTCGCCCGGGAGCTGGCGGTGCTGGGCAGCCACGGGATGGCCGCCGCCGACTACCCGGCGATGCTGTCGATGATCGCCGCCGGCCGGCTGCGCCCGCAGGACCTGGTCACCCGGGAGCTGTCCCTGGACCAGGCCGCCGAGGCCCTGGTCGCCGTCGGCCGCACCCCCGGCATCGCGGTGGTCACCTCGTTCTGACCCGGCCGGGTCGTTCGCCTGGCTCCGGCGCATCGGGTGGCGGACCAGGGTCGGGATCGCCGCCCTCGCCGACCGTGGGACGCCACTCGCTGCAGCGCCCGCGTGCGGGCACCGCGGCGGCGTCGCGGCCGACCCGCTCCGCCCCTTCTTCCGGGGCGAGGACCCGGTGGACGGCGGGGTCAGCCGGTCGGGTCGGTGGTGGGTGGGGGTGCCTGCGTGGTGGGCGGGGCCGACGACGTGGGCTCGGGGGCCGTGGTGGTCGGCGGCGGTGTGCCCTCGTCGTCCGTGGTGGTCGGCGGCGTCGTGGTGGGCCGCGTGGTGGTGGCCGGACCGCTGGTGCTGGGCGCCTGGCTCGTCGTGGGCGACGGCTCGCCGGTGGTGGGCGCCGGCGACTCCTCGGTCGGGGCCGGCTGCTCGGTGGTGGCCGGCGCCGGGTCGGTGATCGACCGGGACATCGCCGAGGGGTCCCAGGCGAAGAAGGCCGCCACGAAGACCACCGCGAGCACCAGGGTGGAGGTGCGGGCGCGCCCGATGCGGTTGGGCACGCGGCGCGGCCAGACCCGGGATCGGCGGGTGGCCGGCTCGGCCGTGACCACCGGCGCGGGCGTGGTCGGCTGCTCGCTCACGGGGTCACCTCGCGGGGGTCGTGGGCGGTGATGGGGTCCTCGGGGGTCTGCGGCCGGACGACGATGCCCTCCCGCCGGAACGCCAGGGCGATCCGCGAGCGCAGGTCGCGGCCGACGTCGAACTGCTTGCCCGGCAGCGTGCGGGCGACGATGCGCACGTTGACCTCGTCGAGCCCCAGGCTGGTGACGCCCATGACGCTTGGTGCGTCCAGCAGCAGCTTGGTCAGGTGCTCGTCGGCGAAGGCCTGCTCACCGACCTCGCGCAGCACGTCCTGCACGTGGGTGACGTCGGTGGAGGCGGGCACGGGGACGTCGATGACGGCCCGCGCCCAGTCGCGCGAGAGGTTGACGACCTTGACGATCTGGCCGTTGGGGATCGTCACGACCTCGCCGTTCAGCGACCGCATGCGGGTGATGCGCAGGGTGACGTCCTCCACGGTGCCCTCGGCGGGGTCGCCGCCACCGACCACGTTGATCGCGACGACGTCGCCGAAGCCGTACTGGCGCTCGGTGATGAGGAAGAACCCCGCGAGCACGTCCTGCACGACCCGCTGCGCGCCGAAGCCCAGCCCCACGCCCAGCACGGTGGCCGGTGCGACCAGGCTGGTCACCGGCAGGCCCAGCGTCGAGAGCACGGTGACCGTGGCGACGGTGTAGACGACCACGACGGCGACCCACTGCAGCACCTGGGTGAGCGAGTGCCGGTGCTTGGCCGCCTCCGAGCGCACCAGGGCGTCGCCGCCGGCCGCGCCGGCGTCGATGCGCGCGGTGACCCGGGCGCCCAGCCAGGTCACGAACCGGGCCAGCAGCACCGCCCCGACGACGATGAGCAGCACCGCCAGACCTCGGCCCCGGACCCAGTCGGTCAGGTTGGTCAGCGGCGCGATCGCGAGCACGTCCATCGCCGTCCAGTGTGCCGCGCGCGGCCTGCGGACGGCGCGCCCGGTGCCGCTCGTCGTCGTGTCCGGTCGGGTGGGTGCATCACGATCCGGTATCGACGCTGGCCAGGACGACGTGGGCAGGCAAGGCTCTCCTAACCATCACCCACTGTCCGAGGAGAACCGTGTCCCGCCGCTCCGCCCTGGCCGCCCTGGCCGCCGTCTCCGCCCTCGTCCTGAGCGCCTGCGGTGGCTCGTCCGACGACTCCGCCGACGCGACCTCCGGGGCGGCGGCCGGCGACGGCGCCTTCCCGGTCACCATCCCCAACGCCTTCGGCGAGACCACCATCGACTCCGCTCCCGAGCGCATCGTCGTCATCGGGTACACCGACGTCGACCCGCTGCTGGCCCTCGGCGTCCAGCCGGTCGCCTTCCAGGAGTTCGTCACCTTCCCCGACGCCGCCGTCCCGGGCCTGGGGCCGTGGGCCGAGGACCTCGCCGGCGACGCCGAGATGGAGCTGTTCCCCGTCTCGGCCACCCCGAGCGTCGAGGAGGTCCTCGCCCTGCAGCCGGACCTGGTGGTCGCGGTGAGCAGTGGCATTGAGCAGGAGGAGTACGACCAGCTGTCGGCCCTGGTGCCGGTGCTGGCCCGGCCCGAGGGCTCCACCGCCTACCTGGTGGACCGGGACGAGGCCACGCTGACCATCGGCCAGGCGGTCGGCAAGGCGGACCAGGCGCAGGAGCTCGTCGACGCCGTCGACCAGGACTTCGCCGACGCCCGCGAGGCCAACCCCTCGTTCGCCGGCCAGAGCGTCGTCGTCGCCCTGCCGGCCACCGACGGCAGCGGCGGTTACTCGGCCTACGTCGAGGGTGACACCCGCACGCAATTCTTCCAGGACCTCGGCTTCGAGCTCGCCCCCGGCATCGCCGACCTCGACGCCGAGGGCGGGTTCTTCGTCACCGTCTCGCCCGAGCAGGTGCAGCTGCTGGACGCCGACCTGGTGGTCGTGCTGGCCCTCACCAGCATCGAGGAGACCCGCGGCACGCTGGAGGCCGACCCGGTCTTCGCCACCGTGCCCGCGGTGCAGGCCGGCCGGATCATCTACGTCGACCCGCTCAGCGGTGGTGGCGCGCTCAGCTACAACGACGTGCTCAGCGTGCCGTTCGCGCTCGACCAGCTGGTGCCCCAGGTCCAGGAGGCCCTGGGCAGCTGATCGCCGGCACCCTCCTCCGGCACCCCGCCCCACGTCCCGGGACGGGGTGCCGGCAGGTCACGGAAGGGTTGCTGTCGCCGTCCCCGGTTTGCCATCCGGGGTCGGCCGGGTCGACGCTGGGGAGTCGACCGCTCCCGCGCACCTGCGCGGGCAGCGGTCGTGACCGTGTTCCCGAGCCCGGATGGAGGGGCGCCGAGACCGTGCGCAGCAACCGATCGTGACCGCTACCGAAGACCGCCCGCAGGACGCCGCCGACGGCTCGTCCGCCACGGAGGCGCACCCGGCGGTCCTCGACCTCCCGCCCGCCACCGCCGACCGGGAGGGCCACCTCGACAAGGTCGTCTTCGGGGTCTCCGGCGCGCTGGCGCTGGCCTTCCTCGTCTGGGGGTTCGCCACGCCGACCGGCCTGGGCTCGGTCAGCTCGGGTGCCCTGGACTGGATCGAGACCAACCTGGGGTGGCTGTTCGTCGTCCTGGCGTCGGCGTTCGTCGTCTACGTCCTCTGGCTGGCGGCGTCCCGGTACGGGCGGATCCCGCTCGGCCGCGACGACGAGGGGCCCGAGTTCCGCACCATCTCGTGGATCTCGATGATGTTCAGCGCCGGCATGGGCATCGGGCTGATGTTCTACGGCGTCAACGAGCCGCTCACCCACTACACCTCGCCCCCGCCGGGCACGGTCGACGGCGAGACGCCCGAGGCCGTCGAGACGGCGATGGCGACCACGCTGTTCCACTGGACCCTGCACCCGTGGGCCATCTACTGCGTCGTCGGGCTGGCCATCGCCTACGGCACCTTCCGCCGCGGGCGGCGCCAGCTCATCAGCTCGGCCTTCGCGCCGCTGCTGGGTGAGCGGCGCACCGACGGCCCGCTCGGCCGGGTCATCGACATCCTGGCGATCTTCGCCACCCTCTTCGGCACCGCGGCCTCGTTGGGGCTCGGTGCGCTGCAGATCGGCTCCGGCGTGGAGATCCTCGGCTGGGCCGGGGACGTCGGCAACGCCGTGCTCGTCGTGATCATCGCCGTGCTCACCCTGGCGTTCGTGGCCTCGGCGGTGTCCGGGGTGGCCAAGGGCATCCAGTACCTGTCCAACACCAACATGGTGCTGGCGCTCGTGCTGGCCGTGTTCGTGTTCGTCGTCGGCCCGACGGTGCTGATCCTCAACCTCCTGCCGAGCGCGGTCGGCAGCTACTTCTCCGACCTGGCCGAGATGACCGCCCGCACCGAGGCCTCCGGCGGCGACGCCATGGCGACCTGGCTGCGCGGCTGGACCGTCTTCTACTGGGCGTGGTGGATCAGCTGGACGCCGTTCGTCGGCATGTTCATCGCCCGGATCAGCCGGGGCCGCACGATCCGCCAGTTCGTGACCGGCGTGCTGCTGGTGCCCAGCGTGGTCAGCCTGGTCTGGTTCGCGATCTTCGGTGGCGCGGGCATCGCGTCGCAGCAGGCCGGGTCGGGTCTGGCGGACGAGGCCAGCCCGGAGGCGCAGCTGTTCTCCGTCGTCGAGCAGTACCCGCTGTCCTCGGTGGCGACGGTGCTGATCATGGTGCTGGTCGCGATCTTCTTCGTGACCGGCGCGGACTCCGCATCCATCGTGATGGGCACGCTGTCCCAGCGGGGCCGGCTCGAGCCCAGCCGCTGGGTGGTCGTGTTCTGGGGCGTCGTCATGGGCGCCGTGGCAGCCATCATGCTGCTGGTCGGCGGTGCCGACGCCCTCACCGGGCTGCGCAACCTGACCATCATCGCGGCGCTTCCCTTCGCGCTGGTCATGGTCGGGTTGGCCGTGGCGCTGGCCAAGGACCTGCGCACCGACCCGATGATGCTGCGCAGCATGGTGGCCACGGAGGCCGTGGAGCAGGCCGTGGTGCACGGGCTGCAGAACCACGGCGGCGACTTCGTGCTCACGGTGCAGCAGGCGCCCGACGGGCAGGGGGTCGCCGTCGTCGACGGCCCCACCCCGACGGACGAGCAGCCGGCGGACACCCCGCCGTCCCGGTCCGCCGCGACCGACGAGCCGGTGGGTGCGGGCCGACCGCAGGAGCCGAGGGACTGAACCTCGACAGGACGGGTGAGGTCAGGTTAGCCTGACCTCACCCGTCCTGGAGGTCCGTCCCGTGCCGTTGAAGCTGCCCGTCGCGTCCGTCGTCGCCCTGCTGGGCCCGGCCGCCGTCCGTTCGGCCGTCTGCGGCGCCCTCGACGAGGACAGCGCCCGCTGCTCCGCCGGGCACGCCGGGCTGCAGGTCGCCCGGCTCACCGCGCCGGCCGGGGCTCCAGTGGCCTACCGGCTCGGGTTGGTGACCGCCGTCGCTGCACCGGTGGTGCTGGTCGACCGGCTGACCGAAGGTCTGGAGGCCGGGCAGCGCCGCACCGTCGTGGGTGCGCTGCGCGCGCTGGCCGACCGGGGTGCGACGGTCGTCGTGGACGACGCCGACCCGGTGGCCGTGCTCGCGGTCGCCGACGCCGTGCTGCGGGTCGAGGCCGACGGCCGGGTCGAGCTCGAGCAGCTGCCCGACGCAGCGGAGCTGCTGGCCGGCTAGGCCAGCGGCGCCCGCACGGGGGTCAGCGGGCGGAGTAGGTGAGGCAGTCGGCCTTGTCGGCCGCGGCGCCGACCTGCACGGCCGCTGCGGTGCACTCGAGCTTCTCGTTGTGGCTGCAGTCGGTGCGGTGGCACGCCCCGACGACGCCGGTGCGCTCGAGGCCCGAGCGGAACGAGATCTCGACGAAGGTGCCGCAGTGCGCGTGCTCGCCGCCGACGGTGATCGCACCAGCGTGGCAGCTGGACTCGGCGTTGTAGGAACAGCTGCTCACGGAGCAGTCCTGGACCTGGGGCAACTGCTGGGTGGAGGTCATGGCCGACACGATGGCAGCCGTCGCGGAGCTCCGCCACGAAACGAAGGCTTGCCTTCAGCGCAGGCGGCGGACCGGGACCACCATCGGGGTGCCCGACACGGGGTCGGGCACGACGCGCGCCTCGAGGTCGAAGACGTCGGCCAGCAGCTGCTCGGTGAGCACCTCGTGCGGGGTCCCGGCGGCCACCACGACGCCGTCCTTCATGGCGACCAGGCGCTGCGCGTAGCGGGCGGCCAGGTTCAGGTCGTGCAGCACCACGGCGACGGTGCGGCCGCGCTCGGCGTGCAGCCGGGCGACCAGCTCGAGCACGTCGATCTGGTGCGAGAGGTCGAGGTAGGTGGTGGGCTCGTCGAGCAGCAGCAGGTCGGTGCCCTGGGCCAGCGCCATCGAGATCCACGCCCGCTGCCGCTGGCCGCCGGACAGGGCGTCGACGGGACGGTCGGCCAGCTCGGCCATGTCGGTCCAGCGCAGCGCCTCGGCCACGACGTCCTCGTCGTCGCGCGACCACTGCCGCAGCCACGTCTGGTGCGGGTGGCGGCCCCGGGCCACCAGGTCGGCGACGGTGAGGCCCTCGGGGGCCACCGGGGTCTGCGGCAGCATGCCGAGGACCCGGGCGACCTCGCGGGTCGGGGTCTTGGCGATGGGCTTGCCGTCGAGCACCACCTGGCCCGAGCTCGGCCGCAGCAGCCGGCCCAGCGCCTTGAGCAGGGTGGACTTGCCGCACCCGTTCGGCCCGACGACCGCGGTGAAGGACCCGTCGAGCAGCTCGAGGTCGAGGAAGTCGACGACGACCCGGTCACCGTAGGCCAGCCGTACCTGCTCGGCGGCCAGCCGCACCCGCGGCGCGGTTCGCTGCAGGTCGGTCGGGTGGCTCAGGACAGCGGTCATGAAGGGAACCTCGTCTCTACGTCAGGGCGCGGCGGCCGCGGACGAGCAGCCAGAGCAGGTAGGGGGCCCCGACGGCGGCGGTGACGATGCCGACGGGGAGGGTGACGGGCAGGACGGTGCGGGTGAGCAGGTCGGCCGAGACGACGAGCAGGGCGCCCAGCAGGGCCGAGGCCAGCAGCGGGGGCCGCGAGCCGCCGACCAGCCGGACGGCGACCTGCGGGACGACGAGGGCCACGAAGCCGACCGGCCCGGCGGCCGAGACCGACACCGCGGCCAGGGCGACCGCGACCAGGACGACGAGCGCCTGGGTGGGCCCGACCCGCACGCCCAGCGCCCGGGCGGTGTCCTCGCCGAACTGGAGGACGCCGAGCTGGCGGGAGCACGCCAGGGCCACCGGCACCAGCACGAGCAGCACGGTGCCCAGCGGCCAGGCCTGGTCCCAGGTGCGGCCGTTGAGCGACCCGGTGAGCCAGACGGTGGCGGCGGAGGCGTCCTGCAGGGTGGAGCGGGTGAGCAGCCAGTCGACGGCGGCGACCCCGACCGCGGACAGGCCGATGCCGACCAGGATCAGCCGGTAGCCGTCGACGCCCGTGCGCCAGGCCAGGCCGAAGATGAGCAGGGCGCTGGTGAGCCCGCCGAGCAGGGCGGCCACCGGGAGGCCGAGACCGCCCAGCAGCTGGCCGGACGTGGTGGCGCTGCCGCCCAGGACGATGGCGCCCACCGCCGCGGCCGAGGCGCCGGCGTTGATGCCGAGCGTGTCGGGGGAGGCCAGCGGGTTGCGGGCGAAGGTCTGGATCAGCGCGCCCGACAGGCCCAGGGCCAGGCCGACCAGCGCGCCCACCACGACCCGCGGGGCGCGCAGCTCGGTGACGATGAACTGCTGGGTCGGGTCGCCGGCGCCCACGAGGGTGCCCAGCACGTCGACCAGGCCGATCGGGTAGTCACCGCGCCCCATGCTCGCGGCGGCGGCCAGGACCAGCAGCACGAGCGCGACCACCGGCACCACGAGCTGCCGGGTGCGCACGACCCCCGAGGCCGGGCCGACGCGCACGGTGCGCCGCCGGTCGGGACCCAGCCGGGGGCGGGTGAGCTGCGCGGTCACAGGCTGGCCATCTTCCGACGGCGCACCAGGGCGATGAAGAAGGGCGCCCCGACCAGGGCCAGCACGATGCCGACCTGCAGCTCGCCGGGGCGGGTGACCACCCGGCCGACGACGTCGGCCAGCAGCAGCAGGGCCACGCCCATGAGGGCCGAGTAGGGCACCAGCCAGCGGTGGTCGGGGCCGGTGACCGCGCGGGCCACGTGCGGCACGACCAGCCCGACGAAGCCGATGGGCCCGCAGGCGGCGGTGGCCGCGCCGGTCAGCAGGGTGATGGCGGCGATGCCCACGACGCGGGCCACCAGCACGTTCTGGCCGAGCCCGCGGGCGACGTCCTCGCCGAGGCCGAGGAGGTTGAGGGCGGGGGAGTTGGCCAGCGCCAGCACGAGCCCGGCCACGATGAACGGGGCCACCTGCCAGGCGATGGCGGAGTCGCGCCCCGACAGCGACCCGACCACCCAGAAGCGGTAGCTGTCCAGGGTCGAGGAGTCGGTCACCAGGATGGCCTGCACCAGGGCGTAGAGCAGGGCGGAGAGCGCCGCCCCGGCGAGTGCGAGGCTGACCGGGGTGGCCCCGCCGCGCCCGCTGGAGCCGATGGCGAACACCGCGACCGAGCCGAGCATCGCGCCCAGGAAGGCGAACCAGACGTACCCCGAGGGGCTGCCGATGCCGAGCACGAAGATGGCCAGGACGACGGCCGCCGACGCGCCGGCGGCCACGCCGAGCAGCCCGGGGTCACCCAGCGGGTTGCGGGTGTGCCCCTGCATGAGCGCCCCCGCGGTACCCAGGGCCAGGCCCACGAGCACGCCCAGCACGGTGCGCGGGATGCGCAGCTCGCGGATGACCACCGCGTCGTCGCCGATGGCCCGGGAGTCGGTGAGGGTCTGCCAGACGGTGCCGACCGGGATGGACCGGCTGCCGACGGCGATGCTGAGCAGGCAGGCCACCACGACCAGGAGCAGCAGCAGCCACAGCCCGCCGAGCCGGGTGGCCGGGCCGCGCAGCAGGCCCCGCCGGCGGTGCTCGTCCGCGGCGTCGGCGGCCAGCTCCTCGGGCGCCCGGCGCGGCCGCTCGTCGACCCGCGCGAGGTCCGCGACCGGGGGCTGCCCGGGGACGGCGGCGCGGTCGGGCACGGGTGTCTCCTCCGGGCGGCGGTCGGCAGGCCCCGGAGGACCATGATCGGTAAGCCTCACCTTACCGGCGGCCGTCAAGCCCCTCAGGGTCGGTGCAGGCCCCCGACCACCAGCGCGGCCAGCTCGGCGTACGCGGCGGCGTCGTCGAGGTCGGTGGCCGCGGCGATGCGCCCGGCGTGGATGGCCGCCATGACCTCGGTGACGGCGGCGCCCACGAACGAGGCGTGCACCGGCCGCAGCGTGCCGGCGGCCACGCCCTCGTCGACCAGCTGCTGCACCCGCCGGGCCGCCGTCCGGGTGTTGCGGGCGTAGACCTCGCCCGCCGGGGCGAACGCCGCCAGGTCGGCGAAGAGGGCGGCCGACGCCGGGCGCAGCTGCTCGCTCACGGCCAGCAGGTAGGCCTCGATGCGGGCACCGGCGGCGGCGGGCTGCGCGGCCCGGGCCTCGACGGCCTCGGTGGCCCGGGCGAAGAACCGGCGGACGGCGGCCACCACCAGCTGCTCCTTGCTGCCCGCGACCGCGTACAGCGTCGACTTGGAGCAGTGCAGCCGACGGGCGAGCTCGTCGAGGGTGACGGTGGCGAACCCCTCGGCCAGGAAGAGCGTGACCAGGTCGTCGAGGACGGCCTCGCGGCGGGCGGGCCCCCGGGTCGCCGTCCGCGCGCTGGTCACGTCGTCCAGGATATCTTCGGTACTGCTCGCTGTCCTGCAGTACCGATGAGAGGTGTCCGTCATGCCGGTCCAGCGTCTGGTCCCCACGCAGGAGGCCGCCGACCTGCTCGACCTCACCCGCCAGATCGCCCGCGACGAGCTGGCGCCGAAGGTGGTCGCGGCCGAGGCCGACGAGCAGTTCCCTCGCGAGGTCTTCCGCACCCTCGGCCGGGCCGGCTTGCTGGGCCTGCCCTACGGCGAGGAGTTCGGCGGCGGTGGGCAGCCCTACGAGGTCTACCTGCAGGTGCTGGAGGAGATCGCCGCGGTCTGGGCCAGCGTCGGCGTCGGGGTGAGCGTGCACGGGCTCTCGTGCTTCGGGCTGGCGACGAAGGGCACCGACGAGCAGAAGCAGCGGCTGCTGCCGGACATGCTCGGCGGCGAGCTGCTCGGCGCGTACTGCCTGAGCGAGCCGCACGCCGGCTCCGACCCGGCGGCGATGCGCACGACGGCGGTGCGCGACGGGGACTCGTACGTGCTGACCGGGGAGAAGGCCTGGACGACGCACGGCGGGCAGGCCGACTTCTACAAGGTCATGGCCCGCACGTCCGACCACCGCTCGCGCGGCATCTCCTGCTTCCTGGTGCCGGCCGACGCCCCCGGACTGGTGGCCGACCCGCCGGAGCGGAAGATGGGGCTCACCGGCTCGACCACCGCGCTCATGCGGTTCGAGGGCGTACGGGTCGACGCCGACCGGCGCCTGGGCGAGGAGGGCGAGGGCCTGCCGATCGCGCTCGCCGGGCTGGACGCCGGCCGGCTGGGCATCGCCGCCGTCGCCGTCGGGCTGGCGCAGGGGGCGCTGGAGGACGCGCTGGCCTACGCGAAGGAGCGCGAGACGTTCGGCGTGCCGATCGTCGAGCACCAGGGCCTGGCGTTCCTGCTCGCCGACATGGCCGCCGGCACCGAGACCGCCCGGGCGATGACGCTGCACGCGGCCCGGCTCAAGGACGCCGGCCTGCCCTACTCCCAGCAGGCCTCCATCGCCAAGCTGGTGGCCACCGACAACGCGATGAAGGTGACCACCGACGCCGTCCAGGTGCTGGGCGGGTACGGGTACACCCGCGACTTCCCGGTCGAGCGGTACATGCGCGAGGCCAAGGTCATGCAGATCTTCGAGGGCACCAACCAGATCCAGCGGCTGGTCATCAGCCGGGCGCTGGCCAAGGGCGGTGCCGTGACCACGGCGGTGGCCCCGGCGGAGTTCGCCCTGGCCTGAGCTCTGGCCTGAGCTCTGGCCTGAGCTCTGGCCTGAGCTCTGGCCTGCGGGGGTGCGGCGCACCTAGCGTTGCGGGCATGTGCCGCAACATCAGGGTCCTGCACAACCTCGAGCCGGCGACGACGCCCGACGAGGTCGACGCCGCCGCGCTGCAGTTCGTGCGCAAGGTGAGCGGGTCGGTGAAGCCGTCGCAGGCCAACCAGGAGGCCTTCGACCGGGCGGTCGCCGAGATCGCGCACGCCACGAGGCACCTGCTGGCGGACCTGGTGACGTCGGCGCCCCCGCGCGACCGCGAGGTGCTCGCCGCCCGTGCGCGCGAGAAGGCCGCCGCCCGCTACGCCCGCTGACCGCACCGCGCCCGCGGCATGGATCAGCTGGGTTCACCGATGTCCGTCCTGGCTCACCGACGCCGGTGAGCCAGGACGGAGTTCGATCAGCTGAGCTGATCGACGCCGTGGCCGATCAGTCGAAGACGATGACGCCGCGGATGTTCTTGCCCTCGTGCATGTCCTTGTAGGCCTCGGTGACCTGGTCGAGGGTGTACTCCTTGGTGATCAGCTCGTCGAGCTTGAGCTGACCGGCCTGGTACATGCGCAGCAGCTTCGGGATGTCCGAGTGCGGCGACTGCGCGCCGATGATCGCGCCCTGCAGCCTCTTCTGCATGAGGGTGAGGTCGAAGGCCGAGATCGGCGTCAGCTCGGTCATCTTGCCCAGGCCGGTGACGACGACGGTGCCGCCCTTGCGGATCGAGGCCAGGGCCTGGGCCGGGTGGTCGGCCTCGAGCACGCCCACGGTGACCAGGGCGACGTCGGCCCCCTGGCCCTCGGTGATCGACTGGGCGAACTCGGTCGCCTGCTCCATGTTCTCGAAGACGTCGGTGGCGCCGAACTCCTGCGCCATCTCGCGCTTGAACGGGGTGGGGTCGACGGCGATGACGCGCGTGGCGCCGGCGTGCGCGGCGCCCTGGACGGCGTTGATGCCGATGCCGCCGATGCCCATGACGATGACGACGTCGCCGGGCTTGACCCCGCCGGCCTTGACCGCGGTGCCGAAGCCGGTCGGGACACCGCAGCCCACGAGAGCGGCGGACTTGAGCGGGATGTCCTTGTCGATCTTGATGACCGAGGCGACGTCGGCGGTGGTGTACTCCGAGAACGTCGAGATGCCGCACATCTGGCCCACGTTCTGGCCGTCGAGCTTCATCCGGAAGTCCTCGGCGTCGTCGGCCCGCGAGCCCACCAGCAGCAGCGCGCCCTTGTCGCAGAGGTTGAAGTCGCCGCGTCGACAGGCGGAGCACTGGCCGCACGAGGGCACGAACGAGAAGACGACGTGGTCGCCCTCCTCGAAGCCCGGGGTGTCGGGCCCGACCTTGGTGATGACGCCGGAGCCCTCGTGGCCGCCGCAGAACGGGTAGGTCATGACCTGGAGGTCGCCGGTCTGCAGGTGGTCGTCGGAGTGGCACAGGCCCGAGGCGGCCATCTTGACTTGGACCTCGCCCTTCTTCGGGTCGTCCAGCTCGAGGGTGACCGTCTCGTACTCGCCCGGGGACTGGCGGATGATCGAGGCGCGGGTGGTCGTGGGCATCGTTGCTCCTGCTTCGCTCGGCCTGACGGCACTTGGTGTCACGTGCCGGTGTGACCATAAACGCATTGGTCAGACGATGGTGACCCCGGTCACGACCAATTCCGCCCGTGCAACGTGCCGCAACGGTCTACAGCCCGCCGGCCACCCGGAGCACCGTGCCCGTGACGTAACCGGCGTCGGCCCCGAGCAGCCAGACCACCGCCGGGGCGACCTCGGCGGGCTCGCCCGCCCGACCCATCGGCACCCGCGCGGTGACCCGGTCCAGGCGGCCGGGGTCGCCCGCGCCGGCGTGGATGTCGGTGCGCACCAGGCCCGGGGCCACCCCGTTCACGCGGACGCCGGAGGTGGCCAGCTCCTTGGCCAACCCGACCACGAGGGCGTCGACGCCGGCCTTCGCCGCGGCGTAGTGCACGTACTCGTGGGGCGACCCGAGGGTGGCCGCCGACGACGAGACGCAGACGACCGCGCCGCCGGCCCCGCCGCGGTCGGTGGACATGAGCTGCGCGGCCCGGCGGCAGCACAGCACCACGCCGAGCAGGTTGGTGTCCAGCACGGTGCGGACGACGTCGACCGGGGTGTCGGCCAGGTCGCCGAGGTGGGCGGTGAGGCCGGCGTTGGCGACCAGCCCGGTCGGCGTCCCGAGGTCGGTGGCGAAGAGCCGGTCGACGTCGTCGGGGTCGGCGACGTCGGCCTGCACCGCCACCGCCCGCGCGCCGACCGCCGCGGCGTCGGCGACGACGCGGGCCGCCGCGACGGCGTCGGTGCGGTAGCCCACGACGACGTCGTGCCCGGCCCGGGCGAGCGCGGCGACCGTGGCCGCCCCGATGCCGCGGCTCCCCCCGGTGACGACGGTCAGTGGTCGCGAGGTCATGGCGCCCATCCTCCTGTCGAGGCAAGGGAGCCCCTCCTGACCGGGTGGCTGCCGAACGGTGTGGAAGGGATCCCTTGCCTCGGTGGGGGAACGGCAGCGGCCCCCGGTTCCGCTCGGGAACCGGGGGCCGCTGCGCGGTGCCTCAGGCGGGCTGCATGGCCCCCAGGACGGCGAGGACGTCGTCGGCGGTGCGGGCCTGCTCCAGGCGGGCGACCTGGCTGGAGTCGCTGAACACCTCGGCGATGCGGGACAGCAGCGCCAGGTGGTCGTCGCCGGCGCCGGCGATGCCGATCACGAAGCGCACCTGGTTGCCGTTCCAGTCCACGCCCTGGGGGAAGCGGACGAAGGAGATCGCCGAGCGGCGGATCGAGGGCTTGGCCTCGTTCGTGCCGTGCGGGATGGCCAGCAGGTTGCCCATGTAGGTCGACACCGACGTCTCGCGCTCGTGCATGGCGCGCACGTAGTCGTGGTCGACGGCACCGGCGGCCACGAGCAGCTCACCGGCCTGCTGGATGGCGCCGGCCCGGTCGCCCGAGGCGTCGAGCACGATCGACTCGCGGGCCAGCAGGCCGGCGGTGCCGCCGGTCTGCGCCGCCTCCGCGGCGGCGGCACCCTCGGCGGCGCCGCTGGTGTTCCGCTCGCGGAGCAGCTCGACGATCTCGTCGTAGCGGGGGCTGCCCATGAAGTTGTCGACCGAGACGTGCGCGGCGGACGGGGTCTTCTGGCGGGCCCGGTCGGTGAGGTCGCGGTGGCTGACCACCAGGTCGACGTCGTCGGTCAGGTTGGAGATGGCCTTGTTCACGACGGTGACGTCGGAGAACCCGGCGCCCTGCACCTTCTTGCGCAGCACCGAGGCGCCCATGGCCGAGGAGCCCATGCCGGCGTCGCAGGCGAACACGATGGACTGGATGGGGCCGGTGGAGGCCGCCGCCGAGCCGCCGAGCATGCCGGAGACCGAGGACTTCTTGCCCTTGTTGGCCTCCATCTGCGCGGTGGCGGCCGACAGGTCGCCGTCGTCACCGCTCTTGTCGGTCTTGAGCAGCACGGCCGCGACCAGGAAGCAGACCGCGGCGGCCACGACGACCGAGGCGGTGACGCCGAGCAGGCTGCTCGGGGGCGAGGCGGCCCAGACGGCGATGATCGAGCCGGGCGAGGCGGGGGAGCGCAGGCCCGAGCCGAACGCGACGTTGGTGGCGACGCCGGCCATGCCGCCGAGGATCACCGCGGCGATCAGCTTCGGCTTGGCGAGCACGTAGGGGAAGTAGATCTCGTGGATGCCGCCGATGAACTGGATGAGGATGGCGCCGGGGGCCGAGGACTTGGCGGCCCCGCGGCCGAAGACGGCGAAGGCGAGCAGCAGACCCAGGCCCGGGCCGGGGTTGGCCTCGAGGAGGAAGAGGATCGACTGGCCGTCGATCTGGGACTGGGTGGTGCCCAACGGGGTCAGGATGCCCTGGTTGATCGCGTTGTTGAGGAACAGCACCTTGGCCGGCTCGATGAAGATCGAGGTCAGCGGCAGCAGGTTGCGCTCGACCAGGAAGTCGACGACGTTGCTGGCGATGTTGCTGAAGCCCTGCACGAAGGGGCCGGCCACCACGAAGCCGACGACGGCGAGGAAGCCACCCCAGATGCCGGCGGAGAAGTTGTTGACGAGCATCTCGAAGCCGGGGCGGATCTTGTGCGCCCACAGCGCGTCGAGCTTCTTCATCGACCAGCCGCCAAGCGGGCCCATGACCATGGCGCCGAGGAACATCGGGACGCTGGCACCGGCGATGGCGCCCATGGTGGCGATGGCGCCGACGACGCCGCCGCGGATCGTGTCCCGGTAGACCATCCGACCGCCGGTGTAGCCGATGAGCAGCGGCAGCAGGTAGGTGATCATCGGGCCGACGATCCCGGTGTTGTTCTCGAACATCGGGGTGCCGTCGGGGTTGGACCAGTTGCCCAGCTGGGCCACGAAGCCGTAGCTGCCCTCGTACCCGAAGGCGTCGCCGATCAGCTTGATCCAGCCGGTCTGGATGAACAGGGCCGTGATCAGGCCCCAGGCGATGAACGCGCCGATGTTGGGCAGGACCATGTTCGACAGGAACGTGCCGAACCGCTGGACCCGCAGCCGGGCGCTGGTGCGTGGCGCCCCGTCCGTGGTGGTGGCCATCGAGGACCTTCTTCGTGGTGAGGGGGTGGACCTGACCGACCCCGTGCGGACGGTTCTGGTTCGGATCGTAGGCACAGCCTGTGACAGCTGTCACGGATCTGTGAATTCGTTTGTATACGTCGCTTCTCGCCCGGTCAAGCCTGGATTGACGGGTCAGGAAGGGCCCGAGTGGACCCGGATGCGTACGATTCGATGAGAAGGCGCCCGTCACTACAGTGATTCCGGGCACACCGGTGCGGTCGAGACCCCGTGGAGGACACATGAAGGCCCTGCGTTTCTACGCCCCCGAGGACGTCCGCCAGGAGGACGTCGCCGAGCCCGAGTGCGGCCCCGGCGAGGTCAAGATCAAGGTCAAGAACTGCTCCACCTGCGGGACCGACGTCAAGATCTTCCACAACGGGCACCAGAACCTGACGCCGCCGCGCACCATCGGCCACGAGGTCGCCGGCGAGGTCGTCGAGGTCGGCGCCGAGGTCAACAGCACCTACGGCAGCAGCTGGGCCCCCGGTGACCGCGTGCAGGTCATCGCCGCCGTCCCGTGCGGTGAGTGCCACGAGTGCCGCAAGGGCTGGATGGCCGTCTGCGAGAACCAGACGTCGGTCGGCTACCAGTACGACGGCGGCTTCGCCGAGTACATGGTCGTGCCGCAGCAGGTGCTCAAGGTCGACGGCCTCAACCGCATCCCGGACAACGTGGGCTACGACGAGGCCTCGGCCGCCGAGCCCTTCGCCTGCGCGATCAACGCCCAGGAGCTGCTGGGCATCGAGGAGGGCGACACCCTCGTCGTCTTCGGCGCCGGCCCGATCGGGTGCATGCACATCCGCATCGCCCGCGGCGTGCACAAGGTCGGCAAGGTCTTCCTGGTCGACGTCAACGCCGAGCGGCTGCAGATGAGCGCCGACGCCGTGCAGCCCGACGAGGTCATCAACGGCGCCGAGGTCGACGTCGTCGAGCGGGTCATGGAGCTCACCGGCGGCCGCGGGGCCGACGTCGTCATCACCGCGACCGCGGCCAACGTCACCCAGGAGCAGGCCATCGCGATGGCCGCCCGCAACGGCCGCATCTCCTTCTTCGGCGGGCTGCCCAAGACCAACCCGACCATCACCTGCGACTCCAACGTCGTGCACTACCGCCAGCTGCACATCCACGGCGCCAACGGCTCGGCCCCCTCGCACAACAAGCGGGCGCTGGAGTACATCTCCACCGGTCAGGTGCCGGTCAAGGACCTCATCACCGAACACATCCCGCTCGGGCGCGCGCTCGAGGCCTTCGACATCGTCAAGAGCGGCAAGGCCATCAAGGTCACCGTCGAGCCGTGACCCGTGCCCGGCATGGATCAGCTGGGTTCAGCAGAGGCCGTCCTGGCTCGCCGGCGTCGGTGAGCCAGGACGGAGTTGGATCAACTCAGCTGATCCACGCCGCGGACGGCTAGTGGCGGACGCCGGCCTGCACCAGCAGCGGGAGGATGTCGCTCTCGAACATCCCGAGCTCCTCGAGCGGGTCGATGAGGCCCATGATCATCCCGTCCATGCCGGCCTGGTTGAGCTTCACGAGCTCCTCGGCGACCTGCTCGGGCGTCCCGACGATCGGGTAGCCGCCCCAGCCGGCGATGAACCGCTCCTGGTACTCCTTCACCACGTGGTCGAAGGACTGCGAGGCACCCGAGCTGGCGATCTTGATGACGTTGCCGGCGGCGCCCCAGTCGCCCTCGTCGATCACGTTCTGGAACGCGGCCTTGGCCTCGTCCTCGGTGTCGCGGCAGACGATGAGCCCGTAGGTCATGGTCTGGATGGACCGCTGGTGCTCGCTCTTCGCCTTCTCCTTCAGCGACGAGGTGTAGCTCTTCACGTTCTCGAGGGTGTCCAGCGAGGCGAAGTTGACGTCGACGTTGCGGGCGGAGAACTCGATGCCGGCCGGGGAGTTGCCGGCGTTGATCAGCGCCGGGCGCGGGCCCTGCACCGGCTTGGGGTAGGCCTCGACGTCCATGCCGTGGAAGTACTTGCCGTCGACGTCGAAGCTGCCCTCCTCGGCCCACAGCTTGAACGCGAAGTCCAGCCACTCCTGGCCGAAGGCGTAGCGCTCGTCGTGCTCGCGCTGCTCGCGGCCGAACATCTCCATCTCCGGGGTCACCCACCCCATGACCAGGTTCAGCGCGAAGCGACCGCCGGAGATGTGGTCGATGGTGGTGGCCTGCTTGGCCGAGACGATCGGGTGCATGGTGGGCAGGTGCGAGGTCGCGGCGATCGCGATGTTCTCGGTGGCCTCGGCCAGGCCCGCGGCCCAGGTGTAGGTCTCGAAGCAGTTGCCGTTGAAGTTGGTGGAGCCGCCGAAGCCCTTCCAGCGGGCGACCGGGATCATCGCCTCGAAGCCGAGCCGGTCGGCCTTCTGCGCGATCGCCTTGGTGTGCTCCCAGGTGATCTCGTAGCTGCTGGCCGCGTGGCTCATGATCAGCCCGTACGAGCAGTTGGTGCCGAACAGGCCGAGCTTCATGCCCTGGTCGTTGAACAGCGGGTTGGTCGTCGTGCGGTCGGCCTGCGGCTTCGTCTCGGCCGGCGGCCGCGGGTCGGTCGGGGCCAGGCCCAGCCGCTCGTTGGCGCGCTGGGTGGGACGGTCGTCGGTGGTCGTCACGCGGGGCTCCTCAGCAGGTCGTCGGCCCGGGGCGCGGTGTGCCCTGGGCCACGTTCGACGACGACGCTAGGAGCGCGCGGGAGCCCGGGACAGCCGCCCAGCGCACCTGAGCGACCGCTCGCCGCAGACCTGACTGCGGGCCCCTGAACAGCACGAACCCCGATGATCACGGACCTGGGGACACCCGTGGACGGCGTGTCGGGGCCCCAGGTCCGTGATCATCGGGGTGCGGGTGGAGTGCGCCGGTCAGGTGCCGGCGACGGGCAGGTCCAGGACGGCGGACAGCCCGGACGACGACCCGGACGACGACCCGGACGCCCCTGGTGCCGCCGCACCCAGGTGACCCATCCGTTCCCGCTTGGTGCGCAGGTAGCGGACGTTGTGCGGGGTCTCCGCCGTGGGCAGGTGCACCCGGCCGGTGATGGTGAGGCCGTAGCCCTCCAGGCCGCCGTACTTGGCCGGGTTGTTGGTGATCAGCCGGATGCGGGTGGCGCCGAGGTCGCCGAGGATCTGCGCGCCGACGCCGTAGGAGCGGCTGTCGACGGGCAGGCCCTGGGCGGTGTTCGCGTCGACGGTGTCCAGGCCCTCCTCCTGCAGCGCATACGCCCGGATCTTGTGCCCGAGCCCGATGCCACGCCCTTCGTGACCGCGCAGGTACACCACCGCGCCGGCGCCCTCGGCGGCGATGGTGGCCAGCGCGGTCTCCAGCTGGCCGCCGCAGTCGCAGCGCAGCGAGCCGAGGATGTCGCCGGTCAGGCACTCCGAGTGCACCCGCACCAGGGCGCCGGTGGGGGTGCGGGAGGCGGCGGCCAGGTCACCCATCACCAGGGCCAGGTGCTCGGTGCCGTCGAGGGTGCTGCGGTAGGCCAGCGCCCGGAAGTCGCCGAACTCGGTGGGCATCTGCGCCGAGCCGACCAGCTCGACGAGGCTCTCGGTGGCCCGGCGGTGCCGCACGAGGTCGGCGATGGCCAGCACGGGCAGCCCGTGCTCGGCCGCGAACGCCGTCAACGACGCGCCGGCGCGCATGGAGCCGTCCTCGTCGACGACCTCACCGATCACCCCGACCCCGGACAGGCCGGCCATGCGGGTGAGGTCGACGGCGGCCTCGGTGTGCCCGGCGCGCACCAGCACCCCGCCGTCGCGGGCGATGAGCGGGAACACGTGCCCGGGACGGCGGAACTCGCCGGCCGGCGCCGAGGTGAGCGCGCGCACGGTGGCGGCGCGGTCGGCGGCCGAGACGCCGGTGGAGGTGGACAGGTGGTCGACGGTGACGGTGAACGCCGTCCCGTGGGCGTCGGTGTTGTCGGTGACCATGAGCGGCAGCTGCAGCTCCGCGGCCCGGGCGGCGGGCATCGGGGCGCAGACGATGCCGGTGGTGTGCCGCACGAGGAAGGCCATCTGGGCAGGGGTGCACAGCTCGGCGGCCACGACCAGGTCGCCCTCGTTCTCCCGGTCGGCGTCGTCGACCACGACGACCATGCCGCCGGCGGCCAGGGCGGCGACGGCGGTCTGCACGGCCTCGCTGGGGGTGCGCTTCACGAGATGGCCTCCAGGGCGGCGTGGGTGCCGAACACCCTCGAGTGGTAGGTGAGCGGTGCGCCGTCGACGGTGGCGGCGGCCCGCACCAGCCCGAGGGCCACCACGTGGTCACCGCCCGCGACGAGGGAGTCCACGTCGCAGGCCAGCCACCCGGGCGCGTCGGGCAGCCGGGGCAGGCCGTGGTCGCCGGCCCAGTCGACGTCGGCGAACTTGTCCGGGCCCTTGCGGGCGAAGGAGAGCGCCAGCGCCGACTGCGTCGAGCCCAGCACGTTGACGCCGAACCGGCCGGTCTCCCGCACCAGGGCCAGCAGGTCCGAGCCGCGGTCGAGGGAGACCAGCACCATCGGCGGGTCCATCGACAGCGACGCGAACGCCGACACCGTCGTCCCGTGCGGGACGCCGTCGGCCGACACCGCGGTGATGACCGAGACCGGGGTGGCGACCCCGGCCATCACCTCGCGGAAGTGCTCCGCCAGCACGGCTCAGCCCAGCTGGAACGGGTCGCGGGTGCCACCGGTCAGCTCGATGAACACCGATTTGTTCTCGGTGTACTCGTTGACGGCGTCGACGCCGTTCTCGCGGCCGATGCCGGAGTTGCCGAACCCGCCGAAGGGCATGTTCGGGGCGACCACGCGGTAGGCGTTCACCCAGACCGTGCCGGCCCGCAGCTTGGCGGCGACCCGGTGCGCGCGGTGCACGTCCTTGGTCCACACGGCGCCGGCCAGGCCGTAGGGGGTGTCGTTGGCCAGCTTGAGCGCCTCGTCCTCGTCGGTGAAGGTGTAGGCGGCCAGCACCGGGCCGAACACCTCCTCGCGCACGATGGTGTTCTCCGGCGTCACGTTGGTGACCACGGTGGGCTTGACGAACAACCCGCCGAGCTCGGCCGCCGGCTCCCCGCCGCACGCGAAGGTCGCGCCCTCGGCGGCCGCGCCCTGCAGGTAGCCCAGCACCTTCTCGTACTGCGGCCGGTTGGCCACCGGGCCCATCTCGGTGTCGGCCTCGTTGGGGTCGCCGAGCACGATCTCGTTCGCCCGGGCGGCGATCTTCTCGACCAGGGCGTCGTGCACGTCGGCGTGCACGATCAGCCGGGAGCCGGCCATGCAGGTCTGGCCGGTGGCCGCGAACACGCCCGCGACGAGGCCGTTGGCGGCGGCGTCGAGGTCGGCGTCGGGGAAGACGATCTGCGGGCTCTTCCCGCCGAGCTCGAGGGTCACCCGGTTGAGGTTGCTCACCGCGGCGCGGGCGACGGCGGCACCGGTGGCGGTCGACCCGGTGAAGGCGACCTTGTCCACGCCGCTGTGCGAGGCCAGCGCCTCGCCGGTGGCGCGGTCCCAGCCGGTGACGACGTTGAGCACGCCGGCGGGCAGCCCGGCCTCGTGCAGCACCTGGGCGAAGGCGACGGTGGAGGCGGGGGAGTGCTCGGAGGGCTTGACCACGCAGGTGTTGCCGGCGGCCAGCAGCGGGGCCAGCTTGAACGTCAGCAGCAGCAGCGGGGAGTTCCACGGCGTGATCGCCCCGACGACGCCGACCGGCTCGCGCACGGTGTAGCCGAAGTAGTTCGGGTTCACCGGGGGCACGGTGCGGCCCTCGATCTTGTCGGCCAGCCCGGCGAAGTAGTAGTACCACTGGTTCAGGCCGGTGAGCTGGCCGCGCATCTCGCGCATGAGCTTGCCGGAGTCGTTGACCTCCAGCTGGGCCAGGCGCTCGGCGTTGGCGAGGATCGCGTCGCCGCACCTCCGCATGATCGCGGCGCGCTGGAAACCGGTCATCCGACCCCACTCGCCGTCGAAGGCGGCCCGGGCCGAGGCGACCGCGACGTCGACGTCCTCGGGGGCACCGTCGGCGAGCACCGCCCAGGCCTGCCCGGTGTAGGGGTTCTGCGACTCGAAGGTCTTGCCGGACTTCGCGGCGACGGACTCCCCGCCGATGAACAGTCCGAAGGTCTCGAGCTCGGTGGCGGTCGTCATCGACGGCTCCTCAGGTGCGGGGGGTGGCGGCGGTCACGTCGAACGGTAGGGACGGCGTCCGGCGGTCACCATCCGCTGTCGGCGCACGAGTGTCCGAAGAGTGCGGACGACGGGCACCCGGCGCATGCTGGGGACGACGGTGCTGTCCAGATCGAGGCGATCGCCGGTCACGTCCTCGAGGAGTCGCATGGACACGGGTTGGTGGGCGGTCGTCTTCTTCGCGGCCGTGGCGGTGCTGGCCGCCGTCTGGATCGGCAACACCCTGCGGTGGACGCGGGCGCAGGGGAACCTGGCCCGGCGTGGCCGCAAGGGCGTCCGTCCCGCGAGCGGCGGCCGCCACGGGCTGCGCCTGGTGGCCGCCGTCGTGCTCACGGCCATCGCCGTGGTCGGTCTGGTGTGGTCGATCCTCTACGCCGTCGCGAACTGAGGGCTCACACCTGCGGCTGCAGCGCCCGGATCGCGGGCGAGCCCTGCACGGCCGCGGTGAGGTCGACCAGGGCGCGGCCGTGGGAGGCGGCGAGCTCCGCGGCGTCGGCGGTGAGCTCGGTGCCGTCGAAGTGCGGGTGGGTGAGCACCAGACCGGGGCTGAGCACCTGGCAGCCGTAGAAGCCGGCGAGCAGGCTGCGCAGCGAGTCCTGGGCGAGGAAGTGCTCGGGCGCGTTGTTGGTCATCACGATCGCCGCCGTCGTCCCGGCGAGGTGCGCCTTCGTCTCGGTGGTGTACCTGCCGCGCTCGGCGTTCTCGAACAGGCTGCGCAGCAGGCTGGAGAACGAGGCCCGGTAGGTGGGGCTGCCGAACACGACCGCGTCGGCGGCCTCCAGGGCGTCGAGCGCGGTGGCGACGTCGGTGTCGGCCAGGCTCAGCTTCTCGGTCTCCGCGCCGGTGCACCCGGCCAGCACACCCGCGACCCCGGCCTCGGTGCGGCCGCCGACCGACGGGCTGCCCACGATCCCCAGCACCTTCACGAGAACTCCCCCCGGGGCCGGCTGGCGCCGCCGGCGCGGTACAGCGAACTGGGCAGCGGGTGCTCGACGGCCCGCTCGGTGACCGCGGCCGCTGCCAGCACGGCGTCCAGGTCGATGCCGGTCTCCACGCCGGAGTCGGCGAGCCAGTACACCAGCTCCTCGGTGGCGATGTTGCCGCTGGCCCCCGGAGCGAACGGGCAGCCGCCCAGGCCGCCGACCGAGGCGTCGAGCTGCGTGACCCCGGCCAGCACGGCGGCCAGCGCGTTGGCCTGGCCGGTGCCGCGGGTGTCGTGGAAATGGGCGCCGAGCGGCAGCCCGGGGGCCGCCGTCCGGACGGCGTCGAGCAGCTCGACCGCGCGCCTCGGGGTGACCGTGCCGATGGTGTCGCCCAGGCACAGCTGGTCGGCGCCGGCGGCGACCGCGGTGCTGACGACGTCCAGCGTGCGGGACGGATCGGTCCGTCCGTCGAACGGGCAGTCCCACGCGGTGGCGATGATGACCTCGAGCGTGCCGCCGGCGGCGTGCGAGACCTCGGCGATCGCCGCGATCGCCGCCCCGGCCTCGGCGGTGGGCCGGCCGGCGTTGGCCCGGGAGTGCGAGTCGGCGGCGCTGACCACGTACTCCAGGTGCGGGATGCCGGCGTCGACCGCCCGCTGCGCCCCGCGGAGGTTGGCCACCAGGGCGGAGAAGTGCACGCCGTCGTACCGGCCCAGCTCGGCGGCCACCTGGTCGGCGTCGGCCAGCGCCGGCACCGCCCTCGATGACACGAACGACGTCACCTCGATGCGCCGCACCCCGGTGGCCACCAGTGCGTCGAGCACTGCGAGCTTGGCCGCCAGCGGGATCGGGTCCTCCAGCTGCAGGCCGTCGCGCATGCCGACCTCGCGGACGTCGACCGATGCGGGCAGCTCCACTCAGACCACCCCCTCGGCGGCCAGCGCGGCCAGGTCGTCGTCGGCCAGCCCCAGCAGCTCGCCGTAGACCTCGGCGTTGTGGGAGCCGGGCGACGGCGGCCCGGCCCACTTCACGGCACCCGGGGTCGCCGAGAGCTGCGGGGTCACGCCCGGGCCCAGGACGTCGGCGTCCACCCCGAGGTCGTGGTGGGGCACGAGCATGTCCCGGGCGAGGAACTGCTCGTCGGTGACGACGTCGGCCACGGTGGCCACCGGGCCCACGACGACGCCGGCCGCGCTGCAGCGGGCGACGACGTCGTCCGGCGGCAGGTCCTTCGCCCACGCCCCGATGAGGCCGTCGAGCTCGTCCTGGTGCCGCGCCCGGGCGGTGTGCGTGGCGTAGCGGACGTCGTCGGCGAGTTCGGGCCGGTCCATCGCCGCGCACAGCCGGCGGAAGAGCGTGTCCTGGTTGGCCGCGATGATCACGAAGGTGCCGTCGGCGGTCTCGTAGCTGTTGGAGGGGGCGATGGCGTCCAGCCGGGTGCCGCTGGGCTGGCGCACCAGCCCGGCGCGGGAGTAGTCGGGCACCATCGACTCGGTCACCGCCAGGCACGAGTCGGTGAGCGCGGCGTCCACGACCTGCCCCTGCCCGGTGCGGGCGCGCGCGACGAGCGCCGTCAGGATGCCCTGGCAGGCGAACATGCCGGCCAGGGAGTCGCCGATCGACAGCGCCATGCGCACCGGGGCCTGGCCCGGGAAGCCGGTGACGAAGCGCAGGCCGGCCCGGGCCTCGGCGACGCTGGCGTACCCCGGCTGCGCCGCCAGGGGCCCGGTCTGGCCGTAGCCGGAGACGCGGGCGAGCACCAGGCCGGGGTTGGCCGCGGACAGCCGGTCGTAGCCCAGGCCCCAGCGTTCGAGGGTGCCCGGTCGGAAGCTCTCCACCACCACGTCGGCGCCCGCGGCGAGCTCCAGGAAGAGCTCCTGCCCGCGCTCGCTGCGCAGGTCCAGGGTGATGCAGCGCTTGTTGCGGGCGTGCACGGTCCAGAAGAAGCCGCGGCCGTCCTCGTGCGCCTGACCCCACGTGCGCAGCGGGTCGGGCCGGTCGGGGGCCTCGACCTTGATGACGTCGGCCCCCTGGTCGCCCAGCAGGCGCCCGGCGAACGGGCCGGCGATGAGCGTGCCGATCTCCAGCACGCGGATGCCGTCGAGCGCTCCGGCGGACATGCAGCTCCTCACGTCGTCGTGCGGCGGTCCGGCCTGACGCTAGGTGCGGGTCAGGTGGTCGACCATCCGCGCCCGGCGGACCTCCATCCGCTCCGTGCACGGTCGCCCGCACCTCCTGGACGAGACATGCATTGCGCCCTACCTTCCCGTGTGACGCCGGGCACCGCAGCCCGGCGACGACGACGGGAGAACCATGTCCGACATCGTCGAGACGCAGACGCGGATCGCCGACCGCACCCTCACCGCCGTCGAGGAGCTGCTGCGCAGCATCGACGACGGCGACCTGCACGTCGCCGACCCCGGCGGCGGCTGGACCGGGGCGACGGTGGTCAGCCACATGACCCTGGCCGGGTTGCTCTGGGTGGCCGACATCGCTCGGCTGCAGGCCGACCCCGACCTCGACTTCTTCTACCGGGAGGAGATCGGGCACGACACGATCGGCGCGGTCCCGCCCACCGCCGCCGAGGCCGCCGACAAGATCGCCTCCCTGCGCCGCACCATGGTGACGACGCTGCCGATGCACACGCCCGAGATCCTCGAGCGGTCGGTGGAGATCACCACGCTGGGCCGGATGACGGTGGCCGAGTGGCTGCCGATCGTCGTCGGCCACGTGGTGCACCACCGCGACCAGCTGCATGCCGTCCTGGCCTCGCGCGGCAAGCTGCCCGAGCGGTTCGTCGTGCCCGAGGGGTACACCGGCGAGGACGCGGCGTGAAGGCCGTCGTCCTGACCGGGGTCGGCCGGGTGGAGGTGCAGGAGCGGCCCGACCCCACCGCCGACCCGCTGCACGTCGTCGTGCACGTCGACGTCGCCTCGCTGTGCGGCACCGACGCGCACCAGTTCGAGGGCCGCATCGACTCGCCCTTCCCGAGGGTGCCCGGGCACGACTTCGCCGGCACCGTGGTCTCGGTCGGCGAGGGCGTCGACGAGTCGCTGGTGGGTCGGCAGTTCGCCGTGAAGCCCTCGCTGCCGTGCGGCACCTGCGCCGCGTGCGTCGACGGGCCCTCGCTCGACTGCCCGAACAAGAAGCTGATCGGGCTGTGGAGCGACGGCTGCTTCGCCGAGCTGGTCGCCGTCCCCCGGGTGAACCTGGTGCCGATCCCGGACGGCGTGCCGATCTGGGGTGCGGCGCTGCTGGAGCCCTTCGCCGTGGCGCTCAACTGCATCGACCGGCTGCAGATCAAGCTGGGCGACTCGGTGCTGGTGCTCGGCCAGGGCCCGATCGGCCTGGCCGTGGCCCGGTTCGCGGCGCTGAGCGGTGCCGGCCGGCTGACCGTGACCGACGTCCGGGAGGAGGTGTTCGAGGTGTCGCGGGCGTTCGGGGCCACCGACTGCCTGGACAGCCGCACCGAAGGGCTGGTGGAGACCATCCGCGAGATGCACCGCGGCACCGGCCCGGACATCGTCGTCGAGACCTCGGGTGCGCCGGCGGCCTCGGCGTCGGTGATCGACCTGGTGCGCAAGGAGGGCAAGGCGTCGTTCATCGGCTACGCCAACGACCTGCCGGGCATCCCCGTCGTCCCGATGATGCTCAAGACCGCCACCGTGTTCGGGGTCGGCGGCAACGGCGGGCGCGGGCAGTACGAGCGCTCGCTGGAGCTCATCCGCGCCGGCCGGGTCGACCTGAGCCCACTGGTCACGCACCGGTTCCCCCTCGACGACGCCGAGGAGGCGTTCGAGGTCGCGAGCACCAAGCGCGACGGCGCCATCAAGGTGCTGCTGGAGCCCTGACGGTCTGCTGCTCCGGCAGGCATGGGAGCCCATGCACCCGCGCACGGGGACCGTGGGTGGGTGCATGGGCTCCCATGCCTGCGGCAGGGTCAGCCCGAGACGCGCTTGTAGGGGTCCGACGGCGCCGCGCCGGCGGCCACGACGCGGTTGCTCCAGCCGTCCAGCTGCTCGGTCAGCGCACCGACGTCGTCGCCGATGGGGGCGAGCACCCGGGCCATGGCCTCGTCGGTGACCTGCTCGATGCGGTCGCGCTCGGCGCGGCCCGTGGCGGTCAGCTCGCCGTCGGCCAGCCAGCCGCGCTCGCGCAGGTCGGCGTCGGCGGCGTCCATCACCTCGGGCGACCACGCGCGGGTGCCGGCGTAGGCGCGCGGCTCCCAGCCGATCCAGTACTCGGTCACCAGGTTCATCTGGACGCCGGTCAGCCCGGCGGCGACGTTGGCCGCCTGGTGGGTGTCGCCGCGGTACTCGCGCAGGATGTTCAGCGCGTGCCAGAGCTGGCCCCACGGGTCGGCCGGCCACGGGAGCGACGCCAGCCCGGCCACCAGCGGTCGGCCGGCCACGTCGGCGACGGCCACGTCGGTGGCCAGGCGCAGCTGGGCCACGGCGGTCTCGACCTCCGACGTCGGGACGTCGCCGAGCACCTCGTGCAGCGACTCGACGGCACCGCGCTCGCGGGCGGCCAGGACGTCCTCGCGCGAGGCGATGCCCCGGGCCTGGTCGTACAGCGAGGTCACCAGCCCGGGCTCGAACACCCCGAACGCCGCGACCACGACCGGTGCGCTCGGCTCGCCCATCGGCGCGCTGCGGCCCCAGACGTAGCCGGTGAGGAACTCCAGGCCGAGGGCCTCCATCGCGGCGTAGGCGGGCTTGCCCCAGAAGCCGATGGTGGCCAACGGCTCGGCGGCGTCGCGCAGCGAGCGCGCGGCGCCGGTCGGGATCCGGGGGGCGGGTCGGCCGGCGGCGGGCTCGGCGAGGAAGGCGGCCGACAGTTCGTCGTAGTCCACGGTGGGTCTCCCGGATCAGTGGCGCAGGGTGGCGGACGGGAGCTCGCCGAAGCGGTCCCGGTACTGCTGGGCGAAACGGCTCTGGTGGAAGAAGCCCCAGCGCATCGCGATGTCGGTGACCCGCACGGTGGTCGGGTCGGCGTGCACCAGCTCGGCGCGCACCCGGTCCAGCCGCACCCGGCGCAGGTAGCTCATCGGGGACTCGCCGTACTGCTGCTGGAAGGCCGCGTGCAGGGTGCGCACGCTCATGCACCCGACCCGGGCCAGCTGCTGCGGGGTCAGGGCCTGGTCGGCGTGCTCCTCCAGGTAGGCGACGACGGGCGCCAGCCGGCCGTGCTCCAGCGCCCGGGCCGGGGCGGCGAGGACGTCGGAGAACTGGTGCCGACCGGCGTGCAGCAGCTGGGTCATCACGAACGCCTCGAGCTGCTCGCGGGCCAGCGGCATGTCGGCGAGCCCGCCCGGGCGGTCGAGCTCGCGGGCCAGGAACTCCACCGAGTTGAGCAACGACTGCCCGGCCGGGGCGGTGAGGTCGAGCCCGAAGTCGAAGTCGAGCACCTCGGCCACCGAGCGACCGACCAGGTCGCCGAGGTGGGACTCGAGGCTGGCGCGCGGGATCTTCAGGATCAGCTGCTCGGCGTCCGCGGTCCAGCGCACCGTGTTGCGCTGGCGCGGGTTGAGCACGGCGCCCGACACCCGGGCCAGCGTGCGGGTGCGCGCGCCGTCCGAGCGGTCGGCGTCGGTGCTCCCCGCGGTGGTGAGGTTGACGTGGTAGCAGTCCTCGGTCGGCGGCATGACCAGCTCGGTCTGCGCGCCGTAGGTCAGGTAGCCGAGGGTGAAGTTGCGGTCGGAGACGGCGTTGAGCCGCATGTCCACCTGGTCGGCCGGCGCCGTGAGGTCGTGCTCGAGGTAGACGCGGGTGACGGCGTCCTGGGCCTCCTCCAGGCTGTGCGTGCCCACGACGGGGAACCGCGACAGCGGCTCGATCACCGGCACCTCCGCACGGACCTCGGCGTCTCGCTCTGTGGCACAGACCACAGCTCGCCCGGAATCTAGGTGGTGCGCGATCGATCTGCCAACCGCTCCGTGCGCCCGGGTATCCGCTGAGCGCAGTCGTGCTGCTCCGCACCTGGCGGATCCTGTGCTGCGGGCAGCGGCTGGCCCGGGGTGCACCCGTCGGCCACCCTGGACCCATGACCGCCGTCACCACCCGCCCCGATGCAGCCCTGCGCGAGGTCGAGGAGCGCGTGCTCTGGCTGGCCAGCGCGATCGTCGACCACGCCAACCGGGTACGGCCCAACCCGACCGGGCTCAAGGTGGGCGGCCACCAGGCGTCGAGCGCCTCGATCACCACGATCATGACCGCGCTGTGGCTGGAGACCCTCGGCCCCGAGGACCGGGTGTCGGTCAAGCCGCACGCCTCGCCGGTGCTGCACGCGCTGGAGTACCTGCTGGGCCAGCTGCCGGCCTCCGCGCTCACCACGCTGCGGGAGTTCGGCGGCCTGCAGAGCTACCCCTCGCGGCTCAAGGACCCGGTGCCCGCCGACTACTCCACCGGCTCGGTGGGCATCGGGGCCACCGCGCCGATCTGGGGCGCGATCGCGCGCCGGTACGTCAACACCCAGTTCGGCACCGGTGGCGCGGGCCGGCAGTGGTCGCTGGTGGGCGACGCGGAGCTGGACGAGGGCGCGGTGTGGGAGGCCGTGGTCGACCCGATGGTGGCCGAGCTGGGCGAGGTCTGCTGGGTGGTCGACCTGAACCGGCAGTCGCTGGACCGCGTGGTGCCCACCTTCGGGGCCACCCGGTTGCAGGGCATGTTCGCCGCGGCCGGCTGGCAGGTGCTCACCGTCAAGTACGGCGCCCTGCTGGAGGAGCTGTACACCCGCGAGGGCGGTCCGCAGCTGCGGGGCCGGATCGACGAGATGACCAACCCGGAGTACCAGCGCATGCTGCGCCGCGACGCCGCGCAGCTGCGCGAGCACCTGCCCGGGGACGGCGCGGGCGCGGCCGCGATCGCCGGGCTGATCGCCGGGGTGTCCGACGACGACCTGGTCGCCGCGGTGCGCAACCTGGGCGGGCACGACCTGGCGGCGCTGCGGCAGGCGTTCGCCCAGATCGACGACACCCGCCCGACGGTCGTCCTGGCCTACACGCTCAAGGGCTACGGACTGGCCACCGAGGGGCACCCCCAGAACCACTCCGCGCTGCTGACCGAGGCCCAGCTGCACGAGCTCGCCGCCCGGGTGGGTGTCGACCCGGCCGACCCGTGGGCCCGCTTCGACCCGGCGTCCGAGCCGGGCCGGTTGCTGTCCGCGGCGGCCGACCGGCTGAGCCGGACGCCGCACGAGGGCGCGCCGGCCCCCGCCGTCCCGACCGACCTGGGTCGCACCCCGAACGGGACGGCGACCACGCAGGCCGCGCTGGGCCGCACCCTGCTCGACCTGAACCGCGCCGCGCCCGAGGCCGGTGCCCGGGTGGTGACGGTCAGCCCCGACGTGTCCTCCTCCACCAACCTGGGCGGCTGGGTGAACAAGGTCGGCGTGTGGTCGGCCGAGGACCGCCGCGACTGGTTCTCCGACGACCCCGAGACGATCCTGCACTGGCGCGAGCGACCCAGTGGCCAGCACGTCGAGCTGGGCATCGCCGAGGTCAACCTGGTGGGTCTGATGGGCGAGCTCGGCGCCACCTGGAGCCGGTGGGAGCAGCCGCTGCTGCCGATCGGGGTCATGTACGACCCGTTCGTGTCCCGGGCGCTGGAGCCGTGGAGCTTCGGGGTCTACGCCGGGGGCCAGTCGATCCTGGTCGGCACGCCGTCGGGGGTGACGCTGGCCGGGGAGGGCGGGGCGCACCAGTCGATCACCACGCCCTCGATCGGACTGGAGCAGCCGGGCGTGGTCAGCTACGAGCCCGGCTTCGCGCTGGACACCGAGTGGTGCCTGCTGGCCTCGCTCGGCCGGCTCGGCAAGCCCGGTGGCACCAGCGCCTACCTGCGGTTGTCGACCCGCCCGGTCGACCAGACGTTGGCCGCGGTCCCGGCCGACCCGGCCGCCCGCGAGCGCCGCCGTCGCCAGGTGGTGGCCGGGGCGTACGCGCTGCGCCGGGTCGCCGAGCCCGCGGTCACCGTGGTCACGATGGGTGCGCTGATCACCGAGGGGCTCCAGGCAGCCGACCGGCTCACCGGCCTCGGCCACCCCGCCGACGTCGTGGTGGTGACCAGCCCCGGGCTGCTGTTCCGCGCGCTGCAGGCCCGCCGCGGCCAGGACGACGCCCCCACCGCCGTGCTCGACCAGGTCTTCCCGCACCCCCGGGCCGCGCCGATGGTCACCGTGCTGGACGGCCACCCGCACACCCTGGCGTTCCTGGCCGGTGTCCACCGCGTGCCCGCCGCGCACCTGGGCGTGACCCGGTTCGGCCAGAGCGGCGACCTGGCCAGCGTGTACCGCCACCACGGCATCGACACCGACTCCGTCGTCGCCGCCGCCCTCGACCTCCTCGACTAGGCCCCGCCCGCTGCAGCCCGGGCGTGGATCAGCTGGGTTCACCGGCGTCGGTCCTGGCTCACCGACGCCGGTGATCCAGGACGGCCATTCGTGAACCCAGCTGATCCACGTCGCCCGGGCCGTCAGACCAGGAAGCGGTAGGCCGTCGTCCCGGGGGCCAGGTGCTGGATCCTCAGCGGGCCGGCGGCGATGCGGGCCAGCAGCGGGGTCAGCCCGGCCGCGGCACCCAGCTCGATGCCGACCAGTGCGGCGCCGGTCTCCCGGTTGTCCCGCTTCTGGTACTCGAACAGCACGATGTCGTCGTCCGGGCCGAGCACCTCGTCGAGGAACCGGCGCAGCGCACCGGGCTCCTGCGGGAACTCGACCAGGAAGTAGTGCTTGAGCCCGCGGTGCACCAGCGAGCGCTCGACCACCTCGGCGTACCGGCTGACGTCGTTGTTGCCGCCCGAGAGCAGCGCGAGCACCGTCTGCCCGGGCTCCACGGCCACGGCACCCGAGGCCAGCGCGGCGGTGGCCAGGGCGCCCGCGGGTTCGGCGATGACGCCGTCCACCTGGTACAGGTCGAGCATCTCGGTGCAGACGGCGCCCTCGGGGACGGCGACCAGCTCGACCCCGGCGTCCCGGACGAGCGGGAACGTGACCTCCCCGGCCCGCCGGACGGCGGCGCCGTCCACGAAGGTGTCGATCTCGGCCAGCGTCACCGGCTCCCCGGCGGTGAGCGCGGCAGCCATGCCGGCGGCGCCGGCGGGTTCGACGCCGACCAGGCGGGTCGCGGGGGAGTACTCGCGCAGCCAGGTCGCACACCCGGCGAGCAACCCGCCCCCGCCCACGGGCAGGACGACGACGTCGGGTGCGGTGGGCAGCTGGGCCAGCAGCTCGACGGCGACGGTCGCCTGCCCGGCGACCGTCGAGAGCGCGTCGAACGCCGGGACGACGACGGCGCCCGACGTGGCGGCCAGCTCGGCGGCGGTGCGGGCCGCGTCGTCGTAGGTGTCGCCCTCGACCCGCAACGTGACGGCGTCGCCGCCGAGGGCCACGATGCGCTGCCGCTTCTGCTTGGGCGTGGTGCCCGGCACGACGACCGTGCCCCGGACG
>NZ_JBAPLU010000028.1:0-43634 GCF_037083825.1 Klenkia sesuvii
GGTGGTGGGGACGGCACGCACCACCAAGGCGAGCGGACAAGACAGTGACGGGTGCTTGCTGGCACAAGCTCCTATGAGGTCACGAACCCTCGGCGGTGGGTGCACGAGCACCGCAGCAGGTCGAACCAACAGATCCCGTTGAAGACCCGAAGTCAGTCAGTCGGTGGGTCAGGAACGACCCGCTGCGGTGCTCTCCACCATCCTCACTGTCAGTCGGGGGAGCCGCGTTCGGACAGGACCCGCGAGATCCCCGTTGCGGTCGTGGTCACCGCGGCGCCCAGCCAACGTCCATCGGTCAGCTTCTCCGGGACGACGACGGACAACGCGGCGACCGTCCGGTTGCCCGGCGCCACGATCGGCGCGGCGACGGACACCATCGGCACCGGGCGGTCACGGCGCAACGTGGCGAGTCGGCTCCTTCGTGCACCGGCCAGCGTCCGGCGCAGCGCCTCGGCCGATATCGGCAGCTTCTCCGGCTCCTGCACGAGATGCTGAGCCAGGATCGCCTCCTGCAGCTCCGTGGGAGCGTGGGCCAGCAGGACCAGACCGGCACCCGTCGAGTGGAGGGGCAAGCGGTCACCCGGGTGGTACAGCGGCGCGAGAGCCCGGTGCGAGGAGATCCGGTCCACGAGCACGCCTTCGTCCCCGTCCCGGACGACGAGCAGGACGTGCTGGTGGACCGCTTCGGCGAGGTCACCCATGAAGGGCAACGCGATCTCCCGGAGGCCCTGTCCGCGCGGCGCAAGGGATGCCACCTGCAGCAGGCGGAGCCCCACGGCGTACCGACCGTGCTCGTCCCGCTCCAGCGCGCCCCAGTTGACCAGTCGGCCCGCGAGCCGAGCCGCGGTGGTCTTGGGAAGGCCGCTGCGGCGGCTCAGATCCACCAGGTTCAACCTGGGGTGATCACGGTCGAAGGCGCCGAGCAGCGCGAAGCCGCGATCCAGCACCGGGTCGCTGTGCGGGGGCCGCCGCCCCCGTCTGGGCGGCGGCTGGTCTGCCGTCATCGGGTGCTCGCGGACGGGGCGCGATCGCGCGCCTGGAGTACTGGGAGGGCCATTGGTTGGGATTGTGCCTCACGGCTTGTGGGCTCCGTCACCCATGCTCCCGGGCATCCGGTCGAGGAACGGCCCGGAGCTGCACACCCCCGCCGAGCGGCCGGGCGGGCGAGGTGGGGATCACCGCCCCCCACCCGGCCCGTTCGGCAGATCGTGGAAGGAGAGACCATGGCAGTCGTAGGTGCCGTGCTGGCCACCACGCACCACCCGTTCTTCTACCGGGAGACCGTGCTCACACCGGCCGAGAAGCGTCGTCCCGAGGCCGCCGAGTGGAAGCGGAAGGTCGAGGCCTACCGGGAGACCCTCACCGCTTCCCGACCCGACGTCCTGGTCATGGTCGGCGCCGATCATTTCCATCAACTGTTCTACGACAACTACCCGACCTTCCTGATCGGCAAGCAGCCGAAGTACGACGCCACCTTCCACAACGAGGAGCGCTACTTCGGGCTCCCGAAGTTCGTGCTGGACGGCAACGAGGACCTGTCCGGCTTCATGCTGCAGGGGCTCATCGATCGGGGCTTCGACTTCGCCGTGAGCCACGAGCTCAAGATCGACCACTCGATCACGTGCGCCATCGTGACGGTGCGCCCCGACGCCGACCTGCCCATCGTGCCGATCTACACCAACATCTTCGCCCCACCGCTGGCGAGCCCGTCGCGCTTCTACGCCCTCGGCAGGGCGATACGGGAGGTCATCGAGGCGTACCCGAGCGACCAGCGGGTGGCCGTCATCGGGACCGGTCACCTGTCCCTGGAGATCGGGGGGCCCCGCCAGTTCCAGAGCACCGCCCCCGACATCGAGTTCGACCGACGCGCGGTCCAGTGGCTGGCTGATGGCGACATCGACGCGATCCTGCAGAACGTCACACCGGAGGTCCTGGAGGCCGCCGGCAACGCGACCGACGGGTTCCTGGACCTCGTCCTGATGCTCGGCGTCGCCGGCCCCGGCCCAGCGCACTACGCCGACCACATCGAGCTCTTCCAGACGACCGAGGCGTTCTTCACCTGGTACCCCGAAGGGGATCCCCGGTGAGCCGCTACTACGTCAACAAGTTCCTCTTCCAGGCCGACCGTTCCCCGGAGCTGCTCGCCGCCTACAAGGCCGACCCCGTCGCCGCTCTCGCGCGCTGGGAGGAGACCCAGGGTGGGTGGCTGGACAGGAACGCGACGGTCGAGCAGACGACCTGGTTGAGCTTCACCGACGAGGAGCGTCGGGCGCTCGAGGAGCAGGACCACGTGGCGCTCTTCGAGCTCGGCGCGCACTGGTTCCCGACCCTGCAGGTCTTCGTCGGGATGCACGAGAAGGACTACGAGGCCATCAGCGGGCCGCTCGCCTACCAGCGGGAGTTCGCCGCGGACCTCGCGCACTGGCGCGGCAAGAAGTACCCGGACATCCGGCTCTAGCCGGCGTCTGCCCTCCACGCACCGACCGGCACACCCCCCGTCGGCGAGCAGTCGACCCCCTCCCCGAGGAAGCAGAGGAACTGATGACCCCCCCTACCCTGCAGGACAAGATCGACGAGCACGGCGACGTCGTCGGCATGCTGCGGAACTCCACGGCTCTCCCGTACATCTCGCACCCCGTGGTCCAGCCGGACTTCCACAACTGGCGGGACGAGGCGCTGGCGTGGCGGCAGAGCGTCGTGCTGTTCGACCAGACCCACCACATGGATGCCCTCTACATCCGTGGCCGGGACGCCCACCGGCTCATCAGCCAGACCTCGGTGACCACGCCGAACTTCCCGGTGGACTCCGCGAAGCAGTACGTCGCGGTCAACCACGACGGCCACGTCATCGGGGACGGGATCATCCACCGGGAGGGCGACGAGGACTTCATGTACGTCGGCCGCTCGCCGGCGGCGAACTGGCTGCTGTTCAACGCGGAGACCGGTGGCTACGACGTCGACGTCGAGGTCGACCGGCGTTCGTTCGAGTACCCGATGGGACAGCAGGTGACCCGGCGGTACTGGCGGTTCCAGATCCAGGGCCCGCGTGCGTGGGAGGTCATCGAGAAGATCAACGGCGGCGCGGTCGAGCAGATCAAGTTCTTCCGCGAGGCCTGGCTCAACATCGCCGGTGTGCGTGCCCGCTCGCTGCGCCACGGGATGGCCGGGGCGGCGGGCCTGGAGATCTGGGGACCGTACAACAGCTACCTGCAGGTGCGGGAGGCAATCCTGGAGGCGGGGCAGGAGTTCGGCATCGTGCCGGTCGGTGCCCGGGCCTACCCCACGTCGGCTGTCGAGTCCGGCTGGATCCCCTCCCCGCTGCCGGCGGTGTACTCCGGCGACCAGCTGCGGGACTACCGCACGTGGCTGCCGGCCGACAGCTACGAGGGCCGCCTCCCGCTGGCCGGCTCGTACGTCCCCGATTCGGTCGAGGACTACTACCTGACGCCGTGGGATCTCCGGTACGGGTCCTTCGTCAAGTTCGACCACGACTTCATCGGCCGCGAAGCGCTCGAGTCGCACGATCCCGAGACGTACCGCCGGAAGGTCACCTTCGCCTGGAACGCCGAGGACGTGACCCGCATCCTCGGGTCGGTCGTGGACGTCGACGGCCCTCAGTACAAGTACCTGGAGCTGCCGCTGGGCAACTACGGGATGTCCCAGTACGACAGCGTCCTGGACGGCGCCGGCAAGCTCGTCGGGTTGTCCTTGCTCAACGTCGCACTGTCCTACAACGAGCGCAAGGTCCTGTCCACGGGAGTCGTGGACCGCGACGTGCCGGACGGCGCGGAGCTCCAGCTCGTCTGGGGAGAGCCGAACGGCGGCACCGACAAGCTGAACGTGGAGCGTCACGAGCAGACGAAGGTGCGCGTCGTCGTCAGCCCCTCGCCGTACTCGGCAGTCGTCCGCAGCGACTACCAGGGCGGGTGGCGCAGCTCGGACTCCGTTCTCTGAGGCCGGTCCGCTCGGTGGCGGCTGGCGACCTCGGGGAGCGACCTCGTGGTCCCTGCGATGTCCGCCCGCCGCCGTCGAGCGGGTACCCGTGGACAGGCCCCCACGTCACCTTCCCAGCGCATCCACCGCTCAGGAGAAGCAGCATGGTGAACCGACATCTCCGCGGCCGAGCCGCGGCCGCGCGCGCGGAGCTGAGCCAGGCACTCGATCGCGTCGGCTACGAGGTGATCCCGTTCAAGAGGACCGAAGAGGCGGTCCGCGCGCACGTGCCCACCACCGTCCCCCTGACCGTGACGGCATCACCGGCGAAGGGGCAGGACGCCACCGTCGACCTCGCCGTCGCGCTGGCCGGGCGCGGCTACGCCGTCTCCCCGCACCTGTCCGCGCAGCAGGTGCGGGACCAGGCCCACCTCGCCGAGATCGTGGACAGGTGCCGGACGGCAGGCATCACCGGCGTGTTCGTCGTCGGCGGTGACCCGACGGACGAACCCACCGCATTCCGGCACGCGCAGGACCTGCTCGTCGCGCTGCACGAGCTGGACCACGGCTTCACCGACATCGGGATCGGCGGGCACCCCGAGGGCCACCCGGAGGTCTCCGACGACGTGCTGTTCCAGGCGCTGGCGGACAAGGCTCCGCTGGCCACGCACATCACCACGCAGATCGTCTTCGACCCCGGGACCATCCTGGCCTGGGCGCGGGAGCTGAAGCGGCGGGGGATCGACCTACCGGTGCACATCGGCGTCCCAGGGGCGGTCCACCGGCAGAAGCTGCTGCGGGTGTCCGGCGGACTGGGGATCGGTGAGTCGGCGAAGTTCCTGAAGAAGCAGCAGAACCTGCTCTGGCGCTTCTTCCTGCCCGGCGGATACCGGCCCGACCCGATCATCCGCGGTCTGGCCCCCCATCTGGGCGGACCCGACAACGCCATCACCGGGTTCCACGTCTTCACCTTCAACGACCTCGGCCCCACCGAGGCGTGGCGGCAGCGAACCCTCCAGCAGCTAGACCCCGCCCGCCCGGGCCGGCGACCACGGAAGTGACCATGTCCAGCGCACCTTCGACCAACCTGTCGGCGCTGCCGCGCAGGACTTCGACACCCCCGACCGACCCCGATCACGGCAGGTTGTTGATCCAGTGCCCTGACCGTCCGGGGATCGTCTCGGCGATCAGCACCTTCCTGACCGAGGCCGGGGCGAACATCATCACCCTGGACCAGCACGCCACCGAGGGGGCGGACGGACAGTTCTTCCAGCGCACGCAGTTCCACCTCCCGGGCCTGCCGGCCGCCCGGGAGGGACTCGCGCGGTCGTTCGCCGCCCAGGTCGCGGCGCAGTTCCACATGGAGTTCCGGCTGACCGAGACGGCCAAGCCCAAACGGGTCGCGATCATGGTCTCCAAGACCGACCACTGCGTGCTGGACCTCCTGTGGCGCAACCGCCGCGGCGACCTCGACATGAACGTGGTGATGGTGATCTCCAACCATCCCGACCTCGCCGACCAGGTCCGCTCCTTCGGGGTGCCCTACTTCCACGTCCCCGCGACGAGGGAGAACCGGGCCCAGGCCGAGGCGCGCATCCTCGAACTGCTGCGCGGCAACGTCGACCTGGTGGTCCTTGCCCGCTACATGCAGATCATCACGCCGGACTTCCTGGACGGCGTGGACTGTCCGTTGATCAACATCCACCACTCGTTCCTGCCCGCGTTCATCGGAGCCGGGCCCTACCAGAAGGCCAAGGACCGTGGCGTGAAGCTCATCGGCGCCACCGCGCACTACGTGACCCCCGACCTGGACGAGGGCCCGATCATCGAGCAGGACGTCGTCCGGGTGGACCACCGGCACGTCACGGCCGACCTCGTGCGCCTGGGCGCCGACGTCGAGCGGGCCGTGCTGTCGCGCGCGGTGCGCTGGCACCTCGAGGACCGGGTCGCACGCCACGGCAACACCACCATCGTCTTCTGAGGAGCCCACCCATGCCCGCGGAGCTGATCAACGGCACGGCCATCGCCCGGCAGGTCCGGGAGGACGTCGCACGGGGGGTCGCAGAGCTGGTCGCGACCGGTGGCGCCGCGCCCGGGCTGGCGACCGTGCTGATCGGTGACGACCCCGCCTCGGAGGTCTACGTCCGCAACAAGCGACGCGCCTGCACAGCGGCCGGGATGATCGACCAGCACCGTCACCTGCCCGGCGACGTCGACCAGGCCACCGCAGCTGCACTGATCGACCAGCTCGCCGCCGACCCGGCCGTCTCCGGCATCCTCCTGCAGCTGCCCACACCGGCCCATCTCGACGTCGAGGTGCTCCTGGCCCGGATCCCGGCGGACAAGGACGTCGACGGGCTCACCGTCGCCAACGCCGGCCTGCTCGCCCAGGGGCGGCCGGGGCTGCGACCGTGCACGCCGTCCGGGGTCATGGCACTGCTCGACCAGCACGACGTGCCGCTGCAGGGGGCAGAAGCCGTCGTCGTCGGGCGCTCCGTGCTCGTCGGCAAGCCCATGGCGCACCTGCTGCTCGAACGGCACGCCACCGTCACCACCTGCCACTCACGAACGCGCGACCTCGCCGAGGTCTGCCGACGCGCCGACGTGCTCGTCGTCGCCGCCGGAATACCTGGACTGATCGGACCCGAGGCGGTCAAGCCGGCCGCGACGGTGATCGACGTCGGCATCCATCGGAGCGGGAACGGCCTGCGCGGCGACGTCGACACCGCCGCCGTCGCCGAGGTCGCCTCCCGCATCACCCCCGTGCCCGGCGGGGTCGGGCCGATGACCATCGCCCTGCTGCTGGCGAACACCCTGACAGCCGCACGTCGCCAGCAGGGGCGGGCAGATGGCCCAATCAATGGGACCACGGCTAGCTGATGCGACGCAGGTCACACATCCTCTCGATCACCTGCAGCGGGTCTCGAACGACGAACTGCACACCATTTCGCACGGGCGTCTGAGCAAGGAGAACGGTATGTCCACAGGACGTGCACCGCGTCGAGTCGGTGCTCTGCTCACTTCGGTTGCGGTCGGGGTCACCCTTGCCGCGTGTGGCGGTTCGGACGGCACGTCCGGTTCCTCGTCGTCAGGAGCAGGTGCCTCCGAGCCGGTGACGGTCAGGGTGTCGGTCCTCCCGCTCATCGACGTCGCCCCGCTCTACCTCGGGATCGAGCAGGGCTTCTTCGAGGACGAGAACATCACGGTCGAGGTGCAGTTGGCGAACTCGGGGGCGGCGACCGTGGCATCGCTGCTCTCGGACGAGGTCCAGTTCGCCTACACCGGAGTCATCCCCTTCATGATCGCCCGGTCGCAGAACGTCCCCATCGCGGCGGTCACGAACGCTCAACTGCAGAACTCCCCCGAGGACCAGGACACGCTGGAGCGCGGCAACGCCGACATCCTGGTCGCCGACTCCAGCCCGATCCAGACCGCCGCCGACCTCGAAGGTCGCACCATCGCCCTGAACGCGCTGGCGGGTGTGCAGGAGGTGCTGCTCCGGAACACCCTCGACGTGGCCGGCGTGCCCCAGGACTCCGTACAGCTCGTCGAGCTGGCCACCCCCACCATGGTCGACGCGCTGTCCAACGGAACGGTCGACGCGGCATTCGTCAACGAGCCGTTCGAGACGATCGGGCTGAGCCAGGGACTGCGGATCGCGGCGACGCCGTTCCTGGACCTGGAGTACCCGGCCAACTTGTCGATCTACGTCACCTCGCAGCAGTTCGCCAGCGGCAACCAGGATGTGGTCGAACGGTTCGGCCGCGCCGTGAACGAGGCTTCGACGTACGCCCAGGAGAACCCGGACGAGGCGCGAGAGCAGGCGGCGACCTACACCACGGTGCCCGAGAACGTCCTCGCGGACGTCCTCCTCCCCTACTGGACCCCCGACATCAGCCGGGAATCCATCCAGGAGCAAGCCGATCTGGCGGTCAGGTACGACGTGCTCCCCGAAGCCCCGGACGTCGACGAACTGTTCTCCGACATCATCACCGACTGACCATGGCCGCCGCCGCATCGACGAGGAGGCAGCTGCCGGGTCGCGTCGCCATGACCTTCGGCAGCTTCCTCATCGGCCTGGTCGCCTGGCAGTTGCTGTCGTCATCGGGCCTGGTGCCGCGCAACGCGCTCCCGGGCCCGGTGGCGACCGCCACTGCGGCCGGTGAACTCCTCCGCACGGGTGCCATCTGGTCACCGATGCTCGACACGCTCGTCGGCGCGGCGGCCGGGCTCGGCATCGCCATGGCTCTGGCGATCCCGATCGGGCTCGGGATCGGGAGCAGCACGTTCCTCGATCGAGCGACCAGCGCCGTGCTGGAGTTCCTGCGGCCGGTCCCGGCCCCCGCCATTCTCCCCATCGCCATCCTGCTGCTGGGCAGCGGATCGACGATGAAGATCGCGCTGGTCGCATTCGGGTGCTTCTTCCCCATCCTCGTACAAACCGTCCACGGCATCCGCGAGACCGACCCGACCCTCCTGCAGACGACGAGGGCATTCCGCATCTCGCCGGCCCGCCGGTTCCTCATCCGACTGCTGTCGGCGTCGCCGAACATCTTCACGGGGGTACGGGTGTCGGCATCCATCGCTCTTCTGGTGGCCGTCGCGGTCGAGATCATCGCCGGGGCGCCCGGTCTGGGCAGCGCGATCCAACTCGCGTCCGGTGGCGGCAACCCCGCCGCGGCCAACGTCTACATCATCCTGGCGGGTGCGCTCGGGGTGCTCGTCGCGGGAGGACTGGGATCGGTCCAGCGGTCGACCATCACCTGGGTGGGCGAAGGAAGGAGCGCCGAGCTCCGATGAGTTCCGCCCTGACCCGCTACGGGCTCCCCCTGGTCCTGCCCATCGCGATCCTCACCACCTGGGCTGTGCTCACGGCGAACGGCGAGTCCTTCTACTGGCCGCCGCTGGCGGACATCATCCCGAGGATCTGGTCCCTCTGGTTCGTGGAGAACTTCCAGAGCGACTTCCTGCCCAGTCTCTGGCGCGTGCTCGCCAGCTGGACCCTCGCCTGCGGCATCGGGGTCGTCGCGGGCATCGTCACGGGCAGCCTCCCCGTCGTCCGGGACCTGCTGAACCCCCTCGCGAACTTCCTCCGCGCCATCCCCGCCGCCGCGCTCATCCCCTTCACCATCCTCGCGTTCGGCATCGGGGACACCGCCAAGGTCTTCGTGATCACCTTCGTGGCGGTGTGGCCGGTGTTCATCAACACCATGGATGGGGTGGACGAGATCGATCCCGGGCTGGTGCAGGCGGCGCGGGCGTTCCGCATCTCCCCTGCGCGGCGTCTGTTCGGCGTCGTCCTGCCCGCTGCGGCTCCGCGCATCGCCACCGGCATGCGAACCAGTCTCGCGATCGCAGTCATCGTCATGCTGATCAGCGAGATGGTCGCGAGCACGAACGGTATCGGCCTTGTCACCATCCAAGCGCAACGCACCTTCCAGACCGTGGACATGTGGGCCGGCATCCTCGTCCTCGGGATCCTGGGCTTCGTCCTCAACTTCATCTTCCAACGCGTCGAACGGCGGCTACTGAGATGGAACTTCGACAGCAAGCGCCTGGGAGTGTGACACCGCGGTGACGGAACTGCTGAGTGTGGACCAGATCCACAAGGTGTACGGGAGCGGCGACCAGGCACACACCGCGCTGGAGTCGGTCAGCTTCGACGTACGTCACGGGGAGATCGTCTGCGTGGTCGGACCATCCGGCTGCGGGAAGACGACCCTCCTGCGATGCATCTCGGGGCTGTCCACCCCGACCACGGGCATCGCCCGCCTGCGAGGCGAGCCGGTCACCGAACCACCGGCCGGCCTCGGGTTCGTCTTCCAGGACTACAGCCGGTCGCTGTACCCGTGGTGGAGCGTGGCGGCGAACGTCGCGTTCCCGTTGCGGGGCCGCCTACCGCAACGGGAGATCGAGGTCCGCGTCGACCGGGCGGTCGAGGCCGTCGGTCTGGCCCAGGCCAGAGATCGCAAACCGTTCCAGCTGTCCGGTGGGATGCAGCAGCGGGTGGCCATCGCCCGGGCGATCGCCTACGAACCGGACGTCATGCTCATGGACGAGCCCTTCGCGTCCGTGGATGCGCAGACCCGTGCCGAACTCGAGGACGTCGTACGCAACCTCCGCAGCGAGTTCGACATGACCATCCTGTTCATCACCCACGACATCGACGAGTCGGTCTACCTCGCCGATCGCGTCGTCGTGCTGACCCCGTCGCCGACGACGGTCCGGGAGATCGTGGAGATCCCGCTGGGTGCAGAACGCGACCAGATCAAGACCAAGGAGCTGGACGAGTTCGTCCACCTCCGCGGCCACATCTACCGAGCTGTCAAGAACCGCTGAACCGCGCGAGCAGCGCGACGTCGCGGCTCGCGCCACTCGACGAGGAGGTCCGCCGTGAAGGCTTACGAAGCGCTGGGTGCGGTGCTGCACTCGCTGGGCGTGACGACGGTGTTCGGCGTGCTCGGTGACGGCAACCTGAGGTTCGCCGTCGCCGCACGCGCTGCGGGGATCGGCTACTTGGCGGCCCGTCATGAAGCGTCAGCGGTCGCGATGGCGGACGCCTACGCCAGAGCACGTGGACAGGTCGGCGTCGCCACCGTCACGACGGGGCCCGGCGTGACCAACGCCGTCACCGCCCTGATGGAGGCCGTGCGCTCGCAGACGCCCGTGGTGCTGCTCACCGGCGCCGCCTCGACGTCCATGGAGGACTACCCCCAGCTCATGGACCAGGAAGCCATGGCGAAGTCACTCGGGGTGGGGGTGGTCCGCTTCAGGTCCAGCCGCTACCTCCCGACGGACCTGGCGAGTGCGCTACGGCGGGCGGCCCGGGAACGCAGACCGATCATGTTCTCCGTCCCGGTCGATGTGCAGGAGGACGAAGTCGGAGACTGCCCACGGGCGGTCCCGCCCGCGTCGCCCGGCGTCGTGGTCCCCGACCGCCCCACGATCGAGCAGGTCGCCGGGCTCATCCGCGCCTCGAACCGGCCGGTGATCCTCGCCGGCTGGGGAGCCTGGCTCGCAGGCGCCGGCGAAGCGCTGCGCCGGCTGGGCGAACGCACCGGCGCCGTCCTCACGACGACTGCACTCACGAAGGGCTTCTGGGCCGGGGAACGGGCCAGCGTCGGTGTCAGCGGCGGCTTCGCGTCGGAGGAGGCTGCGACGATCCTCGGTCGGGCGGACCTGGTACTCGCCTTCGGGGCGAGCCTGAACCGATGGACGACACGCGGCGGCAGGATGTTCCCGGATGCCGTCGTCGTGCAGGTCGACACCTCTGTGGCTGCGTTCGAGCACTACCTGCGCGGGGTGGTGCCCGTCGTCGGGGACGCCGGCGCGACCGCGGAGCTGCTCCTGGAATGCCTGGGCGACCTGCCGGCAGCGTCGACCTTCGCCCACGAGATCGACGACGAACGGTTCACGACCGCACGCAACGGAGATCCCTTCACCGATGCGTCCACGGAGACCACGATCGATCCCCGGACGCTCACGGTGCACCTCCGGGAGCACCTGCCGCCGAACGCCGTCGTCGTCCAGGACAGCGGAGCCTTCGTCGGGTTCCCGGGCTCCTACTACGAACCCGCGCGACCCGGGGGCTACCTGTTCGTGCAGGGCTTCCAGACCATGGGACTCGGGCTGGCCCTGGGTGTCGGAGTCGCTGCGGCAGACCCCGATGCCCTGCCGGTCACCCTCGTCGGCGACGGCGGTCTGCTGATGAGCCTCGGCGAGCTCGAGACCATCATCCGTCAGGGTACCCCGCACCTGGTCGTCGTCTACAACGACTCCGCCTACGGCGCCGAGGTGCACATCGGTGGCCACCACGGGTTCGACACCGACATCGTGCGCTTCCCCGACACCGACTTCGCCGCCACCGCTCGCGCCCTCGGCGGCGAGGGGTTCGTGGTCCGCGGCGTCGCTGACCTGGAACCGCTGTCGACGTGGCTGGAGGACCCGCGCGGCCTCCTCCTCCTCGACTGCAGGACTGAAGCACACATCGCATCTCCGTTCCTCGGCGAGGTCTTCAAGCCCGCCCTCGATGCGCCACGCGCGCAACCGGTCCGCTGAACGGCTGCGGTCCGCCACGCCGGCCGGCCACCGCGGGAAGGCACCGCTCCCGGAGCAGGTGCGCTACCGAGCTGCGCCACACCCCCGGGCGAGGGCCGAGTCCACATGCGCGACCACCGCGGCCGGACCTACCGCTACCCTGGGCGGGCAACGTCTCGCGGGTGTAGCTCAATGGTAGAGCCCCAGCCTTCCAAGCTGGCCATGCCGGTTCGATCCCGGTCACCCGCTCTCCCCGGCACGCACGGCTCAGCGCGCGACGTCCTCGAACGCCGACGCCATTCGCGCCTGCTCCTCGAGCACCTCGGCGATGCGGGCCTGGACGACGTCCAGCCTGCCGATGGTCTCCGAGGTGCTGTGGATGCCCTCGGCGACCGACCGGCTGGACGCCTGGATCCCGGCGATCTGGTCGGAGACCCTCTTGGTCGCCGCGGCGGTCTCGCGGGCGAGGTCCTTCACCTCCGACGCCACCACCGCGAACCCCTTGCCGAGCTCGCCCGCGCGGGCGGCCTCGATGGTGGCGTTGAGCGCCAGCAGGTTGGTCTGGTCGGCGATCCCGGAGATGATCCGGATGACCTCGTCCACCGCGGCCGAGGCCTGGCCGAGCGCCTCCACCTCGCGGGTCATCGTCGTGGCCTGCCCGACGGCCTGGTCGGCGACCAGCCCGGCGTCGCCCGCGGCCTCGCGCAGCCGGGCGATCGTGTCCAGCAGCTCCCTGGCGTTGCGGGCGGCGTGGTCGCTGCGGCGCAGGACGTCGAGCCGCTGCGACACCAGCTGCTGCACGTTGCGCAGGGCAGCGGCCCGGGACTCGGAGAGCTCGATGGTGTCGGTGACGAAGAAGTCCATGGTGCCGATGACGACGCCGCCGACGACGAGCGGGAAGCACACCCCGGACTTGACGCCCGCGCGCTGTGCGGCCGGTGCCCGGACGCAGTCGGTCACCTCGCCGATGTCGCGGACGAACACGAGGTCGCGCTGGCGCCAGGCGCGGCCGGACAACCCGACCCCCTCGGCGAAGGAGGCCGCCAGGGTCACCCGGCGGAACTCCTCGCCCGCCGACCCCGACTCCTGGACGAACCGCAGGACGTCCTCGCTCTCGTCGCGCGCCCAGAAGGAGCCGTAGGCCCAGCCGAAGGCGGTGCGCACCGTGTCCAGGGCCACGCGCAGCGCGCGCTCCTCGGTGGCGGCCTCGGCGATCTGCCCGACGACCGTGGTGACCGCCCGGCGGTCGTCGAGGGTCTCCCGCAGGGCGGCCATGCTCACGGCGGCCCTGCGGGCGTTGGTCAGCAGCCGCTCGAGCGAGTGCCACTTCGCCTGCCAGAAGACCGGCAGCTCGCCGTCCTTGTAGAACTCCTTGATCGCCACCACCGTGCCGTCCTCGACCACCGGCAGGAAGGCACCGCTGGTGGCACCGCCCGCGCTCGCCGCGGCCCAGCGCGCGCAGGCGCCGGGGTCGGTGGTCGCGTCGCAGACCACCGGCTCGTGGGTCGACAATGCCCGACCACCCAGCCCCGTGGACGACGTCAGGGTCTGCGCGCGGGCACCCTGCAGCGCCGGGACCAGCGCTCCCCACTCCCCGGCGAGCCGGAAGGCCCCGCGCCCGGCAGGCAGCCACACCGCGCCGTAGTCGAGCCCCAGCTCCGCCACCAGCGTGCCGGTCATGACCCGGTGGGCCTCGACGTCGTCGGCCACGCCGCGGTCCAGCGCGGTGATCACGGCTTCGACGGCCTCGACGTCCCGGGGCATCTCCGCCACCGGCGTCACGTCCCGTCCCCTGCGTCGTCCCACCACGACCCCTCCCGTTCCCCACCGGGTCCCGACGACTCGGCACCGCCATCATCGGCACCGGATCGTCCGAATCGTCCCGAACGCACGAGGAGGTGTGCGGTGCGCACCTACCGGTGCCCTGCCTCCACGGGCGGGGTGGCCGGCAGGCCCCAGAGGGCGAACAGCCGGGTGTCCAGGAACGAGGTGATGCGGCTGATCCGGCCCTCGTGCACCTCCAGCGCCTGGATGGCGAAGGGGGTGTACCCGCCCGCCCCGTCGGGCCGCCACTGCGCGAACGCCGTGGACCCGTTGACCGACACCGGCAGCAGGACCGACCCGCGGCACCCCGCACCCGGTCCCTGCATCCAGGCGACGACGTCGCGCGCCGAGCGCAGCCACATCGCGAAGGGCGGCATGTCCTGCACGGCGTCGTCGTGCAGGAGCCGGACGAAGGCGGCCATGTCGTAGCGCTGGAAGGCGTCGACGTAGGCGCCGAGCAGCTCGGCCTGGTCGGCGTCGACCTCACCGGACCGGGCCTTGCCGTCCCAGCCGGCCAGGGTGGCCCGGGCCCGCTGCAGGGCGCTGTTGACCGCGGCCACCGTGGTGCCCAGCAGGCCGGCGACCTCCTCGGCCCGCCAGCGCAACACCTCGCGCAGCACGAGGACGGCGCGCTGGCGGGGCGGCAGCACCTGCAGCGCCGCGACGAACGCCAGCCGCACCGAGTCCCGCTGGGCGACGAGGTCCGCGGGGTCCCCGCCCAGCACCGAGGAGGTGAGGGCCGGTTCCACCCACGCCCCGTCGGGCAGGGTCTGCGCCAGGGACGCCTCCACCGGGGCGTAGGGCTCGTCGGACAGGTCGACCGGCAGGGCCCGCCGCTTGCGCCCGTCGAGGGAGTCCAGGCACACGTTCGTGGCGATCCGGTACAGCCAGGACCGCAACGCACCCGGGCCCTGCAGCGTGTCCAGCGAGCGCCACGCCCGGACCATCGTCTCCTGCACCGCGTCCTCGGCGTCGAACGAGGACCCCAGCATCCGGTAGCAGTACCCGGTCAGCTCGCGCCGGTGGGTGGCCATCCGCTCCTCGAGGTCCGCGCGGGTCTCCAGCAGCTCGGTCATGGCGTCCTCACTGGTAGGTGACGAGCTCCGGCAGCGGCTGCGCCTGGGCCACGGTCTCGGCCGGGGTGAGCATCGGCTGGTCCTCGTCGATGAAGTTCTTCCACCCCCAGTACAGCGGAGCAGGTGCCCCCTGGTGAAGGGCGTTCCACGTGCCCTGCTTGGCCGGCTGGCTGCCCTGGCCGTCGACGTGCACCATCACGGCCAGCTCGTCGCGGGACGTGTCCAGCCGCTCCCGGTCGGTGATCATGCTCAGCCGGAACTGGTGCAGCACCAGCAGCTTCTGCGGCAGCGCGTTCGCCCGGGTCAGGTCGGCCAGCCAGGTGACCACCTGGTTGACCTCGTCGACGCCGACCGAGCCGATCTGCCGCAGGTGCACCTCATCGGGGCCCAGCCGCCACTCGGGGTCCAGCGCCAGGCCGACGTAGGGCAGTTCCAGCAGCGACTGGTACTGCTGCGCCTGGGTGAGGAAGTCGGTGCGCCCCGGCTGCAGGTCGAGCACCACGTACAACCCCGCGGCGCCGGCGGCCTCGACGTAGGGCCGCAGGGCCGCCGGGTCGGCCTCGCTGGAGTAGTTGCCGTCGGGCCCGGCCGAGGCCGAGGCCACCGTCACGATGATCTCGAAGGTGGGGACGACGGTGCGGTCGGGCAGCAGGTCGGCGTAGGGGGCGGCGAACTCGCCGGCCCGGGCGATCGAGGCGTCGAGCCCCTGCTCCCCCAGGACGCCGAGGGCCGGGCCGTCCGGCGAGCCGTAGAGCGCCACCAGGAAGTGCTCGGGGAACAGCAGTTGGCCGCCACCGGGGAGCTGGGTGCCCGAGGCGGCCGTGGTGGTCTTCCAGTCCAGCCCCTCGACGCCGGAGAAGTCCGCGCCGAGGGCCACCACGGCGGCCGGCTGCACCCCCGACAACGCGTCGACGACGTCGGCCGAGGCCCGCGGGTCGGTCTGCCCGGCCGTGTCGACGACGGTCGCGCCGGCCGCGCGCGCGGTGACGGCACCGGCCGCGGTGCCCGCCGCCCCGCTGTCGAGCACGACGACGTCGGTGAGGGGCTCGGGCGCGGACACCGCGGGCAGCTCGTCACCGGTGCCGGTCACCTCGCGGTCACCGAGGACGCCGTCCTCGGTGACCGCGCCCTCGGCGACGACGACCCGCTCGGCACCCAGGCGGTCGAGCTCGCCGACGACCGGGGCGGCGTCGGCGCCCAGCAGCAGCAGCGGCACGCCGAGCTGCTCGGCGGCGTCCACGGCGTCCCCGGGCAGCGGCTCGGCGTCCGGCGCGACCACGACGACCGGCGAGGAGGTGTAGAGGGCTCGGCTGGCCGACCCCGCGCCGGCCACCGGGTCGGTGTCGGCCACGAGGGTGGTGGCGGCCGTGGGCACGGCGGTCAACGCCTGCCCGGCCGTGGGTTCGGTGCCGGACGCCTGCTCACCGTCGGCTGGGCCGGAGCACGCCGACAGGGCGAGCAGTCCGGTGAGGAGGACGGCGGTCAGGGGGGCAGCGCGCATGGGCCTTCTCTCGTCGTGGTCGCCCCGGCGCCCGGGCTGCACCGTCGAGGACCGCGTCCGACCCTAGCGGTCGACCAGGACGCCGGCCGGGTGCCGCAATCCGGTCGCCCCGTCGCCCCGCACCCGGTAGGCAGGGGGCGTGACACCTGATGCCACCCCTGCTGCCACCCCCGCTGCCGACCCCGCCCTGGTCGCCGCGCTGCGCCCGATCGCGGCCGAGGAGTGGCCAGCCTTCACCACCGCCATGAGCCGCGTGTTCGGCGAGGACCCGACCGGCCCCGACGTCGACCGGCCCCGTCCGACGGCCGAGCTCGACCGGTCGCTGGCGCTGTTCGACGACGGCTTCGTGGCCGCGACCGCCGGCGCCTACAGCCACCAGCTCACGGTGCCCGGTGGCGTCGTTCCGGCCGCCGGCGTCACCTGGGTCACGGTCTCCCCCACCCACCGCCGCCGCGGTGTGCTCACCGCGATCATGCGCCGCCAGCTCGACGACGTGCACGCCGCGGGCACCGAGCCGGTCGCTGCGCTGTGGGCGGCGGAGGGCAGCATCTACGGCCGGTTCGGCTACGCCCCGGCCGTGTGGCGCGGCGGCATCGTGCTCGACCCCAGCCGCACCCGGCTGCGCGAGGACCTGCCGGCGTCGTCCGGGCGCATCTCGGTCGTCGACCTCGACGCCTACCGCGTGGCCGCCGTCCCCCTGTACGAGCGGCTGCGCCGCGACGTCCCCGGCCACCTGGCCCGCGACGAGCGCTGGTGGGACCGACGGCTGCGCGACGAGAAGGACGACCGCGACGGCTGGACGGCGCGCCGGTACGCGCTGCACACCGAACCCGACGGCACCGTCACCGGGTACGCGAGCTACCGCCAGAAGGAGGAGTGGTCCCCGCGCGACGAGCCGCGGGGCAAGCTGCAGCTGGTGGACCTGGTGGCCGCCACGCCCGCGGTGCGGGTGGCGCTGTGGCGGTTCGTGCTCGGCCACGACCTGGTGCGGGAGGTCTCCTCCTGGTCGCTGGGTGCCGAGGACCCGGTGCGCTCGATGGTGGCCGACCCGCGCTCGGTGCCGACGGCGCCGTCGGACGCCCTGTGGGTCCGGCTGGTGGACGTCGAGCGGGCGCTGGCGGCCCGTCGCTACCCCGCCCCGATCGACCTGGTGCTCGAGGTGCGCGACCGCTTCTGCCCGTGGAACGACGGCCGCTGGCGGTTGATCGGCCACCCGGCGGGCGGGCACTGCGGCCGCACCGACCGCGACCCGGACCTGGTGCTGGGCGTCGAGGAGCTCGCGGCCGTCTACCTGGGCGGGGTGTCGCTGGGCACCCTGCACCGCGCCGGGCGGGTCACGGAGATCAGCCCCGGCGCGGTGGCCCTGGCCTCGACCTCGTTCTCGTGGCCGGTGGCCCCGCAGAGCCCGGACGCGTTCTGATGCACCGGCTCAGCGGAACACCTCGATTGGGCACCGGGTACCCGGAGCCCGGGCCAGGCGCGCGTCGGCCGTGAGGAGGGTGGCGGACAAGACCTCGGCCAGCGCGACGTAGGCGACGTCGTAGGTCGAGACGGCATCCCGCAGTTCCCAGCCGCGCCCGACCAGGTCCCGGTGCCCGTACCGGGCGAGCGGGAGGTCCGTCAGGTACAGCAAGGCGCGCCGGGCGCGCTGGGGTGGCACGGCTCCTCGAAGCACCTGCCTGCGGACGACGGACGCCACCTCGAGGTCGACCAGCTCCGGCGCAGCCAGCACCTGGTCGGCCACCCTCGCCCGCGCCCGGCGTCCGGTCTCCCCGTCGTCGAGGACGACGGGGGTCAGCACGCTGGCGTCAATGACCAGCACGGTCCGCCCGCAGGTCGGCCACGACGGTGTCCAGCTCGGCCACGCCCCCGGAGTCGCCCTCGATCCGGGCGAGGACCTCGTCGAGGGTCGGCTGGGCGGCGTCGGCGATCAGCCGGCTCCGCAGGTACTCCTGCAGGGACTGGTGGGCGGCCGCAGCGCGACGGCGGAGGACGGCGTGCGTCTCGGCGGGGACGTCCTTGACCTGCACAGCGGGCATGGCGCCAGAATGGCGCCATGCGGATCGGGGTGTCAAGGTGCGGCGGCGTAGGACCACGACGTCGGGCGGGGCCGGCCGGGCAGATCGACCCGACCGGTGGCCCACCGCAGGGTCGTGGCCGGGTCGGTGTCGGTGGGCGCGCCGGGGAACAGCCGGGCCAGGGTCGCGGTGACGACGTCGGACGGCGGTGCCCACCGGGCGCCCACCACCTCGGCGACGTCGCCGGTGTGCACGACCACCTCGGCGCACGCCATGGCGGCGAACCCGGCCGGGTCGGGCGACCCCCAGGGGTGGAACCCGCGCTCGGCGGGGTCGGCGCCGTCGAGCACACGGGCCAGCACCTCGCCCCAGGTGGTGAGCCCGGTGAGCAGCCGCCCGTAGCTGGCGGCCGGGTCGGGCTCCCAGCGACCGGCGGTGAGGTCGACCGGGCCGACGAGCAGGTCGTGGCCGTACCAGTGCAGGCACTCCCCCACGTGCCAGACGACCCCGGCGACGTCGGTGTCCAGCACGGCGACCGCCGGGTCGGGGACGCGGGCCAGCAGCGCGACGGCCTCGTCGACGCACCGACGGACGTCGTCGCCGCCCACCTCAGCCGCCGGCGGGGTGGTGCCGCTCCTGCTCGTACGCAGCGACCAGGCCGATGCGGCGGGCGTGCCGCTCCTCGCCGCTGAACGGGGTGCGCAGGAACGTCAGCACCAGCCCGGTGGCCTCCTCGACGCTGTGCTGGCGGCCACCCACGGCCACCACGTTGGCGTCGTTGTGCTGGCGGGCGAGCTCGGCGGTCGAGGTGTTCCAGACCAGCGCGGCGCGGACGCCGGGCACCTTGTTGGCCGCGATCTGCTCGCCGTTGCCCGACCCGCCGATGACCACGCCCAGGGAACCCGGTTCGACCACGACCCGCTCGCCGACCTCGATGCAGAAGGGCGGGTAGTCGTCGAGGGGGTCGTAGTCGAAGGCCCCGCAGTCGACCGGCTCGTACCCGGCGGCGGCGACCGCCTCCAGCAGGTGGGCCTTGAGCTCGAGACCGGCGTGGTCGGTACCCAGGAAGACGCGCATGCCGGCAGTCTCTCAGGACAGGCGGGCCGCGACCGGCAGGGGCAGCACCCGCAGCAGGCCGGCGACCGCGCGCCACGGCCACTCGGGCACGTAGGCGCGCACCGGCTCGCGGTCGACGGCGGCGACGAGGGCGTCGACACCGGTGTCGAGGTCGACGGTGAACGGGCCGCGCCGGCCGGTGTTGATGTCGGTCTCGATGAAGCCCGGGTGGACGGTGGTGACCCTGATGCGGCGGGTCGCCCGGGAGGACAGCAGGTCGGCCCGGATGCCCTCGGCCAGCACGGCGTCGGCGGCCTTCGAGGTGGCGTAGGCCGTGCGGGTGCCGCCCATCCCCCGCACGCCGGCGACGGAGCTGATGACCACGAGGTGGCCGTGGCCCTGCGCCCGGAACAGCGCGACGGCGGCCTCGCAGGTGGCGTGGGTGCCCAGCACGTTGGTGGTCAGCACCGCCCGGTTGGGGCGGGCTCCCCCGGTGCCCACCGGCACACCCTTGCCCAGGCCGGCGTTGGCCACGACGCGGTCGACCCCGCCGAGCTCGCCGACCACCCGCGGCACGGTCTCGGCGACCGCGTCGGGGTCGTCGACGTCCAGCGGTGCGACGACCACGGTGCCGCCGTGCACCGCCAGCTCGTCGCGCAGCCGCTCGAGCCGGTCGGTGCGGCGGGCCAGCAGGGCCAGGTCGTGGCCGGCGGCGGCCCAGCGGCGGGCCATGCCCTCACCGAGCCCGGAGCTGGCCCCGGTGATGACGATGCGCTGGCGGCGGGGGTGCGGCATGCCCGCGAGCATGCCGCACCCGGCGGTCAGCCGTGCGTCGAGACCGCGAGCGCGGAGGCGGGGACGGTCGAGAAGTCCGGCTCCTCGGTGCGGGTGCGCTTGAGCTCCCAGAAGCCGGGCAGGTTGGCCAGCAGGACGGCGCCGTCGAAGGCCTTGCCGGCGTCCTCGCCGGTGGGCACCCGGCTGATGACCGGGCCGAAGAAGGCCACGCCGTCGACGTGCAGCACGGGGGTGCCGACCTCCTCGCCGACGGGGTCCATGCCCTCGTGGTGGCTCTTCTTCAACGCCTCGTCGTACTCGGTGGACGTCCCCGCGTCGGCGAGCGAGGCCGGCAGGCCGACCTTCTCCAGCGCGGGCGCGATGACCTCGGACAGCTCCAGGCCCTCCTGGTGCCGCAGGGTGCCCATCGCGGTGTACAGGTCGCCGAGGACCTCGTCGCCGTGCTGCTGCTGCGCGGCGACCAGCACCCGCACCGGGCCCCAGGCCTGCTTCATCATCTCGGTGTACTCCTCCGGGAGGTCCCGGCCCTCGTTGAGCACCGCCAGGCTCATCACGTGCCAGTGCACGTCGAGGTCCCGAACCTGGGACGCCTCGACCACCCACCGGCTGGTCAGCCAGGCCCAGGGGCACAGCGGGTCGACCCAGACGTCGACCTTCGCGCTGGTGGGGGCGGTCTGCACGGCCTCGGTCATGCCATCTCCTCGTGTTCGCGGTTGCTCGCCGCCCTCAAGGCGCCGGCCGTGCCTGGGCATTCCCCGCCGCACCCGTGCTCCACACACGTCCCCCGGCTGGGTGGGACCGTCGGTGCGGCGTGCGAAGCTGCGCGGCGTGGCTGTTCCCAACCTGACCCGCAACGCCGCTGCCGCGCGCGCCCGGCTGCTCACCGTGCACGAGTACGACCTCCAGCTCGACGTCACCGACGGCGCCGGCCGGCCGGGCGTCGAGACGTTCCGATCGACCACGACGGTCCGTTTCGACGCCACCACGGAGGGCGCCGACACGTTCATCGACCTGGTGGCCGACCGGGTGCACTCGGCCACGCTCAACGGCGCCGCGCTCGACGTCTCGACGTGGACCGAGGAGGGTGGCCTGCCGCTGCCCGCGCTGGCTGCCCGCAACGAGCTGGTCGTCGACGCCGAGTGCCGCTACTCCCGCACCGGTGAGGGCCTGCACCGCTTCCTCGACCCCGAGGACGGCGCCGTCTACCTCTACTCGCACTTCGAGCCGGCCGAGGCCAAGCGCATGTTCGCCTGCTTCGACCAGCCCGACCTCAAGGCGACCTTCACCGTGCACGTCACCGCGCCCTTCGACTGGCAGGTGGTCTCCAACACCGGGGGGCGCACCATCGAGGCCGGTGCCAACGGCTCCCAGCTGGTGCACTTCGAGCCGACCAAGCGGATCTCCACCTACCTCGTCGCGCTGGTCGCCGGGCCCTACGCCAAGGTGACCGACTCGCACGAGGGCCTGCCGCTGGGCATCTACTGCCGGGCCTCGCTGGCCCAGCACCTCGACGCCGACGCGATCTTCGAGGTCACCAAGCAGGGCTTCGACTTCTACCACCGGGTGTTCGACTACCCCTACCCGTTCGACAAGTACGACCAGCTGTTCGTGCCGGAGTTCAACGCCGGGGCGATGGAGAACGCCGGCTGCGTGACGTTCCTGGAGGACTACGTCTTCCGGTCGCGCACCAGCCGCGCCCGCTACGAGCGGCGGGCCGAGACGATCCTGCACGAGCTGGCGCACATGTGGTTCGGCGACCTGGTGACGATGCGCTGGTGGGACGACCTGTGGCTCAACGAGTCCTTCGCCACCTACATCTCCACGCTGTGCCAGGCCGAGGCGACCGAGTTCACGACCGCCTGGACGACGTTCGCCAACACCGAGAAGAGCTGGGCCTACGCGCAGGACCAGCTGCCCTCGACCCACCCGATCGCCGCCGACATGGTCGACGTCGCCGCCGTCGAGGTGAACTTCGACGGCATCACCTACGCCAAGGGTGCCTCGGTGCTCAAGCAGCTGGTCGCCTACGTGGGCCAGGACGCGTTCCTGGCCGGGGTGCGGCGGTACTTCCGCACCCACGAGTACGGCAACACCACGCTGGCCGACCTGCTCGGCCCGCTGTCCGAGGCCACCGGCCGCGACCTGTCGGCCTGGGCCCAGCAGTGGTTGCAGACCAGCCAGGTGAACACGCTGCGCCCGGTGTTCGAGGTCGACGCCGACGGCCGCTACCGCTCCTTCGCCATCGAGCAGACCGCGGTCCCCGAGCACCCCGTGCTGCGCGACCACCGGCTGGCCGTCGGCCTCTACGGCCGCGGCCCCGACGGGCTGACCCGCACCCACCGGGTGGAGCTGGACGTGAGCGGTCCGCGCACCGAGGTCGCCGAGCTGCTCGGCCACCCCGCCGCCGACCTGGTGCTGGTCAACGACGACGACCTCACCTACGCCAAGACCCGCCTCGACGAGCGGTCGCTGGCCACGCTGCGGTCGAGCATCGCCGACCTCGCCGAGCCGCTGCCCCGCGCGCTGTGCTGGTCGGCGGCCTGGGACATGACCCGCGACGGCGAGCTGGCCGCGCGCGAGTGGGTCGGCCTGGTGCTGGCCGGGGTCGACGCCGAGACCGAGATCTCGGTGGTGCAGTCGCTGCTGGCCCGGGTGCAGGCGGCGCTGTCGAACTACGTCGACCCGGCATGGGCCGAGTCGGGCTGGACCGCCCTGGGCGACAAGGCCCTGGCGTCGCTGCGCTCGGCGCAGCCGGGTTCGGACGCGCAGCTGCAGTGGTCGCGCACCCTGGCCGCGGCGGTGCGCACCGACGAGCACGTGGCTGCCCTGCGGGGGCTGCTCGACGGGTCGGCGGAGGTGCCCGGGCTGCAGGTCGACGCCGACGCGCGGTGGGCCTTCCTGCACGGCCTGGTCGCCGTGGGCGCGGCCGGCGACGCCGAGATCGACGCCGAGGCCGCCCGCGACGCGACGGCCACCGGCGCGCGCCGGGCCGCCACCGCCCGCGCCCTGCGGCCGACCGAGCTGGCCAAGGCCGAGACCTGGGAGCGGGCCTTCCACGACGAGACCGTCGCCAACTCGATCCACGAGGCGATGGTGGCCGGGTTCTGGCACCCCGCCCAGCGCGAGCTCACCGCGCCCTACGTCGAGCGCTACTTCGCCGACGTCGCCCCGCTGTGGGCCCGCCGTCCCGGCGAGATCGCGAAGAACACGGTCGAGTACCTGTTCCCCAAGCAGGTGTCGGCCACGACCGTGCAGGCCGCCGACGCGTGGCTGGCCGACACCACCCACCCGGCGCCGCTCCGCCGGTTGGTGGGTGAGGGCCGCGACGGCGTCGTCCGGTCGCTGCGCGCCCAGGAGCGCGACCGCGCGGCCGCCGGCAGCTGACGTGCAGAGGGCCCCCGCCGTCGGGGCGGGGGCCCTCTGCCGGGCTCATCAGCCGACCCCTCGTCCGGTCCGGACCGTGGGGGCCGGGGCCGAGGGGCGCTCCCTCAGTTCGTGATGCGGTGCGCGGCCGGGTGCCCGGCCTGGTCGGAGAGCTGCCGCAGCCCGTTGACGATGCCGCCGACCAGGTCGCCGGCGCCGAAGCGGCCGGTCATGGTGAGGACGGCCAGCGCGCAGGCGCGGTCGGGCAGCCGGCGGGCCGCCGCGGACCCGGTGACGATCTCGAGCACCCGCTGGTCGGGGGCGACGGCGATGAGCACGGACTGGCTGGTGTCGCCGCCCGAGCGGGCGTGCAGCTCCTCGGCGCCAGCCCGGGTGTCGGTGGGCAGCTCACCGATGTAGAGGGTGAACCGCAACCCGGTCTCGCGGGAGGACATGGTCAGCGCCTCGTCGAGGCGGAGCAGCTCGGCCGGGCTGAACGGCGAGGCCGCCGGCCCCTCCTGGTCGTCGACGATCGGCTCGCGGGTGTCCTCGAGCTCGGTGGCCATCAGTGGGTGCCTCTCTGTCGCTGCGTCACGAGGGGTGCGGGGCGGGGTGGGGGTGGCCGGTCACCAGGTGCCGCGGGCGCCACCGGCGGCGGTGCGCCGCGGGCCGTCGACGGTCTCGCCGATGGTCAGGGCGGCGACCTGCTCGCCGACGTGGTGGTCGTCGGCGAGCGCGGTGCCGTGACCCCCGCCGTGACCCCCGCCGTGGCCGCCCACCGGGTGCGGCTCGTACCAGACGGCGTCGTGACCCCAGGGCGAACCGGGCTTGTAGCGGTCGCGGTTCTTCAGGCCCGGCAGCAGCACCAGCGCGTAGGCCAGCAGCACCACGGCCAGCGGGGCCACCACGAAGACGAGGAGGGTCTCGATGACGGTCACCTCCGGGAATCTACCGGGGGGCCGGTCCCCCGGCGCGCCAGCCCGCGGGCGGCTGGTCGGGCCGGCCGCGGGCACGATGGACCCGTGCCCTCCCGCGACGACGCGCAGCGACTCGACGACGCCGACCCCCTCGCCGGGTTCCGCGACCGCTTCACCGGCGACGGCCCGGGTGGGCTCTGGGACGACGGCCCTGCCCGCCGCATCTACCTCGACGGCAACTCGCTCGGCCGGCTGCCCCGGGCCACCCCGGCAGCGGTGGCCCGGGTGGTCGAGCAGGAGTGGGGCCACGGGCTGGTCGGGTCGTGGTCGCACTGGGTCGGGCAGGCCACGCGGGTCGGTGACCTCCTGGCCGCGGGGGTGCTGGGCGCCCGGCCGGGTGAGGTGCTGGTCGCCGACTCCACGTCGGTCAACCTCTACAAGCTGCTGCAGGCGGGGGTGGCCGCCCGACCCGGCCGCGACGTGCTGGTGTGCTGCGCCGACGACTTCCCCACCGACCGCTACGTCGTGGCCGGGGTGGCCGAGCAGCACGGCCTGGCGGTGCGGGAGGTCACCGCCGACGTCGACACCGGCCTCACCGCCGACGACCTGGCCGGGGTGCTCGACGACCGGGTGGCCGTCGTCGTCCTGTCGCTGGTGGCCTACCGGTCGGGGGCGCTGCTGGACCTGCCCGCGGTGACCGAGCAGGTGCGCCGGTCCGGCGCCCTGCTGCTGTGGGACCTCAGCCACGCGGTGGGGTCGGTGGAGGTCGACCTCGCAGCGGCCGACCTGGCGGTGGGCTGCACCTACAAGCACCTCAACGGCGGGCCGGGTGCCCCGGCGTTCCTCTACGTCCGGCGGGAGCTGCAGGGGTCGATGCGCCAGCCGATCCAGGGCTGGTTCGGGCAGCGCGACCAGTTCGCGATGGGCCCGGCCTACGAGCCGACCGAGGGGGTGGAGCGCTTCGCGGTGGGCACGCCGCCGGTCCTCGCCACGGCGGCGGTCGAGGTGGGGGCAGGCATCTCGGCCGAGGCGGGCATGCCGGCGGTCGCGGCCAAGGGCCGGGCGCTGACCGACCTGCTGGTGGCCCTGGTCGACGAGCGGGTTCCGCAGGTGCGGCTGGCCTCGCCGCGGGCGGCCCACCGTCGCGGCGCGCACGTCAGCGTCGAGCACCCGCAGGCCTGGCAGCTCACCCAGGCGCTGGTCGACCGCGGGGTGGTGCCGGACTTCCGGACGCCGGACCGCGTGCGCTTCGGCCCGGCACCGCTGTACACCCGCTTCGTCGACGTCTGGGACGCCGTCGACCGCCTCGTCGACGTCCTCGCCACCGACGCCCACCTCGGCTACCCCGCAGAACGCGCGAGGGTCACCTGATGGTCGCGCCGCACCTGCTGCCGGGTGGGTCGCCCCCCGCCGGCGCCCTCCCCTCCACGTCACGGCACGGACGAGGAGGCGACGAGGTGGGTTGACCCACCCTGCGGCGGGCACCGGCGTCGGCGGCGCGTCAGCCGGCGTCGGCGAGGCCGAGCCAGGTGCGCCAGCGGGGGTCGACGGTGCGGTGGCCCAGCAGCCGCCATGCCGAGCCCGACGGCGCCCGCGGGGGCTGGGGCAGGCTCCAGCCGAGCTCGGCCAGCGACCGGTCGGCCTTGGTGTGGTTGCACCGCCGGCACGCGGCCACGACGTTGTCCCAGCTGTGGGTGCCGCCGCGGCTGCGCGGCCACACGTGGTCGATGCTGGTGGCCGGTGCCCCGCAGTAGACGCAGGTGGACCCGTCGCGGGTGAACACCGCCCGGCGCGACAGGGGCACCTGGGCGGGGTAGGGCACCCGCACGTACCGGGTCAGCCGCACGACCACGGGCACCGGCAGGGCGACGAGCTCGGCGTGGCAGAGCACGTCGGACACGTCGACCGGTTCGGCCTTGCCGGTGAGCACGAGCACGATGGCCCGGCGACTGGAGACCACGCCGAGCGGCTCGTAGGTGGCGTTGAGCAGCAGCGTGGCCGCGACGGTGGCAGCGGGCATCGCGGGGCGGGGGTCGCGCGGCCGGCCCGGCGGGCCTGCAGCGGTCGACCCGGGTGCGGTGAGCGGCACGGGGCACCTCCGTTGCGCCCCGGACCGCCGGGGTGCTGCGACCCACGGGCACCCCCATACTGCCCCGGATCCACCGGCAGCGGGCAAACGCCCTCCTTCCTCCTCGTTACGGTCCGGTGGTGAGCAGCGCCCCCAGCAGTGCCCCCGACCCCGCCCCCGACCCCGCCCTCGCCCCCCGTCTGGACCTCGTCGAGGACCTGCACGGCCACCGCGTCGCCGACCCCTACCGCTGGCTGGAGGACCCCGCCGACCCGCGGACGCAGGCCTGGACGGCGGCCCAGGACGCCTACGCGCGGCAGGTGCTGTCGGCGCTCCCGGCGCGGGGGTCCTTCGCCGCCCGGCTGCGCGAGCTGGTGCGCTCGGGTGCGGTGGGCATCCCGGTGCAGCGGGCCGACCGGGCCTTCTCCACCCGCCGCGACCCGGGCCAGGAGCACGCGGTGCTGCGGGTCCGCGAGCCCGACGGCACCGCGCGGGTGCTGGTCGACCCGATGGCCCTCGACGCCGCGGGCACCACCACGCTCGATGCCTGGTCGCCGTCGTGGGAGGGCACGCGCCTGGCCTACCAGGTCTCGGTCGGCGGGGACGAGGAGTCGCTGCTGCACGTGCTCGACGTGGCGACCGGGGAGCTGCTCGACGGCCCGGTCGACCGCTGCCGCTACTCCCCCGTCGCCTGGCTGCCCGGTGGGGAGGAGCTGTTCTACGTCCGCCGCCTGGCGCCGGAGGAGGTGCCGGCGGGTGAGGAGCAGTTCCACCGCCGCGTCTACCTCCACCGGGTGGGTGCCGACCCGTCGTCCGACGTCCTGGTCCACGGGGAGGGGCTGGACCCGACGAACTACTACGGCGTGCGGACGTCGTCCGACGGCCGCTGGCTGGTGGTCTCCGCCTCGGCCGGCACCGCGCCGCGGGACGACGTCTGGCTGGCCGACCTGCACGGCGACGGCGTCCTCCGGCCGCTGCAGGTGGGGGTCGACGCGCAGACCTCGGCGTGGGTGGCCCGCGACGGCCGGCTGTGGCTGTTCTCCGACCGCGACGCGCCGCGCGGGCGGCTGGCCGTGGCCGACCCGGCGGACCCGGCGTCCTGGGCGCCGGAGAGCTGGACCGTCGTCGTCCCGCAGGTCGAGGGCGCCGTGCTGACCGACGTCGCGCTCGTGGACGCCGCCGACGGGGCGCTGCAGGTGCTGGCCGTGCACGCCGTCGACGCCACCGACCGCCTGTCGGTGTGGGCTGCCGACGGGTCCGGGAAGGTCGCCGACGTCGCCGTCCCACCGGGGTCGATCGCCGGGGTGAGCAGCCCGCCCGAGGGCGGCCGCACGGCCTGGGTGGGCTACACCGACCACGCCACCCCGCCGTCGGTGCTGCGCTGGGACGCCGCCACCCCGACCTCGCTGGTCGACCAGGAGCGGGCGCCGGTGGCCGGCGCCGTGCCGGACGTGGTGGTCACCGAGACCCACGCGACGTCGGCCGACGGCACCCCGGTGCACCTGTTCGTCGTCGCGCGGGCCGGCGCACCCGACCGGCCGCGGCCCACCGTCCTGTACGGCTACGGCGGGTTCAACGTGTCGCTGACCCCGGCCTACAGCGCGCAGACCCTCGCCTGGGTGGCCGCCGGCGGGGTGTGGGCGGTGGCCAACCTGCGCGGCGGCTCCGAGCACGGCGAGGAGTGGCACCGCGCCGGCATGCGCGAGCGCAAGCAGAACGTCTTCGACGACTTCGCCGCCGCCGGTGAGCACCTGGTGCGCGAGGGCTGGACGACGCACGCGCAGCTCGGGGTGCTCGGCGGCTCCAACGGTGGCCTGCTGGTGGGCACGACCACCACCCAGCGCCCGGACCTGGTGGCCGCGGTGGTCTGCAGCGCACCGCTGCTGGACATGGTGCGGTACGAGCTGTTCGGTCTGGGCCGCACCTGGAACGACGAGTACGGCACCGCGGCCGACCCCGAGGAGCTGGGGTGGCTCCTCGGCTACTCGCCCTACCACCACGTGACCGTGGGGACCGCCTACCCGGCCGTGCTGTTCACCACCTTCGAGTCCGACACGCGGGTGGACCCGTTGCACGCCCGCAAGCTGGCCGCGGCGCTGCAGCACGCCACCTCCTCCGACGCGCCGGTGGTGCTCCGCCGCGAGCTGTCGGTCGGCCACGGGGCCCGGGCGGTGAGCCGTACGGTGGAGCTGGCCGCCGACCAGTTGGCCTTCCTGGCCGCCGCCACCGGGCTCGTCGAGGAGCACCCAGACGAGCCCGCTGCCGGCTGAGCCACGCCGACCGGCCGCCTCGACCCCTCCTCTCGAGCCACCTGGGAGACTTCCCCCGTCATGAGCACTGCACTGTCCGTCACCGCCGCGGCGTCCGACGCCGTGGTGCCCGACTGCGTGACCGCCGACCCCTCGTCCCTGTGCGCCCAGCTCTACAGCTGGTTCGGCCTGGACTGGCTGGCCGCCAACGCCCAAGCACTGGTGGCCACCCCGCTGCGGATCGTGCTGATCGTGCTGGTGGCCGCTGTGGCCCGGGCCGTGGTCAACCGAGGCATCCGCCGGCTCACCGAGCGCACGGCCACCGGTCAGGTGCCGACGATCCTCAAGCCGCGCCGGGCGAAGGGCGAGAACCACCAGCAGGTGGTGGAGCAGGTCGCCGCCCGGCGCACCCAGCGGGCCGAGGCCATCGGCTCGGTGCTGCGCAGCTTCGCCTCCATCGTCGTGTTCTTCATCGCCGTGGTCATGATCCTGGGCGAGCTGGGCATCAACCTGGCCCCCATCGTGGCCTCGGCCGGGGTGGTCGGCGTGGCGCTGGGCTTCGGCGCGCAGAACCTCATCAAGGACTTCATCGCCGGGATCGGCATCATCCTGGAGGACCAGTACGGGGTGGGCGACGTGGTCGACCTCGGCGAGGCCAGCGGCACCGTGGAGGCCGTGGGCCTGCGGATCACCCGGCTGCGCGACATCAACGGCGTCGTCTGGTACGCCCGCAACGGCGAAGTGCTGCGGGTGGGCAACAAGAGCCAGGGCTACGCCCAGGTGGTCATCGACATGCCCGTCACCCACGACACCGACCTGGAGCACTGCCGCTCCGTCATGCAGGAGGTCGGCGAGGTCGTGCACGCCGAGCCCGCGTGGGCCGACGTCCTCCTCGGGGCCCCCGAGTCCCTCGGGGTCGAGTCGATCACCCCGCAGGCGATCGTGATGCGGCTGCAGGTGCGCTCCACCAACGCCGACCAGTGGCGGGTCGCCCGCGAACTGCGGCTGCGGCTGCAGGAGCGGTTCGCCGCCGAGGGCATCCGGATCCCGGTCACCCCGGCCCTGACCGGGGCGGGTCCGACCTGAGCCACCGGGCACCGGAGGACGTCCGCGACGGCCGGCCGGCGACGTACGGCTCGGTCTTCGCGGTGGCCGAGTACCGGCCGCTGTTCGGGTCCTACGTGCTGGCCACCGTCGGCGAGATGCTCGCCCGGCTGGCGCTGACGGTCCTGGTCTTCCAGCGCACCGGCTCCCCCGTGCTGGGTGCCCTCACCTTCGCCATCAGCTACCTGCCCTGGATCCTCGCCGGACCGGTGCTGGCGGCGCTGGCCGACCGGTTGCCCCGGCACCGGGTCATGGTGGTCAGCGACCTCGTGCGGGCACTGCTCGTGGCCCTCATGGCAGTGCCCGGCATGCCGTTGCCCGCCCTCCTGGTGCTGCTGCTGCTGGTCTCGCTGGCCAGCCCGCCCTACGAGGCGGCCCGCTCGGCGCTGACCGCCGACGTGCTCACCGGGGACCGCTACGCCGTCGCGATGTCGCTGGGCGGGGTCGTGCTGCAAGGCGCCCAGGTCGTGGGCTTCCTGCTCGGCGGGGTGCTGGTGACCACGCTGTCGCCGTCGGTGGGGTTGCTGGTCAACGCGGCGACGTTCGCGCTCTCGGGCCTCTGGCTGGCCGGCGGGCTGCGCGCCCGACCCGCCCCGGCGGCCGCCGTCGACGGCGCGACGCCCACCAGCGTGGCCGCCGACGTCGCCGCCGGGCTGCGCCTGGTGCTCACCACACCGCGGCTGCTGGCCATCGTCGGCCTCCTCTGGCTGGGGACGCTGGTCACCAACGCCCACGAGGGCATCGCCCCCGCCCTGTCGGCGGACCTGGTGGGCGACCAGTCGGCGGTCGGCCTGGTGCTGGCGGCCCACCCGGTGGGCGCCGTCGTCGGCAGCGTGCTGGTCGGCCGGTTCTGCCCGCCCGACCTGCGGGAGCGGCTCCTGGTCCCGCTCGTGCTGCTGTCGGTGGGTGCGCTGGCCGCCGCCGGCCTGGCCGGGCGACTGTTGGAGGGCGCCGTCGCGGTGGCGCTGTTCACCGGGTTGCTGGCCGTCTCCGGCGCGGGCAGTGCGTGGCTGATCCCGCTGAACGTCGCGTTCGTGGCGGCGGTGCCCCCGGCGGCGCGGGGTCGGGCCTTCGGGGTGGCCAGCGCGGGCATGTCCGGCGTCCAGGGCCTGGGCGCCCTGGCCGCGGGCGCCGTCGCGGGGGTGCTGGACGCCACGACCGTGGTCCTCGTGGCGGGGGTGGCGGGTCTGCCGCTGGTGGTCCCGCCGTTGCTGGGCCTGCTGCGCACCCGACCGCCCGCCGGCGTCGTCGTTGCGGGACCATCGAGGGCATGAGCGAGTCGAGCCGCCCGCTGCCCTCGGCACGCACGTTCTACGCCGAGGTCGGGGGCGCACCCACCTTCCGCGCGCTGGTCGCGCACTTCTACGCCGGGGTGCGCGCCGACCCCGTGCTGGCACCGCTGTACCCGCAGGACGACTGGGACGGCGCCGAGGAGCGGCTCCGCCGTTTCCTGGAGCAGTACTGGGGCGGCCCGACCACCTACTCCCAGGAGCGCGGGCACCCCCGACTGCGCATGCGGCACGCCCCCTTCGCCATCGGCGGTCGCGAGCGCGACGCCTGGCTGCGGCACATGCGTGCCGCCGTGGACTCCCTGCAGCTCACGCCCGAGCAGGACGCGGCCCTCTGGGGCTACCTCGAGATGGCCGCCCGCAGCATGCAGAACCGGTGGGACGAACCCACCGACCTCGCGCCCTGAGCGTCCCCCGACCACCCGCTGACAGCGTCGTCGGCGTGCCCCTCCGCCACCCCCAGGAGCACCCCGTGACCAGCACCCTGCCCATCCCCGCGCCCATCCCCGCGCCCATCCCCGCGCCCACTGACTGGTGGCGCGACGCGGTCTTCTACCAGGTCTACATCCGCTCCTTCGCCGACGGCGGCGACGACGGCGTCGGTGACCTCGCCGGGCTCCGGGCGCGGCTGCCCGAGCTCGCCCGGCTCGGCGTCGACGCGTTGTGGATCAACCCGTTCTTCCCCTCGCCGATGGCCGACCACGGCTACGACGTGGCCGACCCCCGCGACGTCGAGCCCGTCTTCGGGGACCTGGCCGAGTTCGACCGCGTGCTGGGTGAGGCGCACGCGCTGGGCATCCGGGTCACCATCGACCTGGTCCCCAACCACACCTCCGACCAGCGGGACTGGTTCGCCCAGGCCCTCGCCGCCGGCCCCGGGTCCCCCGAGCGCGCCCGCTACGTCTTCCGCGACGGCGCGGGCCTCGACGGCACGAAGCCGCCGAACAACTGGCCCTCGATCTTCGGCGGCCCGGCGTGGACCCGCGTGCCCGACGGCCAGTGGTACCTGCACCTGTTCGCACCCGAGCAGCCCGACCTGGACTTCACGCACCCCGAGGTCCTTGCCGACCTCGAGGAAACGCTGCGCTTCTGGTTGGACCGCGGCGTCGACGGCTTCCGCATCGACGTGGCGCACGGCATGGCCAAGGCCCCGGGGCTGCCCGACGTCACCTTCGACGAGGAGACGGGGATCTTCGACGACCACGGCCCCGACGACCCGCGGCTGGACCAGGACGGCGTGCACGACATCCACCGGATGGTCCGCCGCGTGCTCGACGAGTACCCGGGGGCCATGACCGTCGGCGAGGTGTGGGTGTCCAGCGAGGAGCGGCTGGCCCGGTACCTGCGCCCCGACGAGCTGCACTCGGCCTTCAACTTCCGGCTGCTCACCGCCGACTGGGCGCTGGCCGACCTGCGCGCTGCCGTCGCCGACTCCCTCGACGCGGTGGGCGCCACCCCGGCGCCGGCCTGCTGGGTGCTGTCCAACCACGACCGGCCGCGGCACGTCACCCGCTACGGCGGCGGCGAGGTGGGCACCCGGCGGGCACGGGCGGCGGCGCTGCTGCAGTTCGCGCTCCCCGGGATGGCGTTCGTCTACAACGGTGACGAGCTGGGCATGCCCGACGTCGAGCTGCCCGACGAGGCGCTGACCGACCCCGTGTGGACCCGCTCGGGCGGCACCGAGCGCGGCCGCGACGCCTGCCGCATCCCCGTGCCGTGGAGCGGCACGGAACCGCCGTACGGCTTCACCACCGGCGCCTCGACGTGGCTGCCGATGCCCGGCGGCTGGGCCGGGCTGACCGCCGCCGCCCAGGACGGCGACCCCGGTTCGATGCTGTCGCTGTACCGGGCGGCGCTGCGGTTGCGCCGCGAGGTCTCCGGCGGGCTCGAGTGGGTACCGGCACCCGACGGATGCCTGGCGTTCCGTCGCGGCAGCGGCCTGGTGCTGCTGCTCAACCTGTCGGGTCGGCCGGTGCCGCTGCCGGAGGGCCAGGTGCTGCTGGCCAGCGCCGACGCGGCCGACGGGCAGCTCCCGGACGACGCCGCCGTGTGGCTGCAGGCCTGACCCCCGCCTGACCACCGCCTGACCACCGCCTGACCGGGGGCGGTGGTCGCCTCCCGGGAGGCGACCGCCCCCGCCGCGGGTAGCATTCGGGTGACCACTCACCGTCACGGGGGACGACGTCGGGGCCGGCTCGCCGGGTCCGTTCCGGGAGGCTCACCACCGATGGACCTGCTGCAGGTGGAGGGCCTGGTCAAGGCCTACGGGGCCCGACGCGTGCTGCAGGACGTCAGCTTCTCGGTGGGCGAGGGCGAGGTCGTGGGCCTGGTCGGCGCCAACGGGGCCGGCAAGTCCACCGTGGGCGACGTCGTGGCCGGCCGCTACGCCCCCGACGGCGGGCGCATGACCGTGCTGGGGCACGCCTACGCCCCGCTGTCGGCCGCCGACGCCCGGCACCTGGGCGTGGGCGCGGTCGAGCAGCTGGTGCGGCTGGACCCGGAGCTGACCGTGGCCCGGGCCGTGCTGCGCGACACCGAGCTGGCCGATGCCCCCGACGCCCGGGTCCGCGCCCGGGCCCGGGCCGTGCTGGCCGACGTCGGCCTGGACCTGGACCCCGACCAGCTGGTGGCCGACGTCCCCCGGTTCGTGCACGGCCTGGTCGAGGCCGCCCGGGTGCTGGCCGAGGACACCCGCGTGGTGGTCATGGACGAGGTCTCCGCGGCGCTGACCCCCAGCGAGGTCGTGGGCCTGCACGCCATCGCCGACCGGCTGCGCTCCCAGGGGCGCGGGGTGCTCTACATCAGCCACCGGTTGCCCGAGATGCTCGAGGTCGTCGACCGGGTCCTGGTGCTGCGCGCGGGTCGCATCGCGCTGGACGCCCCCGCCGCGGGGCTGGACGCCGCCGGGCTGGCCGTGGCCACCCTCGACGGGGTCGCTCCCGCAGAGCCGCGGCCGTGGGGCACCCGCGCGGCCGCCCCCGTCGTCATCCCCGAGGCCCGCCGAGCACCGGAGGGCTCCCCGGCCGCGCTCGGGCCGGTCACCACCACCCGCCCCCAGCCGTCGGCCGACCTCGCCCTGGAGGTGCGCAACCTGCGGGTGCCGGGCAGCCCCGGCGGGGTGGACCTGCGCCTGCGCCGCGGCGAGGTGCTGGGGCTGACCGGACGGCGCCGCTCGGGCCTGCAGGAGATCGCCGGTGCGCTCACCGGGGAGATCCCCGCGCAGTGCGACGGGGTGGCCCTGCAGGGCCAGGAGCGCCCGGTGCCGGCCGACCCGGGCTCGGCGCCGCTGCGGCTGGCCGCCTACCGGCCCGACGACGACGCCTACGGCGTGGACCCCGGCGAGACGATCGCCCGCACCCTGACCAGCCAGGAGTGGGGCCGCCCCGAGGACCTGCGCACCGAGATCGCCACCCTGCGCGGGGTCATCGACACGGTGCACCGCATGAACGTCCGCACCACGAGCATCCGCACGGTGTTCGGTGCCCTGTCCGGCGGCGACCAGCACAAGCTGGCCCTGGCCCGGTGGATGGCCGCCACCGACGGTGACGTGGTCGTGGTGCACGAGCCGACGCGCGGCCTGGACCTGCGCTCGCGCCGCGAGGTGCGCCGGCTGCTGGACGACGCCACCGCGCACGGCCGCTCGGTGGTCGTCGTGTCGGTGGACCCCGACGAGCTGACCGAGGTCTGCGACCGCATCGGCGTGGTGGCCGACGGCGTCGTCGAGGAGTGGCTGGACACCCACGAGATGGCGCTGCCCGACGTCCGGGCCCGCATCCTGGGCGCCGTCGCCACCCCCGCCTGACCAGCCCGCCCCCCGCCCAGCGTTGATCAGGGGGGTGCACGACGTTCTGTCCCCCGCCACGAGATCTGGTGGCGGGGGACAGAACGTCGTGCACCCCCCCTGATCAACGCTGGGCGGGAGCGAAGAGGGTCAGACGCTGACGGTGGCGGCGACGCTGCGCAGCTTGTGCCGGGCGAGCGCGAGGTTGGCCGTCGTGCGGTTGAGCACCAGGTAGATGAACAGGCCGCTGTTGCCGGCGCCCTTGAGCACGTTGATGAGGTGGTACTGACCCTTCAGCGTGATCAGGATGTCCTCGATCTCGTCGTCCAGCTCGAGGTCGCCGATGGTGCGCAGCTTGGCGCGCACCACGTTGGAGTTGCCCGCGGCGGCGACGTTCAGGTCGAAACCGGGGCTGCCCCCGGCGGCGAGGGCCATGCCGCTGTCGGCGTCGACGATCGCGGCGCCGTTGGCTCCGTCGATCTCGAGCAGGGAGGCGATGACGGTGTCCAGCTGGGCCATGGGAAGGGCTCCTGTCCTCTCGGTGGGGTGGTGCCGCGGGTGCGCGGCACCGGGTGGGGGGACGTCACCGGTCGGGACGTCGGGGGCGGGCTGGGGCGCCGTGGGGGTATCGGCCGGCCGCACGGCGGGCGCTGGTGCCGACAGCACGCGCTGCCACCACGAGGACCACCATGCGGACGCCATTCCCTCTTCGCCGTTCGTCGCGGACCCCGTGGACCCCAGACAACCTCACGCTGCGCACCCGTGCAATCGGGCTGGGTAACCCCCAGGTCAGCCCGGTGACGTTCCGCTCCGCAGGCCTCGGCTACCTTCCGCGGTCGACACCCGCACCGTCCGGAGGACCCCGATGAAGACCCGTGACCTGGCCTACGTCGCGCTGTTCGCCGCCCTGACCGCGGTGCTCGGCCTGCTGCCGGCCGTCCCGGTCGCCGCGCTGCCGGTGCCCATCACCGCGCAGACCCTCGGCGTCATGCTGGCCGGCGCCGTGCTCGGCGCCAAGCGCGGGTTCCTGGCGCTGCTGCTCTTCCTGGTGCTGGTCGCCGTCGGCCTCCCGGTGCTGTCGGGCGGGCGCGGCGGGTTGTCGGTCTTCGTGGGGCCCAGCGCCGGGTTCCTCTACTCGTGGCCGATCGGCGCCCTGGTCACCGGGCTGCTGGTCGAGCTGTTCTGGCGACGGCTCAACCTGGCCACCGCGCTGGTCGCCACGCTGGTCGGCGGCATCGGTGTCGTCTACGCCATCGGGATCCCGTTCATCAGCCTGTACTCCGACACCCCGCTGGGCGCTGCCGCCACCGGCTCGGCGGTCTTCGTGCCGGGCGACCTGGTGAAGGCGGTCGTCGCCGCGGTGCTCGCCGTCGCCGTCCGGAAGTCCTACCCGGTGATCGAGCGGCCCCGGCAGGCCACCCGGCCGTGAGGCGGCGGCGCACGGCCGCACCGGCACCCGAACCCGACCCCGGACGGGGCATCGAGCTGCTCGGGGTCGGCCACGCCTACGGCGGGCGCACCGTCCTGCGCGACCTGGACCTGCACCTGACCGAGCACCGCATCGGCGTGGTCGGGGCGAACGGCTCGGGCAAGTCGACGTTCGCCCGGCTGCTCAACGGCCTGGTCGTGCCCAGCACGGGCCGCGTGCTGGTCGACGGCCTGGACACCGCCACTGCCGCCCGCGAGGTGCGCCGCCGGGTCGGCTTCGTCTTCCAGGACCCCGACGCGCAGATCGTGCACCCCACCGTCGCCGAGGACGTCGGCTACGGCCTGGAGAACCAGGGCGTCCCGGCGGACGAGCGCGCCGAGCGGGTGGCGGAGGTGCTCGCCCGGTACGGCCTGGCCGAGCACGCCGACCACCCCGCGCACCTGCTGTCGGGCGGTCAGAAGCAGCTGCTGGCCGTCGCCGGCGTCCTGGTGATGCGCCCGGCGCGCATCGTGCTCGACGAGCCCACCACCCTGCTCGACCTGGTCAACGCCCGACGCATCGCAGGGGTCGTGGCCGGGCTGGACCAGTCGGTCGTCGTCGTGACCCACGACCTCGAGCTGCTGACCGGCTTCGACCGCGTGCTCGTGGTGGACGGCGGCCGGGTGGTCGCCGACGACCGTCCCACGCCTGCCCTGTCGGCCTACCGCGCGCTCATGGCCGACCGGTGACGCTGGCCCTGTACGTCCCCCGGGCCAGTGCGGTGCACCGCGCCCCGGCCGGGGCCAAGCTGCTGGCGCTGGTCGTGCTGGGCGCGGTGGTGTTCGTCGTCCCGACCCTGCTGGTGGCCGTCACGTCGCTGGCGGTCGTGCTGCTGGTCGGCGTGCTCCTGGCCCGGTTGCCGGGGGCGGTGCTGGCTCGGCAGGCCCGGGTGGTCGCGGTCTGGGTGGTGGCGATCTTCGTCTTCCACGCGCTGGCGACCGACGTCCTCACCGGGGCGGTCACCGCCGTCCGGCTGCTGGCGCTGGTGCTGGCCGCCGCCGTGGTCACCGCCACCACCCGGGTGACCGCGTTGGTGGCGGTGGTGGAGCGGCTGTGCGCGCCGCTGCGGCTGGTCGGGGTGCGCCCGGCGCGCATCGGGTTGGCGGTGGCCATGGCGCTGCGCTTCATCCCGCTGGTGGCCGAACGCGCCGACCGCATCCGCGAGGCCCAGGCCGCCCGGGGCGGCCGGGTGCGTGGGCCGCGGGCGCTGGTGCGGCTGGTGGTGCCGCTGCTGGTGTCGGTGCTGCAGCTGGCGCACACGGTGGGCGAGGCCCTCGACGCCCGTGGCGCCGACACCGCCTAGCCGGGCACCGGGCCGACCGCCTCGACCACGACGGCGACACCCTGCCCGCCGCCGGCCGCGATCGCGGCCAGGCCGTAGCGGCCACCGCCGGCCCGCACCAGTTGGCTGAACAGCCGGACGACGAGCACCGCGCCCGACGCGCCCCACGGGTGCCCCAGCGCGAGCGCACCACCCTGCGGGCACACCCGCCCGGGATCGAGGTCCAGCGCCCGGCAGCAGGCGAGCACCTGACCGGCGAACGCCTCGTTCAGCTCGACCACGTCGAGGTCGTCGAGGCCCAGCCCGGCCCGCTCGAGCGCCGCCCGCGCGGCCGGGACCAGGGACAGCCCGGGCAGGGCCGGGTCCGACCCCGTCGTCGCCGTCGCCAGCACGCGCAGCCCCGGGACGGCGAGCTCGGCATGGGTGGCCGCGTCGACGACCGCCACCACGGCGGCCCCGTCGTTGACCCCGCAGGAGTTGCCGGCCGTGCCGGTGCCGCCCCACGCCGGGCGCAGCCGGGCCAGCCGCTGCTCGGTCAGACCGGGTCGGGGCCGTTCGTCGCGGGCCACCCCGGCCACCGGCACGACCTCGGCGTCGAACCGGCCGGCCTGCTGCGCGGCGACGGCGCGGGCGTGGGAGCGGGCGGCGTAGGCGTCCTGCTCGGCGCGGGTGACCCCGAACCGGGCCGCGAGGGTGTCGGCCGCGGGTCCCATGTCGGGGTCCCCGAGGGCGGGCGGGGCGAACACGGCGCGGCCGGGGCGGGTCGACGTCGATGCCGACTCCACCCCGCCGGTCAGCGCGAGACCGGGCTCGGTGCGCACCGCGCGGGCGGCCAGCGCCACGGCGGCCAACCCGCTGGCGCACTGCCGGTCGACGGTCAGCGCCGGCACCTCGACGGGCAGCCCGGCGGTGAGGGCAGCCACCCGGGCGAGGTCCCCGCCGGGGCCGGTGCAGTTGCCCAGCAGCACCTCGGCCGGGGCCACGGGGACGGCTGCCGCCACGGCGGCGAGCACGGGTGCGGCCAGCTCGGCGGCCGGGACCGAGGCAAAGGCGTGCCCCGCCGTCCCGATGGCCGACCGCAGCGCCGCGACGACGACGGGCGCGTCGCTCACGCGCACCGGTCCCCCTCCGCGGGCGTCCGCCCCTCCCCCACAGCGGGCGTCACGTGATGGCTCGGACCCGGTCGGGGGCCGCGGTGGGTCCTGGCCGTCATGTGACGGCTCGGGGGTGGCGGGGCTGGGCGGCCAGCGAGGCGACCGCGGTGCGGTCGACCTTGCCGGCTGCCGTCAGCGGCCAGCAGTCGAGGTGGACCCAGCGGCGGGGGCGTTGGGCGGCCGACAGCTCGGGCAGCCCGGTTGCGCGGGCGGCCGCGAGCGCCTCGGCGTCGGTGCCGACAGCCGCCACGAGCTGCCCCAACCGCGGGTGCGGCACCCCCACGACCACGCAGTCGCCGGCCCCCGCTGCGCGGAGGGCAGCCTCCACGTCGGCCACCAGCACGGTGGCTCCCCCGGTCAGGACGGCGAGGTGGCCCCGGCCGGCCACGACCAGCCGTCCGTACGCGGTGCGCCCCCCGCGGTCACCCACGGTGGCCCACCCCTGGGCGTCGCGCACGAACGGGCCGTCCCCCTCCGCGTAGCCGTCGGCGAGGTAGGGCGAGCGCGCCCAAAGGACGCCGTCGCGCACCTCGACCTCGACCCCGGGGAACGGGCGCAGGTCGTCGTCGGCGCTGCCCCAGGCGAGGAAGGACAGCTCCGCGGCGCCGTAGTAGTGCCCGACCCGCGCCCCGGCCGCCGCTGCGCGGTCGGCCAGCTCGCGGGTCAACCGGTCGCCGGCCACCACGACCCGCAGGCCGCGCAGGGCCGTGCCGTCGGCCAGCGCGGTCGTGAGCACCGCGGGGGTGAGGCAGGCGTGGGTGGCCGCGGAGACGTCGTCGACGACCTGGCCGCCGACCGCCTGGGCGTGCACGGCGGCGAACAGGTTCATCGAGGCGGTCAGCGGTCCGGGCAACCACAGCCTGGCGCCCGCGCCGAGGTCGGCCAGCGCGGACACCGCGGGGAAGGAGTCCCACCACGACGCGGTGCTGCGCACGACGGAGCGTGGCCGGGAGGTCGTGCCCGAGGTGCGCAGCGCGATGCGCCGGCCCGTGCGGTGGGCGGCCAGGACGGCCTGGACGGGGTCGGCCGCGGCGAGCACGTCGACGGGCGCGCCGGCGGCATCCGCGGTGGCACCAGCCGGGCCGGTCACCCCTGCGCCGGTTCGTCCAGCCACTGCTGCAGCCACACCTTCTCCTCGGGGGTGATCCGCCGCGGACGCTGCAGCGCGAAGTCGAACGGCACCAGCACGGTGCTGCCGGTGACCGCCAGCACCCCGTGGTCGAAAAGCTCGTAGTGGCAGGTGAGCGCGGCCGCACGCACGTTCGACACCCAGATCTGCACGGTGAGCGGCTCGGCGTCGTACACCACCGGTCGCCGGTACTGCACCTCGTGGGAGTGCACGACCAGCCCGCGGCGCATGCCGGTCTCGGCGTCGTGGGTGGGCTGGTCGAAGAACAGCGCGACGCGCGCGGACTCGAAGTAGCCGAGGAACGCCACGTTGTTGATGTGCTGGTAGGCGTCCATGTCCGCCCAGCGCATGGGCACCTGCACCGAGAACCTCACGGGCGCACACCTTGCCGCACGACCCACGCCTACGGTGACCCGGTGACCTGTCGATGACGTGGGCGCCGGGCCGTCCGGGGGTGGTCGAGCTGCCCTCGGGGCGACTGGTCCGCGGTCGGGGGGGGGCGCGACCCGCTCCCGGCGGGCCGCTCCCCCAGGTCGGGGTGCACCTGCTCGGCCGCCGACCGGCTCCCGTCGCGTGGGAGCAGCAGTGGGTGCCGTGGCCGGACTTCCGGCTCCCCCGCGACGCCGAGCAGCTGCGCCGCGTGCTGGTCGAGGTGCTGGACCGGTGCGCCGACGAGCGGGTCGAGCTGGCCTGCCGGGGTGGCACCGGCCGCACGGGGACGGCGCTCGCCTGCCTGGCCGTGCTGGACGGCGTGCCGGCCGCCGACGCGGTGCGGTGGGTGCGTGCCCGCTACCGACCGTGCGCCGTCGAGACCTGGTCGCAGCGCCGCTTCGTGCAGCGGTTCCCCGCCGAGTGACACCTGACTGCGGTCCCGGGCGAGCTCGGACAGCAGCCAGGTGTCACTCGCTCGTCAATCGCGGGTGAGCTTGCGGTAGGTCGCCCGGTGCGGGCGGGCCGCGTCGGCACCCAGCCGCTCGACCTTGTTCTTCTCGTAGTCCTCGAAGTTGCCCTCGAACCAGAACCACGTCGAGTCACCCTCGTAGGCGAGGATGTGGGTGGCCACCCGGTCGAGGAACCAGCGGTCGTGGCTGACCACGACGGCGCAACCGGGGAACTCCAGCAGCGCGCTCTCCAGGCTGGTGAGCGTCTCGGTGTCCAGGTCGTTGGTGGGCTCGTCGAGCAGCAGCAGGTTGCCGCCCTGCTTGAGAGTCAGCGCCAGGTTCAGCCGGTTGCGCTCGCCACCGGAGAGCACGCCGGCCTTCTTCTGCTGGTCGGGGCCCTTGAACCCGAACGCCGAGACGTAGGCGCGGGAGGGCATCTCGACGTTGCCGACCTTGATGTGGTCCAGGCCGTCGGAGACGACCTCCCACAGGCTCTTGGCCGGGTCGATGCCGCTGCGGTTCTGCTCGACGTAGGCGATCTTGACCGTCTCGCCGACCTTGATGTCGCCGCCGTCGGGCTCCTCCTGGTCGACCAGCATCTTGAACAGGGTGGTCTTGCCGACGCCGTTGGGCCCCACGACGCCGACGATGCCGTTGCGCGGGAGGGAGAACGTCAGGCCGTCGATGAGGACGCGGTCGCCGAAGCCCTTGACCAGCTTCTCGGTCTCGATGACCACGTTGCCCAGCCGGGGACCCGGCGGGATCTGGATCTCCTCGAAGTCGAGCTTGCGGAACTTGTCGGCCTCCGCGGCCATCTCCTCGTATCGGGCGAGGCGGGCCTTGCTCTTGGCCTGGCGGGCCTTGGCGCCCGAGCGCACCCACTCCAGCTCGTCCTTGAGCCGCTTGGCGCGCTTGGCGTCCTTGGCCCCCTCGACCTTCAGGCGCGCGGCCTTGGTCTCGAGGTAGGTGGAGTAGTTGCCCTCGTAGGGGTAGGCCCGGCCGCGGTCGAGCTCGAGGATCCACTGCGCCACGTTGTCCAGGAAGTACCGGTCGTGGGTGACGGCGACGACAGTGCCGGCGTACTTCTCCAGGTGCGCCTCGAGCCAGGCCACCGACTCGGCGTCGAGGTGGTTGGTGGGCTCGTCGAGCAGCAGCAGGTCGGGCGCCTCGAGCAGCAGCTTGCACAGCGCGACGCGGCGGCGCTCACCACCGGAGAGCACCTTCACGTCGGCGTCGCCGGGCGGGCAGCGGAGCGCGTCCATCGCCTGCTCGATGCGGTTGTCGAGCTCCCAGCCGTCGCCGTTCTCGATGACCTCCATGAGCTCGCCCTGCTCGGCCAGCAGCGCGTCGAAGTCGGCGTCGGGCTCCCCCATCGCGGCACTGACCTCCTCGAAGCGGGTCAGCGCGGCCCGGAGGTCCTTGACGGCCTCCTCGACGTTGCCGCGGACGTCGAGGTCCTCGTTCAGCGGGGGCTCCTGCTGGAGCATGCCGACGGTCGCGTCGGGGGCCAGCACGGTGTCGCCGTTGGAGGCGTGCTCGAGCCCGGCCATGATCTTCAGGACCGTCGACTTGCCGGCGCCGTTGGGGCCGACGACGCCGATCTTGGCGCCGGGCAGGAACGCCAGCGTGACGTCGTCGAGGATGACCTTGTCGCCGTGCGCCTTGCGGGCACGCACCATGGAGTAGATGTACTGGGCCACGGGAGCCTTCCGTCGTCTTCGGGGATCGTGCGGGTCGAGGTCGGCGCGGGCGACCCGGGCACGACCACGGGCCGGCGCTGCGCACCGTCGTCCAGTCTCCCAGCCCCCGGCAACCCCGACGGCGCCGGGACCGGGGAGGACGTCCCCGGCCCCGGTCGGCCGGTCAGGCGAGCGCCGCCTCGAGGACGGCCCCCGCCCGGTCCCGCTCGGCGCGGTCGTCGTCGAAGTCGGGGTCGGTGCCGCGGGCCGGGTCGTGCGCGTGGTCGTCGACGAGGTCGGGCACCGCCCCGTCCTCGGTCAGCGGCGGGGGCACGACCATGCGCGTGGTGCGCTCGAACGCCGCCCGGCCCTTGGCGAGGTCGGGGCCCACGGCGTAGGCCTTGACCTTGAAGGCCGAGCGGCGGCCCTCGTCGGTGTCCCACTCGTCGAGGCGCAGCTCGCCCTGCACCACGACCGGGTCGCCCTTGTGCAGGCTGACCATGACGTTGTCGGCCAGCTGACCCCAGCAGTCGATGCCGATGAAGATGTCGTTCTTGGGCACCCAGGCCTGCTGCTGGGGGTCGAACCGGCGGCTGCTGGACGCCAGCCGGAACTTGACGACCCGGCCGTTCGCGGTCGCGGTGCTGCGCGGGTCCTCGACGAGGTTGCCGACGATGGTCAACGGGGTGTCGTTCACGGTGCTCCTCCAGGGGTGGTGCCGGCGAGGGCCGCCGGCACCACGACCCTCGCGCCGCGCCGGCCGGTCGAGGAGCCTGCGCGCACATCTGTGGACAGCACCCCCCGATGTGGACGACGGCCAGCGCGGTCGACGTCCGGTCGTGTAGGGCGGGTGGGATGATCGACGACGCCGAGCGCCCGTAGCTCAGCGGATAGAGCAGGGGCCTTCTAATCCCTTGGTCGCAGGTTCGATTCCTGCCGGGCGCACCACGCTGACCAGCGCGTCCCCGGCCCAGGCCCCATCGCCCGGGCCGGGGGTGGCAGCACCGGTGGCAGCACCGCGCCTCACGAC
>NZ_JBAPLU010000029.1:0-36578 GCF_037083825.1 Klenkia sesuvii
CTTCTAATCCCTTGGTCGCAGGTTCGATTCCTGCCGGGCGCACCACGCTGACCAGCGCGTCCCCGGCCCAGGCCCCATCGCCCGGGCCGGGGGTGGCAGCACCGGTGGCAGCACCGCGCCTCACGACGGCCCCCACAGCGCCGTGCTCATCGCCGCGGCGGCCTGCTCAGCCAGCTCTGGCACGACGTGCGAGTAGGTGTCAAGCGTCAGCTGGATGGTGGAGTGGCCGAGCACGCCCATGACCACCCGAGCCGGGATGCCCTGCACCAGCATCAGCGTCGCGGCGGTGTGCCGGGCGTCGTGCACCCGCAGCCGCGGTACCCCGGCGCGGTCGCAGAGGTCTCGCCACGCCTGCCAGTCCGCGCGGTGGTCGATCGGAGCGCCGTCGGGCTGAGTCCACACGAGGTCGCCCAGCTCGCCGCCGCGCCAGCGGGAGCCGGCGACCAGCCGCTCCTGCAGCTGCGCGGTGCGCCGGGCGCGCAGCTGGGCGACCAGCTCGACCGGCATCGCCACCGTGCGGTGCGACCGGGCCGACTTCGGCTCGACGACGACCAGGCCGCCGCCGTGCCGCTGGGGGCAGTCGGCGCCCCGGCGCTTCCCGCACGCCCACCCCTGACCGGCTCGTCCGCAGCCGTGCCGGACCTGCTGCCGCTGGATGGCCCTGCGCACCCGGATCGTGCCCGCGTCGAGGTCGACCTCGTCCCACGCCAGGCCGAGCGCCTCGCCCTGGCGGAGCCCCAGCGCGACGGCGACCGTCCACCGGGACGCCAGCCGGTCCTCGGCGGCCGCGGTCACCAGCGACCGCGCCTGGGCCGGGGTCAGGGCCGGCACCTCCGCCCGGCTCACCGCCGGCCCGTCGATGAGCTGGCACGGGTTGCGGGCGAGGTGCCCTCGGCGGACGGCGATCGTCAGCGCGCGGGACAGGATGCGGTGGGACTGCCGGACGGTCGCCGGCGCGAGGCCGCGCCCGGCCAGCTCGGCCCAGGCGCGGTCGATGTGCTCGGGCCGGAGCTTGTCGAGCCGGTGCCGGCCCAGCAGCGGCACCAGGTACCGCCGGAGGTGGCCCTCGTACCCGGCTCGGGTGGACTCTCGCAACCGGTCGGCGGCGACGACGTCGAGCCAGTGGTGCAGCCACTCGGCGACCGTCGGGGTCGAGCCGGGCCGGAGCACGCCGTCGTCCCGAGCTTGCGTGGCCGCGGCCAGCTTCGTGGCGACCTCGCCCCGGGTGGCGCCCCGCAGGTACTTCCGCTGCGGCTTGCCGTCCACCCAGCCGACGACGACGGCGGCCCGCCAGCTGGTCGGCCGCCCGCGGGCATCGCGGGTCGCTGGGTAGATCGACCCCTCACCGGTTCCGCGTCGCGCCATGGCCCCTCCTCGGGTCAGGCCGCGGCGTCGGCCTCCAGGATGGCCGCGGCGAGCAGTGCGCTCTCTGCGCGCTGCAGGTGCTCGAGCCGGACGCGCAGCATGTGCTGGGTGACGTCGAGCTCGTGCGCCACCGCGGCCGGGTCGGTCGGGTGGGTGGTGACGGCGGCGACCAGGTCGCGGATGCGGATGAGCCGTCGGGCGGCGGTGCGGTCGGCGCGCTGCTCCTGACGGCGGCCGAGGCGGGTGCCGTCCGGGCCGCGGCCGGCGAGCTGCCGGTCGTCGTCGTCGACGTGCACGAGCTCGTGGGCGAGCACGCACCGTTCGTGGGTCGGGTGCAGGTCCGCTCGGATCGCGATCGCGCGCAGCATCGGGACCCACCAGGCGTCGCCGCGGCGGGCGGGCAGGTCAGGGTCGATGACGACGTCGAGGTCTGCTCGGCTCTCAGCGTCCTGCCATGGGTCGTACGCCCCCGTGCGCACCGATCACTCCCCTCGCTGTTGCCGCAACCTCTCCGCCAGGCCGCGGATGTAGGCCTGGTCCTCCGGCGTGAGGTCGGACAGGTCGAGAGGATCCACCCCGGTACCGACAGGAACCGCATCGTCCGCGGGCGGAACGGCGGTCGGGGGCTCGTCGATCTGCCCTTCGAGGGCGCCGAGCACGGTGCCTGGGCGCCAGTGCAGGGCCGCTTCGATGCGTCCGAGGTTGCCGTCGCGGACGGGCTGGCCGAGCTCGGCTGAGCGCCAGGTGTTCTTCGCGACGTGCGCGGCGCGGGCGGCGTCTTCGACGCCGAGGCCCATGGCGACGCGGCGCTCGCGGATCCATCGGCCCAGCAGGGTGCGGCGGTAGGGGTCGACATCAGGCGGCACCTCACGAGTCTGCCACGGCGCGGTCAGTTCCGAACAGGTCTGCACAGCTCCGGACAGTATCGGTCAACTGCGGTCAGCACAAGACACGCCGATCACCCGAGAGGGTTGCAGTTGACCGTCCCTGGTCGTACGGTTCCGGTCGTGCCCGGTCAACTTCGGTCAACTCCGACGAACAGCAACGCCAAGAAGCGGCGCCTGCTCTACACGGTGAACGAAGCCGCCGCGCAGCTCTCGATGGGCCGCACCAAGTTCTACGGCCTCATCACCAGCAACACGATCCCGTCGATCGTGCTCGGCGGCCGTCGCGTCGTCGCCCACGAGGACCTCGTCGCCTACGTCGACGGCCTGCGGGCCGAGGCGGGCCCCTACGAGGGCGCCGCTCCCTGGTTGGCCAGCTCGGCCTAAGACCCCCGCGGCCGGTCGTCGGGGGAAGCGACGCCGTCCGCGGGCCCATCGCCCCGGTGCCGCCGTCCCCCGTCGGCGGCACCGGGGGCACGCCCCCCAGCAAGACGAAGGCCCCACCCCCATGCCGGGGGGTGAGGCCGCGACCACCAGGACCAGGAGCCTCAGTGATCACCAGCCAGCGTACCGACCAGACCACGCCGGACGACAGCCCGAACCGCCCCACCAGCCACCGCCTCGTCGGCGACGCCGGCGTGCGGGTCGGCCCGATGACCCGCCGGTACGAGATCCAGCACCCCGGCGTCATCGACCACGCCACGCAGGTGCGCTCCATCGCGGCCCAGGTCGGCCGGCACCGCGCGGTGGCCTCCCGTCGGCTGCCGATCGTGTGCCGTCTGGCCGGCCACACCTACGGCCCCGACGGCGTGTGCGCCGCCTGCACCAGCTTCGCCGGCGACGACACCGCGACCGTCCGGATCCCCCGGAGCGTCCTGACCGCGTCGGCCCCGCTGTGACCACCCGCCTGCGCCGCATCGCCCGCTCGCCGTTCGCCGCCGACCTCCAGGCCGGCCGCTTCGACCGCGCCCTCTTCGTCGTCGGCCTGGTCGTCGTCGTCAGCGCCGTGCTCGCCACCCGCGGCCAGCACCTCACCTACGGCGGCTGGCAGCCCATCCCCCACTGACCCGCTCCACCCCGCGCACCACCACACCCAGGAAGGCACCCCATGAGCGACACCCCCGCGGCGGAGGACCGGCAGACCCGGCCGTTCGCCGACACCGTGCGCGACCTCGACAAGGGCCGCGTGCACACCGAGATGAGCGAGAAGCTGCAGGAGCTCGTGGACGCGGTGATGCAGGTCCGCAAGGCCGGGACGCTGCAGCTGACGCTGAAGGTCGAGCCGGCCAAGGGCGAGGACATGGTCACCGTCCTCGCGTCCGTCGCCGTGAAGGTCCCGCGCACTGCCCGGGCCTCCACCTTCTTCGTCACCGACGAGGGCAACCTCTCGCGCTCCAACCCCCAGCAGCCGTCTCTCCCGCTGGCCGGGCTGCCCAGCGAGTCCGACACCACCACGGCGGCGGAGTCCGCCCGGAGGGCCCGATGAACCCGTACGAGGACACCAAGACCGACAGCGCCGTCGCGGCCGAGCTGGCCGGGCGTCTGGGCGCGGCCGAGCACGACGTCGAGACCATCGAGCTGGCCGACGGCCGAAGCTTGGTGCGCACCCTGCGCCAGCAGGGCGTCGTCGAGACGCTCCTCGACCCCGACGACTACGCGGCCCGGCCCCGCTACAAGACCGGCAAGGTCGAGCTGCTCACCGTGCCGTCGCTGATCGCCTACGTCGAGAAGCACCAGGGACCGGGCACCGAGGTCTGGGTGCGGCCGGACGCTGGCCTGTTCGAGGCGGTGCTCGACGACCACGGCCCACTCGACCCGGATGGCGACGAACCCGGACGGCCCGGGTGGGGCGACCACCGCGCCGTCTGCACCCTGCAGCAGACCCGCGACTGGAAGCACTGGCTGAGCCTCGACGGAAAGCTGCTGGACCAGCTGCAGTTCGCCGAGCACATCGAGGCCGGGCTGCACAACGTCGTCGACCCGGCCGCGGCCGACCTGCTGGAGATCGCGCAGACCCTGCACGGCTCCCGCAACGTCGACTGGAAGTCCGGGGCCCGGCTCTCCGACGGGCAGGTGCAGCTTCGGTACGAGGAGCGCATCGAGGGCAAGGCCGCCGGCGACCTGGAGATCCCGCAGACCTTCACCCTCGCGCTGGCGCCGTTCGAGGGCACCGAGCCGGTCCGGCTGGTCGCGTCCCTGCGGTGGCGGCTCGGCGACGGCCGGGTGCAGCTCGGGTACCGGTTGCAGCGGCCCGACGTCGTGCTCCGCGAGGCCGTCGACGGGCTGATCGACCAGCTCGAGGGCGACCTCGACCTCCGGGTGCTGCTCGGTACCCCGCGCCCCGCCCGGGACCTGCCGTGACCAAGGTCAAGCGTGCCCTGCTGCGCGATCGCATCGAGCGCACCGTGGCCGGGGAGCTGACGGGCAAGCACGTCGCCCGCGAGGGCTACGTCGTGATGGGCATCCGGGTCGGCGGTGAGGGCTCGCCGGCGATGTGGCGCCGGGCCCGGAAGGCGCACGCGCAGGGTCGGTCGTTCCGGTGAGCACGGTCCTGTGGGTGCTGGTGGCCGCCGCGGCGTACTTCGCCGCCGCGGTCCCCGCCGCCATGCTGCTCGGCCGGCACCTGCGCGCCCGGGGCGGTGCACAGTGACGGCCACCCCGGCGGCCGCGGCCGCCCCGGGGCACGTCGTGCGGGTCCGGGTCGGCGGCGGCCTCTGCTACACGTCGCCGCGCCTCACCGCCGACGAGGCCACCGCGCTGGCCGACCAGATCACGAACGCCGTGACGCTGGTCGCCGGGTCCTGGCGGTTCATCGAGTTCGTCGACGGCACCCTCGGGCTCGTCCGCGTGCGAGCCCAGCGGGTCACCGCGATCGAGGGCCGCCCGGTCGGGGTGCCGGCATGACCGCCGTGCTGACCGGCTGCCCCGGCGAGGCAGTCGACGGACCCTGGCGGTCCCCGGACGCCGCGCTGCTGCTCCGGGCCGACGCCCCGCGGGAGCTGTGGCTGCAGCACCGGCGCACCGGCCTCGGCTCGTCGGACGCCTCCACCGTCGTCGGGGTCAACCGCTGGTCCTCGCCCTACGAGCTGTGGTGCGAGAAGCGCGGCCTGCTCCCCGAGCAGCCCGACAACGACGCCATGGAGCTCGGCCGGCTCCTCGAACCCATCGTCGTCGACCACTGGTCGGCCACCACGGGCATCCCGATCCGCCGGGCCGGGCTCATGCAGTCCCTCGCCCGACCGTGGCAGCTGGCCAGCGTCGACCGGCTCGCCGCGTGCGGCGGCATCGTCGAGGCCAAGACCCTGTCCTGGCGCGTCGCCGAGGAGTGGGAGGACGGGCAGACCCCCGACCACGCCGAGGTGCAGGTCCAGCACCAGCTCGCCGTCACCGGCCGCTCCCACGCGCACGTCGTCGGCCTGCAGGACGGCCGGACGTGGCTGGAGCGCACCGTCGTCCGCGACGACGCGCTGATCGCCGACCTGGGCGCCGTCGAGGCCAGGTTCTGGGAGCTGGTGCAGGCCGGCGTCGAGCCGCCCATCGACTGGACCGCGGCCACTACCGACGCGCTGGCGGCCCGGTGGCGGGCGGTCGAGCAAACCGACGTCGTCGTCGGCGAGCGGCTCGCCGATCTCGTCGCCCAGCGCCGCGACGCCAAGACCGTGGTGGCCGGGGTCGAGCGGCGGCTGGCCGAGCTCGACAACGAGATCCGCGCGCTCCTCGGTGAGAACACCGAGGGCTGGGTCGAGGGCCCCGACCCCGACGACAAGAAGGCCAAGCCGCTGGTCACCTGGCGGCGCAACGGGGCCTTCTCCCCCGCCGCGCTGGCCGCGAGCTGGCCCGACCTGGCGGCCGAACTGACCGGCCCCGTCGAGGTCGAGCGCCTCGACATCGACCGGCTCAAGGCCGACCACCCCGAGATCTACGCCGCCTGCCGCGCCCGCGTGCTGCGCGTCGCCAACCCGAAGAAGGAGACCCCCTGATGGGCGAAAACCTCCGCGGCCGCGTGGCCGCCCGCGCCGGCCAGCAGCAGCCCGGCACCGACGTCGCCGAGCGCAAGGCCCCGCCCGGCCTGGTCGACCAGGTGCGGCAGATGGAGCAGCAGTTCCAGATGGCCATGCCGAAGGGCCAGGAGGCCGCACAGCTGGTCCGCGACGTCATCACCGCGATCAGCCAGAACCCGAAGCTGCGCGAGTGCGTGCCGGCCACCGTGCTCGGCGGCGCCATGACCATGGCCCAGCTCGGCCTGCGGCCCGGGGTGCTCGGGCACGGCTGGCTGCTGCCGTTCTGGGACTCCCGCCACGACAACGGCAACGGCCGGAAGGGGGCGTTCAAGGCGCAGCTGGTCATCGGCTACCAGGGCCTCGTCGAGCTCGTGCACCGCTCCGACCGGGTCATCTCGATCGCCGCGCGCACCGTCTACACGAACGACGAGTTCGCGCTCGGCTACGGGCTGGAGGGCGACACCTTCACCCACAACCCGGCTCTGGACGGCGACCGCGGCGAGCCCCGGCTGTACTACGCGATCGCCAGGATGAAGGGCGGCGGCTACGCCCTCACGGAGCCCATGTCGCACACCGCGATGGAGGCCTACCGCGACCAGTACGCGATGGCAAAGACCCGGGAGGGTGTCGTCGTCGGCCCGTGGCGGGACCAGTTCGAGGGCATGGCCCACAAGACGATGATCCGGCGGCTGGTGAAGCTGCTGCCCAAGTCGACCGAGCTGGCGCACGCGATCGAGGCCGACGAGAAGATCCGCGTGGACCTCACCCCGGCCGGCATCGACCACGGCCAGGACGTCATCGACGGTGAGGTCATCGACGAGGTCCCCGACGGCGTCGACCCGGCGACCGGCGAGACCACCGCGCCGGCCGCCGCCGAGCAGCCCGCCGGCGGCGAGCAGTGAGCGCCCCCCGGGTGGCCACCCACGAGATCGTGGCTGGGGAGGCGCCGTACCGGGTGCTGCACTACCGCGGCGACCTGAGCGGGGCGATCGAGCCGGGCAGCATCCTCGGCCACGACGCGTTCGGTCGGCCGTTCGAGGTCATCGACGTCGAGGTCGACCCGGTCCTCGTTGACGGCCACTTCGACGGCGACGGCTGTCTGTTCCCCACCCCGGGCCACCTCAGGCCGGTGTCGACGGTGCACCTGCAGTACGCCTCCGTCGAGACCCTGCGCGCGGCGATGCCGCAGCTGGCGGGTGCGTGATGGCCGACGACCGACCGCTGTCGGTGCAGGTGCAGGAGCTGCAGGACCAGCGTGACGACGCCATGCAGGTGGTCCGCGCCGTGGTGGCCGGCGTGCGCGGCGAGCACGCGTACCGCTCGGCCACCGTCACCCTCGACAACGACGTCATGCGGGTCGCTCGCCGGATCGTCGAGGAGCACGGCCGGTGACCGCCCCGGTGCTGGTCGAGTGCCCGGGGTGCGGTGGCCACGGTCGCACCCCGGCGGGCCGGTTCGCCCCAGTCGCCGACTATGAGTGCGAGCGCTGCCAGGGTCGCGGCCGGGTGCCCGCCGACGAGCTGGCCGAGGAGCAGCCGTGAAGAAGGCCGCGGCGTGGCTCGCCCTCGTCCTCGGGGTGCTGGCCCTCATAGCCGCCCTGGTGCTGGCCGTGCTGGCGATCTGGACCACCGGGCCGACCAGGGCCCCGCTCGGCCAGACCGCAGGCCTCGCGGCCTCCGTGGGCGTCGTCCTCACCTTCGGTGCCGCCCTGTCCCTTGACGAGGGCGGCTCCAGGTGGTGACCGCGCCGAGCGAGCTCCAGGTGCGCGTCGACGGGGACCCGGTCGGGCAGGGCCGGCTCTCCCACGTCGGCCGCGGGGTGCTGGTCCACTCGAACGCCGCCGAGCTGAAGCCCTGGCGCACCAAGGTCGGCAACGCGGTCGTCGAGGCCCTGGCGGGCCGCGAGCCGGCGCACGGCCACACGCCGGTCGAGCTGTCGCTGTTCTTCGACGTGCCCCGCGGCACCACGGTCCGCCGCCCCCTGCCCGCGGTGCGCCCCGACCTCGACCACCTGGTGCGCGCCGTCCTCGACGGCCTCACCGGCGTCCTGTTCGTCGACGACGGCCAGGTCGTCTCCATCTCCACCGAGAAGCGCTACGCCGCGACCCCGGACCGGACCGGGGTCCGCATCTACGCCCGCTGGCCCGCCACCGATCAGGAGAACCCACCGTGCTGACCATCTCCGAGCACCAGCAAATCGCCCGCGACCTGCTGGTCGCCGTTCACCACGCCGATGAACCCGGCATCGAGACCGCCCTCCGACGGCTGTTCGGCCCCGGCACCGACGAGCGCGACGGCTACGTCATCGCCTCCGGGCTGATCGGCGGCATCGCCGGCATCATCCGACCCCGCGGCGGCGCCCACCCGCCCGTGCGCCTCAGCAACGAGGCCCGCTCGTGGCCGGACTGGCGCACCGCGGACCCGAGCAAGGCCATCGAGCACGACCGTAGCGGCGAGGCGCCGCAGTGACCGCCCGCGAGAAGCGGCCGTGCCTGCACCCCCGTGTCCAGCACGAGCATGGCACCCGCCTGGCCTACGCCCTCGACCGCTGCCGTTGCCTGCCTTGCTCGGCGGCCAACTCCGCGTACGAGGGCGCTCGCGCCCGGGCGAAGGCGTACGGTCGGCCCACCACGACGTGGGTCGACGCCGGCCCGGCTCGCGTGCACGTCGAGCAGCTGCAGGCCGCCGGCCTCGGCTGGAAGCGCGTCGCCGCCGTGGCCGGTGTGCACGGCTCTGCGGTGTCGCGGCTGATCTACGGCCGGAAGCGCGAGAACGGGAAGCAGGAGCCGCCGCCCCGGCGGATTAAGGGCGACGTCGCGCGCGCCTTGCTCGCCGTCCCGATCCCGGCGCCCGACCAGCTTCTCGGCGGCGCGAAGGTCGACGGCACCGGCACCCGACGACGGCTGCAAGCCCTCGTCGCCATCGGCTACCCGCTGTCCCGGCTCGCTGGCCGGCTCGGCATGGAGCCCGGCAACTTCTCCCGGGTCATCGCGGCCGACGTCGTCGTGGCGTCCACCCACCGCGCGGTCGCGGCGCTCTACGACGAGCTGTGGGACCAGCCCCAGCACGCCGGGTGCGGCGCCACCCGTGCTCGGCGCCGCGCCGAGCACGAGGGCTGGCCGCCGCCGGCCGCGTGGGACGACGACACCATCGACGACCCCGCCGCCGGCCCGCACCTCGATGACGACGACCAGGACGTCGTCGACGAACTCGTGCTCGACCGCATTGCCGAAGGCGCCTGGACGCCCGTGCGCGGCGCCACCGCACACGCCGCGGTCCACCTGCTCGCCGAACGCGGCATCTCCGCCGCCGAGACCGCTGACCGCCTGTCGCTCGACGAGCGGCAGGTGCAGCGCCTGCGCGCCCGCACGACCCCACCACGGCCCCGCGCCGTCCCCTCCACCGGAAGGAGCGCAGCGTGAGCCTGCCCTGGGTCCGCTTCGACACGTCGCTGCCGGACCACCCGAAGATCCTCGCCCTGCTCGAGATGAAGGACGGCCACCGCGCCGCCTTCGTCTACTGCTGCGCCCTCGCCTACGCCGGCAAGCACGGCACCGACGGCCAGATCACCCGCCCGTCCCTGTCCCGCGTCAACGGCCGCCCCGCCGACGCCGACCGCCTGGTCCAGGTCGGCCTGTTCGACGTCGAGGACGACGGCGGCTGGCGGATCCACAACTGGGCGAACCGGCAGGAGCTCGCCACGGTCACCGAGATGAAGCGCGCCGCCCAGCGAATCGGTGGCCAGAAGGGCAACTGCGTCCGCCACCACGGGCCCGACTGTGGTTGCTGGAGGGAGCAGGCATGACCGACACCCCTGACCGACTCCCTCGGTTCGCTCGCCCTACCGAGTCGGTCAACCGAGTCGCGGGAGCGAGTCGCACGGACGGACGGACGGACGGACTAACGGAGAAGCGACACCAGCTGCGAGGGGATCTCTCGGGTCGTAACGCGGACGACACGCAGGCGCGAGCGATCACCGTCAAGCAGCCCTGGGCATGGGCCATCGCCCACGGCGGGAAGCTCATCGAGAACCGATCCCGCGGCACCAGTCACCGCGGCCAGCTCCTCATCCACGCCGGTCAGGCGTGGTCCATCCGAGGCGCCGAGGACCAACGGGTGCTGCAGGCGTGGACGGCCTGGCTGTCCGGTCGCCCGATCGACCAAGCCCACCTGGTGCACATGCGGGACTGGTGGGAGGCGCTCGACACCCTCGAGCCCGACGACGAGCGGGAGCAGGCCCTACTCGACCGCGGCGCCGTCATCGCCGTCGCCCAGCTGGTCGACTCCCACCCCGACGCCGGCTGCTGCCGCCCCTGGGGCGAGTCCGACTACACCGAGACCAGCGGCCGACGGCGTACCGCCGTGCACCACCTGGTGCTCGAGCAGGTCGTCCCTCTCCGCACCCCGGTCCCCGCCCGCGGCGCTCTTGGCCTCTGGCGGCCCGACCTCGACCTCCTCGACGCCGTCGCGGGTGCCCGATGACCCAGCAGCAGGTCGCCACCAACCACGCCGCCGTCCGCGCCCTCGCCGCCACCATGGAACGCGCCGCCGGCCACGAGATCCCCGACGTCCTCACCATCGCCGCCCGCGCCGCCACCGAGCTGCTCGCCGCCGGCTACCGCCGCGTCGAGACCATCCCGCCCCGCGGCAACGGCGGCAGCGAGCAGGCCCGGGCCGCAGCACGCCAGGCCACCGCCGACGCCATCGCCGCCGCCAAGGCCTCCCGGCTGGCCGCCATCCCGGTGCCCATGGCCACCCAGCGGCAGCTCACCACCCTGGCCATCGCGCTCTCCGAGGACGGCACCAGCGACCGCACCGACCGGCTCGCCTGGTGCTCGGCGATGGTCGGACGCGAGCTGACCAGCAGCAGCGAACTGACCCGCAACGAGGCGTCCCGCCTGATCGACGCGGTGACCGGCCCGCCACCAGCGCCCGAACCTCCCCGCACCCCGGTCGAACACGTGTCCACACCGGTGCACAACCCGGTGGACGACGACCCCGGCCCCACCGAACCCGAAGAACCCTGGGACCCCGAACCCCAACTGGCCTACGCCCCCGGCCCCACCGACCCGATCTACTGACCGGAGAAGCCCACCGTGACCGCCCCCCGCACCAACCCCGCCCGGCACACCGTGGACACCGGCACCCTGTGGTCCTCGGTCGACCGACTCACCCGCGACCAACCCCACCGCCTACACCGCAAGGACGACCGGCAGGCATGGACCGAGCGCACCGTGCTGCCCAGCCTGCTCACCCAGCTCGAGGAACAAGTCGGCGCCACCACCAGCACCGACGGCGGCGCCGCCAAGTCCAACGGCTCCCCCGCCCCCCTCGACATCGGCTCGGCGTCCCTGCTCCACGAGATCGACCTGCACACCGCCCGCGCCCTCATCCACCACGGCATCGGCGTCCGCTACCTCGACCTCGCGCTGCCCGCACCCCCACCGCCAGCCGTCACCCACCGCCCCGTCACCGACGACACCGGCCGCCAGCTGATCGACCCCCAGACCGCCGGCCAGCTGCTCGAACGCACCCGCCGCGCCGTCGCCGACACCGTCGCCCGCACCCACCTCGGCCGCCGACCCCGCGACCTCCGCGCCAACCTGCGCGCGCTGGCCGAACACCTCGCCGAAGGCCACCAGCCCCAACACGTCGTCGACTCCTGGGTCAACCACTACCGCTCATGGGTAGCCCAGGTCGAAACCGCCCTGGCCCTCAACGTCGACGACGCCATCACCACCCGCCCCATCCGCGGCCAGGCCTGCCCCGACTGCCTCGGCCTGGCCGTCGAACGCATCGAGCACGACGGCAGCACCTACTGGGACCCCGCCATCGTCGCCTCCCTCCGCGACGGCCGCCTGCTGCACGTCACCTGCCGGGTCTGCTCGACCGGCTGGTGGCGCGGCGAGGGACTGGACGTGCTCGGCCAGCAGGTCGACGACGCCCCGACCCAACGCCGCGGCACCCACCAGCACGGCCCGGCCGCCCCACCCGAGTGGTCGCCCGAGCGTGCCCACCTCGAGCGGATGCTGGGCCAGACCGCGGGCTGGGCAGGCGGACATCGTGATCAGTGACGAGTAGCGATGACCAGTGACGAGCAGTGACGAGTCGTGTAGCTTGGCCCGTGCGTCGGTCAGCCATGCCCGCAGGCAGGTGACCTCGATGCCGTTCTCCCGCAGTCGCCCCCGCTCCGGGAAGTACGACGCGGCCCACGCCCGCCTACGCGCCGAGCACCTGGCCACCCTCCGCAGGCAGGGCGGCGGAAGCTGCGCCGAACGCGTGTGCGTCCGCCCGACCCGCTGGATCCACGCCTCGATGGGCCGAGAGCTGCACCTGTGCCACGACCGGGCAAGCGGACGCGTGCTGGGCCTCGGCCACGCACAGTGCAACCTCACCGAGGCCGCGCGGTACGCCCGATCACTCCAGTCGCCAACCCGCCCACCGACCCCGCGCCCAGCACCGCAGACGACAGCGACGAGCCCCCTCCGCTTCTGAACCCGCAGCTCAGGGGGGGCGGGCCAGAACTTCGATCTTGGTCGGAGCAGGACCCGCCACGCTTGCGTTTTCTCCCTGAATTGGGCGTTGCAACGTTGCAACGCAGGGGGTGACGGTGCCCGATCGTCACTGCGAGTCATGTGGAAAGCCGCTGACCTCGACCTCGGCCCGGGCGCGGTTCTGCGGGCCCACCTGCCGGTCGCGCGCTCACCGCGCCGGCCTATCGGCGCCGGCCGGGCAGAATCCAGTCGACATCTCGACCCGGCGCCCGACGGCCGCGGCCGCCGACAACGGCGCCGAGCACCCGATGGTCACCCAGGTCCGCCAGCGGCTGTCGGCCGTCGGTCGGCTGGACAGCTGGGAGGGCCAGGCCGCGCTCGAGCTGGCCACCAACATCGCCGCCTCCAAGGTCGACACCCTGTCGGCCCGGGCGACGGCGACCGAGAAGCTGGGCGCGGCGATGGACCGGGCGCTCAAGGGTGTCGACGCGCCGGCCTCGGCGGTGCAGAAGCACCGCGACCAGCTCGCCGAACGGCGGCGAGCGCGGGCTGAGCAGACCGGATGACCGCCGCGCTCGCCCTGCCGGCGGCCACCTCGATCGGGCCGCTGTGGAAGACCTCGCCGGGCTGGTCGGCTGCGACCGGCTGGACCGTGGCCACGAACGGCGACATCGCCGCCGGGATCGCGGCCGACCTCGGGTTCGACGCCGACGAAGACCAGCGCTGGTCGTGGGACGCGATCTTCGCCGAGGACGACAACCAGCTGCCGATCTGCGCCGCGTTCTGCGTGGTCGGCGGCCGCCAGGTGGTCGGCAAGTCGGTGACGCTGATCGTGGCCGCCGTCATGGACGTGCTGGTGCTGGGCCACCCGGTGCACATCTGGACGGCGCACCAGTCGAAGACCGCCCGCAAGACGTTCGAGGACCTGGTTCAGCGGCTGCAGGCGCACGAGGACTACGCCGCGCGGATCACCGACATCGGGTGGTCGCGCGGCGAGGAGTTCGTGGAGTTCGACGGCGAGAGCCGGATCGAGTTCCACGCCCGGTCGGGGAAGTCGGGCCGTGGGTTCACCTCGGGGCGGATCACCTTCGACGAGGCGATGTACCTGCAGCCCGAGGACCTCGGAGCCCTGGTTCCGACGCTGGTCACGATGGACGACGCCCAGATCCGCTACGGCGCCTCCGGCGGCATGCTGCGGTCGGGTCAGCTGCGGGCGCTGCGCAAGCGCGGCCGCAGCGGAACCGACCCCCGGCTCGCCTACATCGAGCACGGCGCACCGTTCCGGCCCTGCCGTACTGGCGACATGTGCCCCCACGAGATCGAGACAGCGGGCTGCGCGCTGAACGACCGCGACCTGTGGCGCTGGTGCGCCCCGGCGCTGCGGGCCGGCCGGGTGTCCGACCAGGCGATGGTCGACCAGCGGCAGGAACTGGCCGCAGCCCCGATGGAGTTCGCCCGCGAGTTCTTCACCTGGTGGGAGGACCCGCCCAACGCGGACGGCGCGTCGGCGATCGACGTCGACGCCTGGGACGGTCTGCGCGACCCGGGCGCCGAGGTGGGTGAGCCGCTGGTGTTCGGGGTCGCGGTGGCGCCGGACCGGTCCTGGTCGGCAATCGGGGTCGCCTGGTCCCGCGAGGACGGCGACCGGCACGTGATGCTGACCGTCGAGGACGACGGCACCGAGCACGGCCGGCTGGACTACCGGCCCGGCACCGGCTGGGTGGCGGCCCGCATCAAGGTGCTGACCGCGAAGTGGGGCAACGAGGTGCGCGTCTCCCGGGCCGCGCGCGGTGTCGTGCCCGACGCGATCGAGCTGTCCAGCGACGAGCAGGCCCAAGCCGACAACGCGCTGGCCGACGCGGTCACCGACCGCACGGTGCGGCACGGCAACCAGCCGGCCGTCCTGACCGCGGTACGCAACTCGGCGTGGAAACAGCTGGGGAACACCCGGGTGCTCGACCAGCGCACCGAGCGCGACGTGTCACCCGTGATCGCGCTGTCGCTGGCGTTGGCCGGCCTGGACGAGGGGGGTGTGCAGTTCTGGTGAGCGCGCAGACGACGGGACTGACCCTGCTCGCGGTGGCCGGCACCCTGCTGTGGTCGGCGTGGGCACTGGCCGTGGCCGGCGCGCTGTTGATCGTCGTTCCCGAGGTGGCCGCGCTGGTGCGCCGGCGCCGGGCTCGGGCGGCCTACCGGGCGGCGGTCGCCCGCGGTGCGGCGCCGGCGGTGCTGCCGTCGTGACCTGGCTGTCGTCGTTGCTGGGCGGGGCCGAGTCGCGGGCCAGTGTGGAGAACCCGCAGGTGCCGCTCACCTCGGCGTCGCTGGCCGACCTGTTCGTCGGGCCCAAGGGCGACGCCGGGGTGGCAGTGACGCCGAAGACCGCGTTCTCCATGCCTGCCGTGTACCGGGCTGTGGCGCTGTTGGCGGGCACCTCGGCGTCGCTGCCGCTGTACGCCTACCGCGACGGGGCCAACGGCGTCCGGGAGCGGCTCGGCTACCGGCCCGGGATCATCGACCGGCCGCACCCGGACCTGACCCGGTTCGAGTGGCTCGAGCTGTCGTTCGTGCACGCGCTGGCCTGGGGCAACACCTTCTACCTGAAGGTGCGCGACGGAACTGGGATCGTCCGCGAGCTGTGGCCGCTGGTGCCCAACCGGGTCCGTGCCGGCCGGGCCACCGACGACGGCCGCAAGATCTACGCGCTGGACACCCGCAACTGGGGCGGCGGCCAGCCGGGCGGGACGTTCCCGCTGGACGAGGCGACCGCGCTCACCGACTACGAGATCCTGCACGTGCCGGGGATGGGGTTCGACGGCGTCGTCGGGATGTCGCCGATCGAGTGCGCGAAGCAGGGCATCGGGATGGCGCTGGCCGCCGAGCAGTTCGGCGCGAAGCTGTTCAGCTCCGGCAACCTGATGTCGGGCATCCTGAAGTCCGAGAGCAAGCTGACCCCCGCGCAGGCCGACATGGTCAAGGCGCAGTGGAAGGCCAAGCACTCCGGGCTCAACGCCGCGCACGACATCGCCGTCATGGGGTCCGGCGTCTCGTTCGAGCAGGTCAGCTTCCCGCCGGCCGACGTGCAGTTCATCGAGTCCCGGCGCTTCCAGATCGACGAAGTCGCCCGGATGTACGGGATCCCCCCGCACATGCTGTTCCAGACCGACCGGTCCACGTCGTGGGGCTCGGGCATCGAGCAGCAGACCATCGGGCTGGTCGTGTTCACCCTCCGCCCGTGGCTGACCCGGTTCGAGCAGCGCCTGTCCCGGCTGCTTCCCTCCCCGCAGTACCTGTCCTTCGTCGTCGAGGGCTTGCTGCGCGGTGACTCCGCGGCCCGCGCCGCTTTCTACAAGGCGATGTGGGAGCTGGGCGTCTACTCGACCAACGACATCCGCCGCCTGGAGGACCAGGCGCCCGTCGACGGCGGCGACATCCGGTACCGGCCGCTCAACTTCGGGGTGCTCGGCGAGAGCGACAACGCGATCAAGGGCCGCGTCGAGGCAGCGTCGGCGCTGATCCGGTCCGGGTTCGCCCCCGCCGCGGTCATCGAGGCCGTCGGGCTCGACCCGATCGAGCACCTGGGCCTGCTGCCGGTCACCGTCCAGCGCCCGGCCGAGCCCGACAACCCCGACGACGCCGTCGTCGACAAGCTCGAGGAGGACAACGCCGATGCGTGAGCTGCGCACCGTGGCCCTGCAGACCCCCGAGGTCCGCGCCGCCACCGAGGAAGGCGCCGACGTCCTGGAGTTCACCGGGCACGCCGCGGTGTTCAACGAGCCGACGTGGATCGGGTCGAAGCGGTGGGGGTTCAAGGAGGTGGTGGACCCCGGGTTCTTCCGCGACGTGCTGAACGACCCGGTCGCGTTCCTGGTCAACCACGACCCGAACCAGCTGCTGGCCCGCAACGGCAACACGATGACGCTGTCGGTCGACGACCGCGGTCTGGTCCCCGTCGCCCAGTGGGACGCCGGCGACCCGGACGCGGCGATGTGGGCCGGGCGGGTGCGGCGCGGGGACATCACCCAGATGTCGTTCAGCTTCGACGTCGCCGAGGACTCCTGGCTCTTCGACGAGGACACCGGCGAGGAGACCCGCACGCTGCTCACCGCCTCGGCGCTGTACGACGTCTCGCTGGTCACCTACCCGGCGTACGCCGGCACCGACGGCGCGATGCGCGACCAGGCCGCCGAGGTCGTGAAGCGGCACCGCGGGTACGACCCGCGCACCGAGGACCGACCGCTCACCCGCCGCAAGCAGCACCTGACCGCGCAAGAGCGCGCCGCCGCGCAGGCCGCGCGCTGGCGCCTCGAGCTGCCCACCGCCTGACCGGTCCGGCCGCCGGCCGACCGCTCCACACCGACTACCCGCCCGGCACCAGGCCGCGCGGGTTCCCGCCGCGTCCGCGTGCGGGTGTCTCCGCTACGCGGAAGAGGGGAACGAACGCATGACCACCACGCTGCAGGACCTGCGCGAGAAGCGGGCCAACGTCTGGGACTCGATGAAGAAGCTCATCGAGCACGAGGACGACTGGTCCGGGGAGGAGCGCGCCTCCTACGCCGCGGCCGAGAAGGAGCTCGACGAGCTCGGCGAGAAGATTGAGACCCGCGAGCGCCACGAGGCGCGCGCCGCGAAGCTGGACGCCGTCGACCGGCGCGGCGTCGTGCCCCCGCGCGGCGGCGACGCTGGCGAGCCCGACGCCGACGAGGAGACCGCACGCCGGTACTCCGAGGCGTTCGGGGCGTTCATGCGCCGCGGCATCGCCGACGTGACCAGCGAGCAGCGGCAGCTGCTGCAGCAGCGGTTCGTGTCCGGTGAGGAGCTGCGCGCCGCCGGTGTCGCGACCGGGTCGGCGGGTGGATACACGGTGCCGCCGGCCTTCCGCAACCGCATCGTCGAGCAGATGCAGTACGTCGCGGCCATGCGCCAGTACGCCGAGGTCATCACCACCGACACCGGCGCGACCCTGCCCTGGCCGACCGTGGACGACACGGGCAACGAGGGCGCGATCCTGGGCGAGAACACCCAGGTGACCGAGCAGGACGTCACCTTCGGGACCAACGACCTCGGCGCGTACATGTACACGTCGAAGCTGGTCCGCGTCTCCTTCCAGCTGCTCAACGACTCCGCGTTCAACCTCGAGCAGTGGCTGGGCCGCACCCTCGGCAACCGGATCGGTCGGGTGCAGAACCGGCACTTCACCGTCGGCACCGGCTCCGGCCAGCCCGACGGGCTGGTGACCGGCGCCCCGGTGGCCAAGCAGGGCGCCACCGGGCAGGTCACCACGGTGACCTACGACGACCTGGTCGACGTGCAGGACGGCGTCGACATCGCCTACGCCATCAACCAGAACTGGATGATGTCGCAGTCGGCCCGCAAGGTGGTGCGCAAGATCAAGGACGCCGACGGTCGGCCGATCTGGGAGCCGTCGATCAAGGCGGGCACCCCCGACCAGCTGCTCGGCGCCGGCATGGTCATCAACAACCACGTGCCCGCGCCGGCGGCCAGCGCGAAGTCGATCGTGTTCGGTGACATCGCGACCTCGTACGTCATCCGCGACGTGTCCGACCTGCAGGTGTTGCGCCTGCAGGAGCGGTACGCCGACTTCCTCCAGGTCGGCTTCGTCGCCTTCCAGCGCTCGGACGGCACGGTGCAGAACTCGGCCGCCATCCGCGCGTACCAGCACGCGGCGTCCTGATCTCTGCCGCGTAGCGCCGCCAGCGACCCGACCGGGCGCTGGCGGCGGGCTGCGCAGGGGGCGGCCCGGTCGGGTCGCTCCACCAGCCGCAGGGCCGCCCCGTGGTGGTCCTGCGGCTGGGCCCCACTCGCACGTCCCATCCGCACCACCACGAGGAGCACGTCATGGCCAAGGCCACCGGCACCACCAGCACCCCCCGGTCCCGCGCCGCCGGCGCCGAGACCGCCACCAACACCCGCGCCGAGACCGCCGAGGCCACCCCGGCCACCGGCCCGGACACCGCGTCGACGGCGACCACCGACCCGGACGAGGAGCGGGCGCAGGCCACCGGCACCACGTCGGAGTCCGGCTCGGTCGAGCAGCCCGGCGCCGTCGTCGACACGGCCGGGGTCGAGCACGTCGGCGTCGTCCCGGTGACGTCGGAGCTGGTGAACCCGCTGCCGGAGGGCGGGGACCACGACCGGGTCGCGATGCTGTCGGTGCGCGCGGACGGCACCGCCGACCAGTACGACCCGGAGATCGTCGTCGACGTCGCGGTCGCCCGGGCCGCCACGCGGGAGCAGTTCACCCAGCAGGCCGTGTCCGCCGCGGACGTGCGGCTGGCCGAGCAGGCCGCGGTCACCGCTGGCCCGCAGGTGACGATCATCGGCTCCCCCGAGGGCGAGCCCGACCGGGTGGTGCCGCTGACCACCGACGCCACCTCGGCGGGCACCGAGCTCGACGAGCTGCGCGCCGAGGTCGTCGACACCGCCGTGGCGGCCGCCGACGCCGCGGTCGACCGGCTCACCTCCGGTCGCTGACCGCCCAGCACGACGCGCGTCGCCGACGGCCTCAACGTCGTCGGCGACGCGCGCAGCTCACCGGAGGGAGACGACGTGGCAGTCACCCACGATGACCTGGCCGAGTACTGCGGCCTGAGCAGCGTGCCCACAGGCGCGAAGCTGGCCGAGTTCGACCGCTTCCTGAACTCGGCGAAGGGGCACGTGGCCGCGCGCACCAGCCGGGTCGACGGCACGGTGACCCTGCCCGTCGTGTCCGAAGGCGGCCGGGCGCTGGCCCTGCCGGCGGTGTTCTCGGCCACCATCGGCACCGTGACCTCGCCCTCCGGGGCCACCGTCCTCCCGGTGTCGACCAACCCGATGGCCGGCGTGGTGCAAGTGGCCACCGGCGAGGCCGGCCTGTGGCTGGTGCAGGTCGTGGGCGGCGCTGTGCCCGCCGAGCTGGAGCTGGCGGTGCTGGAGATCGGCCGCCACCTCTACAACTCCCAGCGCATCACGCTGCGCACCGACCTTGCTGACGGTGTCAGTGCACCGGTGTTCTCCATCCCGCGCCGCGCCACAGAGCTGATGGAGCCCTACGTCATGCCGGGCTTCGCCTGATGGCCCGCCTCGCGTGGCCGCGGATCGTCACCCAGCACGTCCTCGAGCTGCCGAAGCTGACCGCCTGGACGGCGGCCAGCGCCCGAGCGTTCGACGGCCCAGCGATCACCGGCGACATCCTCACCTCCTGGGTCACCGTCGGGTACGTCCCCGGCGAGGAGACCGGAGCGACGTGGACGCAGACCCCCGACGGTGAGGTCGACGGCCTGACCCGCGAGGACGGCACGATCGCCTGCCAGCTGGTGTGCAGCGGCAGCGGTGACGACGTCGTGGAGGTTCGGCAGCGGCTCGCTGACCTGCTCGACGACTGGCAGGACTGGCTGTTGGCCGACAACACCCAGGGCGGGGCGCTGCTCGGGCACTCCCGGCTGCAACTGTCCGCCGACGTGGGGCTGCTGCTCAACGACCGTGGCGCCTCCGCGACAGCGCTGATCGCGCTGGAGTACACGGCCGTCGCCGTCCCCTGAACCAAGCCCCGAACCGACCACCCCGCGCCGCCCGGCGTCGGGGCCCCACGCATGCCCAGGAGGTCCCCTTGTCCGAGCCCAGCACCGTCGACGAGCTGCGTAAGGCGCAGGTGGCCGAGTACGGCACCTACGTCGCGCTCGGCCCGATCGACATCAACGGCACCCGGGCGTTCAACGCCGGCGACCCGGTGCCCGTCAGCCACGTCGAGCGCGGCGTGGTCGGCACCGACCAGGTCGCCAAGACCAGCAGCAAGGCCGGCCAGGCGATCGCCGTGGCCGGGACCGACACCACCCCGAAGGGCTGATCCGCGATGCCGGGTACCGCCGCCGTCCCCAACATCCTCCGCGACCCCGGGTTCCTGTGGCTCGCGCCGATCGGCACCGCCGAGCCCACCCCCACCGTGGCGGGCGGGAAGTTCACCGACGCCCTGCCGGCCGCCTGGCTGCCGCTGGGTGCGACCGAGGACGGGTCGACATTCTCCTACTCGGTGAACGTGCAGCCCATCGAGGTCGCCGAGTTCCTCGACCCGGTCGTCTACGCCACCGTCTCCCGGGCCGGGAAGCTGGCGTTCAACCTGGCCAACTGGACGCTGTCCAACCTGCGCCGCGCGCTGAACGGCGGCGTGGCCGCGCTGACCGCCACCGGCTCGGCCGGCGCGGAGCTGACCAGCTTCGAGCCGCCGGACCCGGGCCAGGAGGTCCGCGCGATGGCGATGTGGGAGTCCACCGACGCCACCGTGCGGATGCTGCTGCGCCAGACCCTGCAGGGCGGGGAAGTCGCGTCGGCGTTCAAGAAGGCCCCGGCCAAGGCGGTCATCCCCTTCACCCTGAACATGGAGACCCCCGCCGGCGGCGCGAAGCCGTTCAAGGTCTGGGGCGCGGGCACCACGCGTGTCTGAGGCGTTCGTGGTCATCGGTGGGGACGACGACCAGGTCGTCCCCACCGATGCCGTCGAGGAGCCGCCCGGCGTGCCGGTCCAGTTCATGGGCGAGACGTTCCACCTGCGCCCGGTCGAGGACTACCAGTTCGAGATGCTGCTGTTCGCCGACGCCTCGGTCGGCGGCCCCGACAGCGAGCTGCTGGCGGCCAGCGCGGCGACGCTGCGGCTCATCCGCGCCGCCCTCGTCGACGGCGAGTGGCCGCGGTTCGCGGCGCTGGCGTCCCGGCAGCGGGCGCAGACGAAGCGGGACCTGATGCCGCTCGTCGTGGCGATCGCGTTCCCGACGGCCCGCCCTACCCCGCCGCCCTCCGACTCCTCGGGTGGGCGGCCGGTCACGCCGGAGAACTCAGGGGACGAGCTCTCCTCGCGGGTCATCGCCCGGGAGGAGGCGTCCGGGCGGCCGGACCGGGCGCAGTTCGTCCAGATGGCGCGGGACGCCACCGATGGCCCTTCGGTGATCTGACCGTCGCCGAGGTGTGCGACCTGTCCGAGGCCATGCAGCTGGCCGACCTGCAGGCGCAGATCCTCGCCGAGCGGCAGGTCGTCGGGGTGCTGGCCGCGGCCGGGCGGTGGCCGGAGGACAACACGTGGCCGTCGATGGCCGAGGCGCGCCGCAGGTTCGACGAGCACCTGGCCACCTTGCCCGAGCCGCCACGGTTCCTCACCGCTGAGGAGCGGGAGCGGGCCGAGCTGCACGACGCGCTGGGGGTGGGGCGTGGTCGCGGGTGAGTCGGTCGGGCAGAACGCCCGCAGCCGCAAGGGCGCCGAGGACTTCGTGGCGCTGTCCAAGGCGATGAAGGCCGCCGGGCAGACCGAGCTGCGCAAGGAGCTGCACAGGGCTGTGCGGCAGGCGGCAAAGCCCGTCATCCCCAAGGTGCGCGCGGCGGCCCGCAGCAAGCTGCCCGCCCGGGGTGGGTTGAACCGGAGGGTGGCCCGCAAGCCGTTGCGGGCTGCGGTGCTGACCGGGTCCGGCTCGACGGTGGGTGTGCGGATCGTGCAGGGCAAGAGCGACCGGCGGTTGAACGACAGCGGCCGGTTGGCCCACCCGACGTTCGGTCGACCCCGGTCGACCGTGGTGCAGCAGGTTCCAGGCGCGGTCGGCTTCTTCGACCAGACGATCCGAGGGCAAGCGCCGAAGATCCGCGCCGACATCGCCGACGTGCTCGTCGACTTCCGGGACCGCTTGGCGGCTGCAGTGCGAGGGGGTGGCGCAGGTGGCTGACCTCTCGTTGGTGTTCGACATCCTGGCCCGCGACCAGGCGTCGGCCACCCTGGACGGTGTCGGCAGCAGCCTGACCAAGGTGGCCGGGTTCGTCGGGGCCGGGGCTGCGCTGTTCGACTCCTTCTGGGAGTCGGTCGGCAACGAGCAGGCCGTCGACAAGCTGTCCGCCCGGCTGGGCCTGGTCGGTGAGGAGTCCCGCTCTGCCGGTCGTGTGGCCGGTGCGCTGTACCGGGACGCCTACGGCGAGTCGATGGCCGACGTCACCACCGCCATCGACTCGGTGGTGTCCTCCATCAACGGCATGCGCACCGCGTCGGAGGATGACCTGCAGGCGGTCACCGCCACCGCGCTGAACTTCGCCGGAACCTTCGACACCGACGTGACCGAGTCGGTCAACTCGGTCGGCCTGCTGATCCGCAACGGGCTGGCGAAGGACGCCGAGCAGGGCTTCGACCTGATGACCGCGGCCTACCAGCGGGTGCCCGCCGCGATGCGGGACGAGCTGCCCGCCATCCTCAACGAGTACGGCGTCTCCTTCACCAACCTGGGGTTCACCGGCCAGCAGTCGCTGGGGCTGCTGGTCGACGCCGCCGGCGACGGCGCGATCGCGTTGGACAAGACCGGCGACGCGCTCAAAGAGTTCACGATCCGGTCGACGGACATGTCGACCTCGACCACCGCCGCCTACCAGACCCTCGGGTTCGACGCGCAGACGATGGCCAACCGGGTGCTGGCCGGCGGTGAGCAGGCGCAAGGCGCACTGCGTGACATCGCCACCGAGCTGCTGAACATCCAGGACCCGGCCACGCAGGCCAACACCGCCATCGCCCTGTTCGGCACGCCGATCGAGGACCTCGGCACCGCCGGCATCCCCCGGTTCCTCGAGTCGCTGACGGCCACCGACCAGAGCCTGGAGGACGTGGCGGGCAGCGCCGCGCAGATGGGCGAAACGCTCAACGACAACTTCGCGGTGCGACTGGAGGGGTGGAAGCGCAGCGCCCAGGGGTTCGTGCAGGACGCGCTGATGGACATCGCCAACGGGTTCTCGCAGGGCACCGTCACCGGCGAGGGGTTCGAGGGCGCCATGCAGGCCGTCGGCGTCGTCGTCGGTGAGGTCGCCGACGGGGTCGGGGTGCTGGTCGACGTCGGCGGCGCGTTCGTCAGCGTCGTCGAGGCCATCCCGGGCCCGGTCCTCGCCGGGGTCGGCGCGATGACCGCGTTCGCCCTCCTGAAGGGCCCGGTCGGGAGCGCGCTGGAGACGATCTACATCCGCGGTCTGCAGGCCCGGGACGCCGTCACCGGCGCCGCGTCGGGGGTCGGTGCGCTGCGGGGCGCCGCTAACGGCGTCGTCGGCATCATGGGTGGCCCGTGGGGCATCGCGCTGGGCGCCGGCGTCGCCGCGGTCGCGCTGATCGCCTCGGAGATCTCCGACGCCACCGCGCAGACCGACGCCTGGGCGCAGAGCCTGCTCGAGGGCGGTGCGGCCGTGCAGGAGGCGATGGAGCAGGCCGCCGCCGAGCGGGACAAGTACGGCGACAACTGGCTGGGGGACCTGTCCTACAGCGTCGACCAGTACTTCGGTCTGGCGTCGTCGATGGACGAGGCCCGGGAGCAGGCCCGGGACCTGTACGACGCGATGACGCCGCTGCAGCAGGCGCAGCAGAACGTCACCCACGACACCAACGAGCTGGCCGCCGCGATCGACCGGTACGGGGAGAACAGCCCGCAGGCGCGGGAAGCCGCCGAGCTGCTCGCCCGCTCGAACGAGCGGCTGGCCGAGCGGCAGGACGCCGTCACCCGCGCCACCGAAGCCGCCACCGCGGCGATGGACCCGGCCGCTGCGATCACCCAGGTGCTGGCCGACCGGCAGCAGTCCCTCGCCGACGAGACCAACGCCGCGAAGGAAGCGGTCGACGCCATCCGGCTGGCGCTGGACCAGCTCGGCGGGGCGACGGTGAACACCATCGACCTGGAGTCCGCGCTCTACGCCGCCGTCGACCAGGCGACCGGCGCGATCAACGGCCTGTCCGGGCAGGTGCTCACCACCGCCGGGGACCTCAACACCCAGAACGAGGCCGGTCGGGCCGCCGCCGACGTGCTGGGCGGGGTGCGGTCGGCAGGTCTGGACCTGCTCGCCAACCAGGCCGAGCTCGGCGAGTCCACCGAATCGCTGACCGGACGGGCGGTGAGCCTGCGGGAGCAGTTCATCACCGCGGCCGGGCAGATGGGGATCAACGCAGACCGGGCGAACTACCTCGCCGACCAGTACGGGCTCATCCCGAACGAGGTCGTCACCACCATCCAGGCCAACACCGACCAGGCTGCGGGCGCGATCTCGTCGCTGCAGGAGCAGATCAATCAGGTGGCCCGTGACCGGACCGCCTCGATCAACTTCCGGGCCACCCTGCCGGACCTGAACGGCACGGTGTCGGGCAGCGGCCGGCCGGGCCTGGCCGATGGTGGGCCGGTGCCCGGATGGTCCCCGCACAGCCGAGCGGACAACATCCCGATCGACGCCACCGCCGGGGAGTTCATGCAGCCGGTCCGCGCCGTGGACCGATACGGCCTGAACTTCATGGAGGACGTGCGCACCGGACGGTTCCCTGTCGAGCTGGCCCGACGGGGCTTCGCCGACGGTGGGCTGATCTCCCTCGTCGGGTCGGCCGACACCGCTGCGGCGTCGGCGTCGATCGGCAAGGTGAACGACGACTTCCTGACCGCGGCGAACGCTGCGGCCCGCGAGGTGATGGAGCCGGCCCAGGCCATGGCCCGCGGTCTGGCCTACGCCCGCTCGCAGGTCGGCAAGCCCTACCTGTGGGGATCTGCCGGTCCGGCCGGGTTCGACTGCTCGGGCTTCATGGCGGCGATCACCAACGTGGTGCGCGGCCGGGACCCGAACACCCGGCTGGGCTCCACCGCCACCTTCCCGTGGGCAGGGTTCGCCGCCGGGCCGGGCATGTTCACCATCGGCTCCACCCCGAATGCTGGCGGCGGGATTGGGCACATGGCCGGCACCATCCTCGGGGTCAACGTGGAGTCCCGCGGTGGGCAGGGCGTCGTTGTCGGCGGCACCGCCCGCGGGGCCGGCAACGGCCTGTTCACCGAGCGCGCGCACCTGGCCACCTACGACGCTGGCGGGCTGCTGCAGCCGGGCTACACCCTGGCGTTCAACGGCACCGGCAAGCCCGAGCGGATCCGCACCGCCGAGCAGGAAGCCGACCTGTCTCGTCCGGCGACCTTCATCGGGGAACTGGTCCTGGACTCCGGGGAGTTCCTGGGCTACATCCGCGGGGAGCTGCAGGACGATCGAACCGCCGGGAGACGGGCCGCCACGGCGGCTGCTGCTGCCGCTGGGCTGCTCCGGTGACTGCACCGGAGCAGGTGGCCCTGGAGCTGGTGGGCGCAGATGGCAGCGTCTGGTCTCTGACCACACGAGGTGCGCCCGCGCAGCTGCTCGGCGGCATCACCGGCCTGTTCAACGCTGACGGCGAGACACGTTGGACGACCCGAGATGTTGGTCGTCGCCGTCGCGGTCGCATCGTGCAGGGGAGGTCGGTGTCCTTCCAGGTGCTGCTTGGTGACAACCTGCACCCGTCGAGCGCCCCGTGGCGGGCGGTCAACGCCGCCTGGTGGGCTGCGCTCGGCGGAGGAGATGACCCGTTCACGCTGCGGCTGACGCTGCCAGAAACCGACAGCCTGGGCCGGCCGGACGTGCGCACGCTGCAGCTGTGGGACACCAGCACCGACCCGGGCACGTCGGCGGTGTTCAGCCCCTACGCGGGTCGCGCGGTGTTCCCGGTGACCGCCGAAGCCGAGTCGGCGTTCTGGTCCGGACCCGAGGTGACGGCGTCGTTCGTCTACAACCCGGCCGCCGACGTCGACTACTACGGCGGCCCGGACGGCCTGGGCCCACCGTTCTACATCGGGGGCGGGTCGCAGTTCGACAACGCGACCATCAGCAACCCGGGGCAGACCCCGGCCTGGTTGCGGTGGGCGATCACCGCCCCGTTCTCCTCCGCGTCCGTCGGGGTCGGCGGGGACCTGATTCCGTTGCCGTTCGCGCAGGTGCTGTCGCAGCGGGTGGTGATCGAGACCGACCCCCGTCGGCGGTCGATCACCGACGGGGCGGGCAACAACCTGTGGCCGCTGATCGGGCCGGGGCTGGAGCCGCTGTTCGCGCCGGTGCCGTCGGGGATGTCGGTGCCGTTGTCGATCGTGCTGGACAACCCGGCCGCCGGGTCGCGGGTCGACGTCGCGCTGCCCCCCGAGTACCGCAGGGCGTGGGGGTGATGTCGTGGCGGTGAGGCGGATGCGCGTCCCGGCGCACCGGGTGACGGTGTACCGCGGCGACTACTCCGGCGCGATCGGTGAGGTGTCGGACTACACGTCGAGCTCGGTGACCTGGCAGCACAACGGGGTCGGCACCGGGACGCTGGTGGCCGACGAGGACGTCGAGGTGCCGGCCCCGGTCGACCAGCTGACCCGCAACCTCGACCAGGTGGTGCCGGTCGTCGTCCGCGACGCCGGGCGGTTGTGGACTGGGCGGGTCGCGCACGCCGAGCGGGAGGGCCGGCCCGGGCGGGGCACGGTGACCGCGACGCTGGTGGAGGACTGGGCGTGGCTGCGCGCGATCCTGGCGTGGCCGGTGCCCGGGGCGGCGATCAGCGCGCAGACGTCGGTGTACGACACCCGCACCGGCCCGGTGGAGACAGCGGTGAAGGGCTACCTGTCGGCGGCGATCACCCGGCTGCGGCTGCCGTGCGCGGTCGTCCCGGCGCCGCCGGCCGGGACCGACACCTCCCCCAGCGACTACCCGGTGCCCACGGCCCGGTTCACGCCGATGGACGAGCTGCTGCTGCCGATGCTGGCCGCGACCGGGCGGCGGCTGACCGCCCGGCTGTGGCTGCCGGGCGATCAGCCCATCCCGGGGCTGACCCTGACCAGCTGGACGATCGTGTTCGGCGTCGAGGTCATCCCCCGCGCCGCGCACGTCATCTGGTCCGACGAGCTCGGCATCGTCACCCGCCGAGTGGCCACCACCTCACCGTCGGCGGTTCGCGCCGTCGTCGGCATGAAGGGCGAGGAGCTCGAGCGCCTGTTCACCGAGGTGGTGAACACCCCGCTCGCGGCCCTGCTGGGGGCGGCGGCGTTCCCCGAGGTGATGGTCGAGGCCACCGACCTGGACAACGTCGCCGACGGGCAGGCCCGCGGCCTGGCCAAGCTGCGGGAGGACTACGGCCCGAAGGCGGCGGTGTCCTTCGAGGTGGCCGACGGCGCCCCCTACACCCTCGGCTCGGACTACGACGTGGGGTCCCTGGTGCGGGCCCGCACCGGCGGGGTGCTGCTGGAGGACGTGTGCACCCGGGCGACGTCGACCGACAGCGCCAGCGAGGGCCACCGCATCACCCCCCAGATCGGGGCGACCAACGCCACCGAGACCACCGAAGAGCTGCTCGTCGCCCAGGTCGCGCAGCTCGTCGCGGCCATCGCCGCCAGCAGGAGGAGGTAGCCCGTGGCCGTCATCCACACCACCGTCGGGTTCAAGGGCAGCACCAACCAGATCGGCGAGGCCAAGCGGCTGGCCAAGCTCGGCCCCCGCGCCACCGTCGCCGACGCCGCCGCCTGGAAGGTGTCCCACGCCGCCGGGGACCGCACCGTCACCGTTGCCGCCGGGTCCGGGCAGGCCTGCGGCGTCGACGACACCACCGTCGCGGTGGACACCATCGGCCCGTTCCCGCCCAACGGCACCGCCAGCACCGCCACCCGCTGGGACATGGTGGTGGCCCGCTGGAAGTGGACCGACCCGGTCACCCCGGTGGAGTTCGTGCACATCGCCGGTGTTCCCGGCGCGGCCGGCCCCGACCTGACCAAGCTGGTGCGCAACCCCGGCACCCAGATGGACATGGTCATCGGGGTGGTGCGCGTCGCCGGCGGGCAGGGCGCGCTGTCGGCCAACGACATCTTCGACCCGCGGGTGTGGGCCGGCACCGCCGGCCCGCTGCAGGCATCCCCCGGCGCCTACCTGGCCGCGATCGACGGCCGAGACGGTGAACGGCTGGACGTCGGCAACGTCGCCTACCGCTACAGCTCGGGCTGGAAGTACGCGCCCGGTCAGCTGATCGGTCTCTACGACGGGGTGCCCGGCTGGACCGGCTCGGGCACCTTCGGCGGCGGCGTGGCCGTCGGCGACAGCCTGGGCATCTACACGTTCAACACCCCCGACCCCGGCCAGCCCTACGAGGCCCGCATCACCCTGGCCGTGGAGGCCGGGTCGGCCGCCGCCGGCACCCGCTGGGACTTCTTCCTGGGCCGCGGCAACTCCGGCAACGCCATGCCCGCCACCCAGGACATGCCGTTCCTGTTCGTCGCCGAGGACGACGGTCGCCCCCGGTACAAGCACCAGATCTCCCGCCGCATCCAGGGCCTCACCGGCCCCGCGTCCTGGCGGCTGGTCGCCAAGCGGATCTACGGCACCGGCGACGGCGTCGTCGCCGGCAACAAACTGTTCAGCGTCGAGATCATCGCCGCCACCTCCTGACCCGAAGAGCACTCACCCGGCCGCCCCCTGGCGCTCGGGCTGCCACCCACGCCCTGGAGGTGCCCGTGCGCTACGTCCGCGACGTCCCCGCCGACGACCCGGCCGCGCTGCAGGCCACGACCGCGCACGTCGTCGCCCACCTGTCCGCAGTCGCCGCAGCCGACGACGACCCGAACACCAACGCCGACGACGTGGACGTCTTCACCACCCGCCACCCCGAGCGGGAGGACCTCCTGCGGGTCGTCGGCGAGCTCGACGCCGAACCGAACGCCCCCTACCTGCAGGGGGGCTTCGACCCGCTCGCGGACGTCGACCCGCGGCTGTTCGCCGAGCTGGTCGACGCCGCGCTCGTCGATGAGGAGGTGCTCCGTGGGCAGGCGTGACGCCGTCCAGGTCGCCCTCGAGGTGCACGCCCGGATGCGGCAGCTGCTGCCCACCCTGGTCATCACCTACGAGCCGGACTGGATGAAGCGGGGCAACGGCACCACCGCCGACTACGAGGGCGGCCTGGTGCACCACACCGGTCCCGCATCTAGCGAGCGTCGCCCGTTCCCGTCGCAGCGGGTGCTGCGCGACGGGCGCCCGGACCTGCCCGGCCCGCTGTGCAACGAGGCCGTGCCGTGGTGCACCACCGAGCTGCCCCGGCTGCACGTGGTGGCCGCGCACCCGGCCAACCACGCCGGCGCCTCCGGCGGCCGCTCGATGGGCCCGCTGCCGGTGACCCGGCTGTTCAACCCGAAGGTCCGCGGCCTGGAGATCGACTACGCCGGCTCGGTTGCGATGACCGCCGGGCAGTGGCTGGTCGGCCTGGTCTGGGCCCGGGCGAACGCCGACGTCGTCGGCGGCGGGGACATCGCCCGCATCCGCGCCCACTTCGAGACCTCGGTCACCGGCAAGTGGGACATCGGCGCCGGTGCCGGCCGCCGGTCGGTCGACATGGGCGCCTTCCGCCGGGAGGCCGCCACCATCACCGCACATCTGGAGGACGTCGTGGCTCTGCTGCGAGACGAGCGCCTGGCCCTGTTCACCATCCTCGCCGCCGTCAAGGGCGAGCCCATCCCCGAGACCGCCGGCAAGGACATCACCCTGCTGGCGGCCAACCAGCGGCACTACGCCGCGACCGCCGGCACCCTGGTCGCCGACGCAGCCCGGGCGGCCGGCAACGCGGAGTTCGCGGCCCGCGCCGTCGACGGCGTGCTGGGCCCGGAGGACGCCGCAGCCGGCCGGCACGTGCCGCTGGTCGACCTGCTCAACGGTCTGCGGTCCATCCCGGCCACGATGGACACCGCCAAGCTGGTCGGCGAGCTGCTGGCCGGCCTCGCCCCCCAGCTGGCCGCCATCCTGGTCGAGGAGCTCGGCGACGACGTCGGCCTGACCGCCGACCAGGTGGAGGCCGCCAGCGAGCGCGCCACCCGCCGCGTGTTCGCCGGGGCCGCCGCGGCCAACGCCGAGAGCTGACGGACCAGCGTCGTGCGCAAGCTGCAGCTAGGGGACTGGACGATCGGGCAGGTCAACGCCGCCCTGGCCGTCGTGCAGGTGCTGCTGGTGCTGCAGGGCGGCTCCCGCGGGGAGGACTACGTCATCCCCCGCCCGCCCGGGGCCCCGCCGCTGTCGCCGGCGTTGTCGTTCATCGAGGCCTCGAGCTCGATCACCACCCTGGGGTGGGTGTTCCTGGCCGGCGCCGGGATGGTGATGACCGGCCTGTACGGCGGCTGGACCCGCCCGATCATCGCCGGGCACGGGGTGCTGTTCGCCCTGTACGTGGCGTTCGGGTGGGGCCTGTTCAACACCGTGCCCGCCGTCCAGCCCCTGCCCGCGCTCCTGTGGGGCGCGGTGCTGGGTGCCGGGTTGTTCCTGGGCCTGACCCGGTGGCGGGCCCGCAACTGGGTCCGGTTCTGGTCCGCGATGGTCCTCACCGGGATCGGTGGATGGCAGTGCGGGTTCGCCCTCGGCTACGACTTCCGGTCGGCCACCGCGCTGCTGGTCGCCGGCGGTGGGCACCTGGCGATCGGGTTCGGGCTAGCGGTCATCACCGAGAAGAACCGCGACCACCCGTGGCTGGCCGCCGCCGGCCGGCGACTGCGCACCATCGCGCGCCGGGCGGGGCTGCACGCGCTGGCCGGCGCGGTGACGGCCCGACTGCGGGGGCGGTGAGGTGTCCGCCACCACCGCGTTCTTCCTGGCCCTGGGCGCGTTCCTGGCCGCCGTCGCCGACCTGGTGCGCAACGACGGGTTCCTGGTCACCAGCCTCAACGGGCTGCGCGCCCTGTGGCGCCGCCGCCGACCCCCCACGGCAGAGGAGCTCGCGGCCGCCGACGCCGCGAAGGCCAAGGCCGACGCCGACGCCCAGGAGGTCGTCATCGACGGCCGGATCGTCGACCTGAAGGAGCACGTGAGCATCCTGCGGGACCTCGTGGACACCGCCAACGGCGCGGCGGCCGCCGCCACCCGCGCCGCCGAGGCCGCCGAGGAGTCCGCAGCAGCGGCCCGCCGCTCCGCCCGGGCCGCGACCAACCAGCTCGAGCGCTGGCACCAGTGGGCCGTCCGCTGGTGGCCGGTGCTGCGCGCCGACGCCGAACGCCTCGGCGTGCCCGACCCCCCCGCCATGGAGCACGCCGAGGAGGCCCCGTGATCGCCACCGTCCGGGCGGCGCTGGACCGGCTGCGCCGCACCGAGCCGGCGCTGCTGCGCGCCCGCTACGTCCAGGCCCTCGCCCTGGCCGGGGCGCTGGGCCTGACCGTGCCCGGCGTCGTCGACCGCTGGGTCGGCCTCGGGCTGGCGGTGTTCGGGTTCGTCGCGCCGTGGCTGCAGGGCCGCCGCACCCGCGCCGACGTGTGGTCGGCCGCCACCGTCGACGAGCTCACCGAGCTGGTGGCCACCTACCCGGAGCTGGCCGACGTCGCCAAGGCCATGGTCGGGCAGGGCATCTCGCTGCCGATCGTGCGACAGTGGCTGCAGCACGCCGGCCCGCAGCACCGGGCGCCGGCGTGACGACCCCCGCCACCCCGGTGCCGCTGCCGACGTCCCCGGCCGAGGCGACGCTGGGTGTCCTGGTGCAGGCCGCGATCGGGCTGCTGACCGAGTCCCAGGCGATGGACAGCGACCGGACCGGCAACGGTGGGCGGACGCCCCGGGTGCTGGCCGAGCGGGCGAACATCTTCGCCACCCTCGCCGTCGCCACCGCGCTGAAGGAGTCCCAGACCTCCTCCGACACCACCGCCGCGGCGATCGCCGCCGCCCAGGGCCAGCTCGACGCGCTCGACCGGCGGATCGGGGTGCTCGAGCGGGGCCGCCAGACCCTGGCCGTGGCCACCGTCGACATCGGCGCGCTGGTCCTGGGCACCCGCGACATCACCGCCTCCTGGGGGAAGTCCCTTGGTGACGGCAACTACCAGGTGGACGTCGTCGTCGACGACGTCCTGCTGGGCCGCGCCACCGCCACCGTGAAGGCCACCACCGCCGAGACCGTCACCATCACGGTGAAGACGACGCTGGCCGTCGCCAACGCCACCAAGCTGCAGCTGTCGGCCTGGCGGGGCGTCTGATGGTGTTCCAGGGCCGCCCGTGCGTGCAGCAGGCCGAGGACGGCCGGTGGGTGCTGCTGCGCCCGCTGCGGTACCAGGGGTCGCGGGAGTCGTGGACGATCCCGGCCGGGTTCGTCACCGACTTCGCGTCGGTGCCGGCCGCGGCGCGGTGGCTGATCCCCGCCGACGGCCCGTGGACGGCCGCGGCGATCGCGCACGACTGGTTCTGCGACGTCGGCATCCGCCGGGACCTCATCACCTCCCGGGACGCCGACGGCCTGTTCCGCCGGATGATGCGAGAGCTCGGCGTCCCCCTCCCCCGCCGGTGGGCGATGTGGGCCGGTGTCCGGTGGGGCGCGGTGGCCAACCCGCTGCGCCGCCCCGGCGTGCTCGCCGACCTGCCGCTGGTGCTGGCCATCTCCGTGCTGGTGGCGCCGCTGGTGCTGCCGGTGTCCCTTGTCGTCGCGCTCGGCCTGGCGCTCGACCACCTCATCGACCGCTGTGTGCGGCTCCTGACCAGAGAGGCTTGTTGATGGCCACGAAGTGGATCGCGCTCGTCCCCATCTTCTTCCGGGGGGTGCGGGCCTACAACGCCGGCGACACCGTCCCCGACGCGAATGTCCAGTTGCACAGCTATGACACCCAGGGACTGGTGCAGCAGGTCACGGTGCCCGACCCCGGCGGGCCGCCGGCCGACCCGGTCGACCTGCGCACGGCGGCTCTGCTGGCCGACCCCGCCAGCGCGACGTCGGCGGCAGGTAGGGCCGCCTCTGTGTCGGCGAACGCCCTGGCGCTGGCGGGCAGCCCGGACCTGCTCATCGCTGGCGCGATCACTCGCGACGCGAATGGGGCGGCGACGTCGGCGCCGGTGGTTTGGCCGGACGGCGACTCCGGCACCTACACCGCCACCACGGTCTCCACCGCCTTCCCGGGCGCGGTCGACGCCTACACCGTCACCAAGGGGAACCCGGTGACCAAGACCTACACGCAGGCCGCCGTCACCCGCGACGCCACCGGCGCTGTCACCCAGCGCCCCGCGCTGGCGGTGAGCTGACATGGGCCTCCTCGACCCGCCTGCCCTCAGCCCCCGAGCCGGCCGAGGTCTGGTCGGCGGACGCCGCAGCGACGGACGCCGAGACATCTTCTTCATCGGGTCGTCCTCCACCAACCGCGACTCCTACGAGTCCTACACCGGCGCCACCCGCGTCGCGTTCGGCTACTTCGAGGGCCTGTCCTGGCCGGGCTGGGCGCAGATCGAGTCCAACGGCCGGTGGCGCTTCGCAGGCCTGGCCGCACAGTCCGGGTACAGCGCCGCCCAGGTGCGCGACGAGTTCCTCCCCGTCGCGCTCGCCGCAGCTCCATGGGCCTGCGTCGTGCACTGCGGCCAGAACGGCATCGAGGACCTGCCCGGCACCATCTCCGCGCTGACCGACATCTTCACCGCGCTGCTCAACGCCGGCATCATCCCGATCCTGGTCACCAGCCAGCCGCTGGACAACCAGGCCGACACCACCCGCGTCCCCAAGCTCAACGTGTGGCTGCGCCGCCAGGCCCGCCGGCTCGGGGTGCCGCTGATCGACTCCCACGCCCTGTTCACCAACCCGGCCACCGGGCAGTGGCTCACCGCCTACAGCGACGGCGACCAGGTGCACAGCAACACCGCCGGCGCCCAGGCCCTCGGGCAGCTGTTCAACACCGTCATGGACAACTGGCTGCCCCCCACCCCGCTGGCGCAGCTCAACACCTTCCAGCCCGACACCAGCCTGCTGATGAGCAAGCCGCTGATGCTCAACGCGTCCGGGTCGTTCGTCGAGGGCTGGTCCGGCACCCTCGGGTCGAATGCCGTCGTCTCCCAGGACACCGTCGCCGGGTGCGACGGCAAGATGCTGACCGTCTCCTACACCGCGGCCGGCGGAACCACGACCGTCGTCGGGTCCACGGTCACGCTGGTGCCCGGGAACCGCTACCGGCTCGGCTTCAAGCACAAGCTGGCCCGCCCCGGCGTCGGCCGCGCGATGTTCCGGCTCGCCCAGAACCCTGCGGGCACGGAGGTCCGCCAGTTCGGGTGGCGCGTCGAGCTGCCATTCGGCCTGTCGACGTACTACCAGGAGTGGGTGCAGCCCGCCGGGCTGTCGGCCTACGCCTTCCGCCCCGTCATCACCCTGGACAACTCCCCCGCGGCGGGGTTCGCCTACAGCATCGGCCAGTTCACGTGGGAGAACCTGACCGCCAACGGCGATGCCTAGGCCGTCAGCGGGGCAGGTCGCGCTTCTTCTGTGCCGGGATGCCGACGTACAGGGAGTGGGGCTCGCACTCGCCCCGCACCAGCGAGCACGCGCCGATGACGGTGCCGTCACCGATCGTGGCCCCGGGCAGGACCGTCGAGTTCACGGCGATGCGTGCGCCGTCGCCCACGGTGATCGGGGCGCCGCGAGGCTTGCCGGATCGGCGGGTCGGGTCGGACATGTCGTGGTCAGAGGTCTGGAAGCTCACACCCGCGCCGATGCCGACGTTGCGGCCGATGGTGATGCCCTCGCGGGTGTCGAAGATGCAGCCGTAGCTGATGACGGTGCCCGGGCCCGCCGTCACGTTCGCTGACCGGAAGATGACTCGGCCGCGGACGATGGTCCTCGGGTGCAGCTTCAGCCCGCACAGCCTCAGCAGCTGCGTCCGGATGCGGGCCGGGAAGATGAAGGACGCCAGGACGTTGTTCACCACCCACAGCCACAACACGGTGTGTGGGTCGCCGGCCTCCTTATAGACCAGCTCCTTCGCCTTGCTCCAGTCGACCATCCTCAGATCCCGGTAAGGCGGCCGGGGAGCAGCGGGTACGAACGCTCCCCGGCGAGCCGAGCGACCTCGACGAACGCCGCCCGCTCGTCGTCCGGGAACCGTTCGGCGGCCTCCTCCGCGATCTTCCAAGCGGTCTCCGCGTCGAGAGAGAACGTCATGGCCGCAGCCGCCAACCCCGTCAAGCTCATGCCCAGCAGCTTCGCAGCCATCCCCCAGATTGAGAAGCGGCCCGCTCCTACCGACGGCAGGTAGTGCCCACTTCCTGACACCTCGAGCACGACTGGCACGTCGAACGACCGAGCGCCGCTCGTCGCCCAGCCGGGTGGCGGGCGGCGCTCTTCGTCGTTGCGGGTGAGCTCAGTCGGAGCTGAGGCGGTCTCCACCGAGGGCGTCCTCGACCCGGTCGCAGGTCGGGTTGTTCGGGGCGTTCACGGTCCATGTGCCGGTTGCCCCCCGTCCGACGACGTAGCAGTAGTAGATGTCGGCGCTGTCTAGAACGCCGGTGAGCTGGGTGACGCCGTTGTCGCGCTGCGCGCTGGAGCCCCACAGCTGCAGGACGACCTCCTGGCCGTAGACGTCACACCGCGCCTGAGCGATCGCCAGCGATCCATTCTCGGACTCGAGACCCGTGCAGGGGATCTCGGCCGCGTCCATGGCGTCCACCAGCTCCTGCGCGGTCCGGTAGGTCTGGGTGCCGTCGAGTACGGGTGCCTCGGATGTCGTTGCGGCAGCGGCGCCCGTCGTTTCGACTGCCGGCTCCGCCTCGCCCCCGCAGGCAGCGAGCAGCAGGGCGGGTGCGAGCAGAGCGGCGCGGCGCATGGTGGTCTCCCCGAGGTCGTGGTGGCCGGACGCTATCGCGCGGTCCGGTGACGGAGTCGTGCGCCGCGCAGCCGGAGCAGGCGGCGCACCAGCATCGGCCGCGCGGCCAAGGCCTCCGGGTGGTCGATGAGCTGGTTCAGCCGCTGGTAGTAGCGCGTCGGGCTGGCACCGAACTTCTCGCGGATCGCCTGCTCCTTGCCCCCGGCGTGCTGCCACCACTTCTCCTCAAAGTCGAGCACGGACAGATCCCAGTCGGTCAGCATGGCGGCGACCGTAGGCCCGGGGTCCGACAGTCTCGGCCGCTGGCAGCACCTGTGGCAGCACCGCCAACGGTCGGTATCGTCCAGTTCCGAACAGTACGACTCGCTGACCAGCGCATCCGGTCAGTCCCGGACAGCTCCGAACTGCACTCCGGCGGACTTCTAATCCCTTGGTCGCAGGTTCGATTCCTGCCGGGCGC
>NZ_JBAPLU010000030.1:0-34395 GCF_037083825.1 Klenkia sesuvii
CCCGGCCCACCGCCCGGCCCACCACCGGGCATGGGAGCCCGTGCACCCGGTCACGGGCACCATCACCGGGTGCATGGGCTCCCATGCCCGGCGCACCGCTACGTTGCGGGCATGGCCGCCACCGGGTTCCACACCGCCGACGAGCTGAACGACCTGCTGCCGGGGACGCTGCCCGGGCTGGTGGGCGTCGTCGTCGACACGCACGAGACCGGCCGGCTGACCAGCCACCTCGACGTGCGGCCCGAGGTGCTGGCGCCCAACGGCTACCTGCACGCCGCGACGGTCGTCGCGCTGGCCGACACCTCGTGCGGGCTGGCCACCCGCGCGCTCCTGCCCGAGGGGTCGACCGGGTTCACCACGATCGAGCTGAAGAGCAACTTCCTCGGGACCGCGCGCGAGGGCCGCATCGACTGCGTGGCGACCAACGTGCACGCCGGCCGCACCACCCAGCTCTGGGACGCCGTGGTCACGAACGCGACGACCGGTGCGACCACCGCCCTGTTCCGGTGCACCCAGCAGGTGCTCTGGCCCCGGTGACCGCCGTTCCCGGGCGGGTGTGAGACTGGCATCACGCCCAGCCCCAGGAGGAACCACCGTGGTGCTCGCCAGCCGCTTCCCCGACGTCGAGATCCCCGACGTCCCCGTGCCCTCGTACGTGCTGGCCCGGTCGACCGAGCTCGGTGACGCACCGGCACTGGTCGACGGGCTCTCGGGCGAGACGATCAGCCACGCGCAGCTGGTCGGGTACGTCGACCGGTTCGCCGCCGCGCTGCACGCCCGCGGGCTGGGCAAGGGCGACGTCGTCGCGGTCTTCTCGCCCAACACCATCTGGTTCCCGGTGGTCTTCCACGGCATCGCCGCGGCCGGCTGCGTGATGAGCCCGGTGAACTCGCTGTACACGCCCGAGGAGATCGCGTTCCAGCTGAAGGACGCCGGGGCCAAGCTGCTGGTCACCGTGTCGCCGTTCCTGGACCGCGCCCGCCCGGCGATGGAGTCCGCCGGCGTCACCGACCTGGTGGTCCTCGACGGCGCCGAGGGCGTGGACAGCCTGCGCGACCTGCTCACCACCCAGGCGCCGTCGGTCTCCCCCGACATCGACCCGGCCACCGACCTGGTCACGCTGCCCTACTCCAGCGGCACCACCGGCCTGCCCAAGGGCGTCATGCTGACCCACCGCAACCTGGTGGCCAACGTCGCGCAGACCTGTCCGCTCATCGACCTGGCCCCCGGGGGCGAGCGGATCATCGCCGTCCTGCCGTTCTTCCACATCTACGGCCTGACCGTGCTGATGAACCAGGGACTGCAGTGGGGCGGCGCGGTGATCACGCTGCCGCGCTTCGACCTCGAGCAGTTCCTCCGGGCCATCCAGGACCACCGGGTCACCCGGGCCTTCGTCGCCCCGCCGATCCTGCTGGCGCTGGCCAAGCACCCGATGGTGGAGCAGTTCGACCTGTCCAGCCTGCGGTCGATCACCTCGGGCGCTGCGCCGCTGGACGAGTCGCTGGCGGTGGCCGTGGAGCAGCGGCTGCGCGGCCTGGCCGGCAGCGGTGAGGACGGCGTCACCGTCGCGCAGGGGTACGGCATGACCGAGCTGTCCCCGGTCAGCCACACCACGCCCGACCGCGGCCTGCAGCCCGAGGGCGCCGGGGACACCCCGAAGGGCACCGTCGGGTTCGCCATCCCGGGCACCGAGTGCCGGCTGGTCGACCCCGCCACCGGCGAGGACGCCGCCGCGGGCGAGCGCGGCGAGCTGTGGGTGCGGGGGCCCCAGGTGATGGCCGGCTACCTGAACAACGAGCAGGCCACCCGCGACACCCTCGACGCCGAGGGCTGGCTGCACACCGGCGACGTGGCGGTGGTCGACGAGCAGGGCCGCTACACCGTGGTGGACCGGGTCAAGGAACTGATCAAGTACAAGGGCTACCAGGTGGCCCCGGCCGAGCTGGAGGCCGTGCTGATCGCGCACCCGGGCATCGCCGACGCCGCCGTCGTCGGGGTCAAGGACGCCGAGTCCGGCGAGGAGCTGCCCAAGGCGTTCCTGGTGCGGGCGCCGGGGTCGGAGATCTCCGAGGACGAGGTGATGGCCTACATGGCCGAGAAGGTGGCCCCGCACAAGAAGATCCGGATCGTCGAGTTCATCGAGCAGGTGCCCAAGAGCGCGGCCGGCAAGATCCTCCGCAAGGAGCTCCGCGGCCGCTGACGGAGGGACCAGGACCCCCTACGCTGCCGGGCGTGGGGCTGGAGTTCCGGGTGCTGGGCGCGGTGCAGGCGCTGCGCGACGGGTCCCCGGTGGACCTCGGCGGCCCCCGCCAACGGTCGGTGGTGGCCCGGCTGCTCGTCGCGGGCGGGCACGTGGTCCCCGCCGACGTGCTGGTCGCCGACCTCTGGCACGCCGAGACCCCGCCGCGGGCCCTGGCCGCGCTGCAGGCGCACATCAGCCACCTGCGGCGAGCGCTGGAGCCCGACCGCCCGCCGCGGACGCCCGCGCAGCTGCTGGTCACGGTCCCGCCCGGCTACGCGCTGCGCCCGGACCCCGGCACCGTCGACGTGCTGCGCTCGGTGCGCGCGGTCGAGGACGGCGACCGGCTGGGGGCCACCGACCCCGACGCCGCGCGGGAGCGGTGGACCGCCGCGCTGCAGGAGTGGCGCGGACCGGCCTACGCCGAGTTCGCCGGGGAGCCCTGGGCCGTGCCCGAGGTCGCCCGCCTGGAGGAGCTGCGGCTGAGCACCGTGGAGCGCTGCGCCGCCACCGCGCTCGCCGCGCCGTCGGGTCGCGACCCGCTGCCCCAGCTGCGCGCGCACGTGGCCGAGCACCCGTTGCGCGAGGAGGGCTGGAGGTTGCTGGCGCTGGCCCTCTACCGTTCCGGCCGGCAGGGCGAAGCACTGGAGGCGCTGCGCACCGCCCGGCGGCGGCTGGCCGACGAGCTCGGCGTGGACCCCGGGCCCGCGCTGCGCGCGCTGGAGGACGGCGTCCTCGCCCAGGCCCCCCACCTCACCCCCGCACCGGCGTCCCCGGCCCGCCCGCCCGCGGCGCGTCACCCCGCCGTCGAACCGGTCCCCGCCACGGGCCCGGAGCTGGTCGGCCGCGAGGCCGAGCTGGGCGCGGTGCGGGCGGCCGCCGACGGCGACGGCGTCCGGGTGCTCCTCGTCCCGGGCGGCCCGGGCAGCGGCAAGTCGGCCCTGGCCGGCCGGGTCGCCGCCGACCTCGCCGCCGAGGGGTGGCGGGTGCTGCCGGTCCGCTGCCCGGAGTCCGACGGTGCGCCCAGCGGCTGGCCGTGGTCGCAGGCGCTGCGCCGGCTGGCCGTCCAGCAACCGCCCGGCGACCCCCGCCCCCTCGCCCCGCTGCTCGAGGACTTCCCCTCCGACCCGGCCGGCGACCCGACGGGGAACAGGTTCCGGATGCACCGGGCGGTCGTGGACTGGCTGGCCGGCGTGGCGTCGGGCGCCCCGCTGCTGGTGGTGGTCGACGACCTGCACCGCGCCGACGAGGAGACCGCCGCGCTGCTCCTGGCCCTGGTGCGCGGGCTGCCCCGGCTGCTGGTGGTGGCCACGACCCGGGAGGAGCCGACCCCCGTGCTGTCGGCCACCCGGGCCGACCTCGGCCGGCTGGGCGCGCAGGAGCTGCCCCTGGGCCCGCTCGCACCCGCCGCGGTGGCCGACCTCGTCGCCCGCACCAGCGCCGTCCCGCTGGACCCGGAGGTGGTCGCGGCCGTCGTCGACCGGGCCGAGGGCAACCCCTTCCACGTCCGCGAGCTCGTCCGGCTGGCCGGCACCGGGGCCGACGTCGGCCGGGTGCCCGGCACCGTGCGCGACGTCGTCCGGCACCGCTGCGCGGTGCTCCCCGCGCCGGCGACGTCCCTGCTCCGGCTGGCCGCAGTGTGCGGGCGGGACGTGGACGCCGACGTGCTCCTCGCCGCGGCCGGCGAGGGGGACGGCGACGAGGTGCTGGACGCCCTGGACACCGTGCTGGTCAGCGGGCTGCTGGTCGAGCCCGGGCCCGGCCGGCTGCGGTTCGGCCACGTGCTCGTGCGCGACACCCTCTACGACGACCTGTCCTCGGTGCGTCGCCGGCGCCTGCACGGCCGGGTGGCCGACACCCTGGCCCGGATGCGGCCGGGCGACGTCACCGCGCTGGCCCACCACCAGCTGGCCGCGGGCGACCCGCACACCGCGGCCGGCGCCCGCTCGGCGGCCGCGGCGGCCGAGCTCGCCGAGCGGCACTTCGCCCACCGCGACGCCGCCGCGTGGTGGGGGCGGGCGCACGAGGCCACCGCCGGCGACCCGGCGGCCCGGATCCGGCTGGCCGCCCGCCGCACGCGCGCCCTCGCCCTGGCCGGTGACGTGCCGGCCGCGGTCGCGCTGCGGGCGGCGACGCTGCCGGCGGCGCTGGGCCGGGACGACGCGGAGCTGGTCGCCGAGGTCGTGCTGTCCGTCGACGTCCCCACGCTCTGGTCCTCGCGCACCGCCCTCCCCGACCCGGCGCTCGTCGGCGCCGTCGAGCAGGTGCTCCCCCGGCTGGCCGACCGGCCCGACCTGCGGTCCCGTCTGCTCGGCGTGCTCGCCCTGGAGCTCGAGGGCGAGCCGGGCGCACCCGGGGAGCAGGGGTACGCCGCGAGCCTGGACGCCGTCGCGCTGGCGCGGGGGTGCCACGACCCGGTCGTGCTGGCGCATGCGCTGAACGCCCGCTACCTGCAGACCTACCGGTACGGCGGGCTGGCCGAGCGGCACGCGCTGGGCACCGAGCTGCTGGACCTGGCGCAGCGCCACGGCCTGGGTCTGTTCGAGGCCGGCGCCCGGCTGGTGCTGGTCCAGGCCTGCTGCGGGTCCTCGGACCTGGACGCCGCCGACCGGCACGTCGCCGAGGCCTCCCGGCTGGCCGAGGCGTACGGCCTCCCCCTGCTGGCCGGGGTGGCCGCCTGGTACGGGGGGCTGCGGCTGGCGGTCGCCGGCCGCCGGCCCGAGGCGGAGACGGTGTGGACCGCGGCCGTGGAGGCGGTGGGGTCCACCGGCTTCCACGCCGACCAGGCCCGGGCGCTGTGGTGGTTGTGCCTGCTGTGCCTGCGGGTCTCCGAGGGCGACACCGCCGACCTCGTCGAGCAGACCCGTGCGGTGGCCGACGTCTCGCACCAGGACCTCGACGCGGCTGTGGCCCTGGCGTTGGCGCTCGACGGGGACCACGCCGGGGCACGGGCGCTGGCCACCGGCCTGCAGCCGGTCCGGCCCGACTACTTCACCCCGGTCTTCCTCGGCATCCGGGGCTGGCTGGGGCTGGCCGTGGGCGACCGGGACCTGGTGGAGCAGGCCTACACCGGGCTGCTGCCGCACGAGGGCACGGTCTGCGCGGCCTGGACGGCGTCCATCGCGCTCGGCCCGACGGCGACCCTGCTGGCCCGGCTGGCCGCGCACCGGGGGGACCGGGCGGCGGCGCGGGCGCACCAGCGGGTCGCCGTCGAGGTGGCCCGGGCGACGGGCAACCCGCGGTGGGTCGCCGCCGCCCGGGACGCGCTGGGCTGACTCACCCGCGGACGAGGTCGCGGCGCCGGGTCCACCCCCGCCGGGTCAGCGCCAGCATCAGCTTCAGCGGTGCCGGGGCCATCGACACCAGCTTCGCGGCCTCCTCGGGCGTGGCCACCGACAGCACCCAGTGCACGACGAACACCGCGTGCGCGGGCTTGCTGCCCTTGCGGAAGCTCTCCTCGCAGCGGGCGAAGTCCGCCGCGGACACCCAACGGCGGATGACCGGGAAGACCTCGGCCTCCTCGTCGGCGATGTGCTCGTCCAGCTCGTCGGCCATCGTCGTCATCTCGCGGACCAGCGCCACCGCCCCGCGGGGGACGTCGGTGGCGAACAGCGCGACCGCCTGCTCGGCGCGGTGCAGGACGGCGTGCAGGGCGACGTGGTCCTCCGACAGCGGGTCCAGGTCGACGTGCGGCCCGGCCGAGGCCGCGATGACCGGCCACAGGACGTCGTCCTCCCGGCTGTGGTGCACGGTGACCTCCTCCAGCACGTTGCGGGTGAAGGTGACGACCGCGTCGCGGCGGCGCCGGTCGCAGGGCGCCCCGGCGGCGATCGAGGCGGCGACCTCGGCGACCATCCGGGTGCCCTGGCGGAGGGTGCGGTGGATCAGGCCGAAGGCGAACAGGTCGGCCTCGGGCTCACCCTCGCGGCGCGGGGTGACGGGGAACGGGAGGGCGGGGGTGCTGGTCTGCGTCATGGGCAGACCGTGCCGCCGACCACTTGCGGTCCACTTGCGACCGGCTGCACCTCAGCGGCGGGGCAGCCCCTTCCGCCAGGCGCTGAAGCTGCTCACCGGACCGGCACCGGGGCGGCGCAGCCACGGCCACGGGTGCAGCTCCACCGGCCGCACCGCGTCCGCGCGCCGGGCGAACCCGGGCACCGGCGCGTGGGTGACCGCCACGTCGCGGCCGGCCAGCACCTCCGCCGGGTCACCCAGGTGCAGCTCCACCGCACGGTCGAGCGCCAGCTCGGCGAGGGTCTCGGCGAGGAACACCAGCCGCTTGGAGGCCAGCCGCAGCCGGGCCAGCAGCGGTTCGTCGAACACGAACACCACCGGCAGGTCGGGGTGCGCGGCCAGCGCGGGGTCCGCCGTGCCGAGCGACTCCGCGGTCAACCAGACCGCCGCGGGCTCCCCGGTGCTCTCGACCGCGGCCGGCCCGGCGGTGGTGCCGGGGGACGGGTCCGCGGCCAGCAGGGGCTCGCGCGCGAGCCAGCGGGTGGGCTGGTCGTCGGGCCAGGCGTCGACCGGGCAGTCGGCGGCCAGCGGGCACTGCTCGCACAGCCCCGGCGCCCGCTTGCGCACCTGCCAGCGGGAGAAGCCGTAGGCCTTGCCGGTGCCGGCGCCGACCGTCCACTGCCAGCCCACCCGGTTGGCCGCCCGCGAGCCGTCGACCAGCCGGGCGAACAGCTCGTCCTCGCCCGCCGCCCAGTCGTGCCCCGCGCGCACGGTCCACTGGGAGGCCACCCACATGCGGGTCTGGTTGACCAGCCAGCCGTCGCGGTCCAGCTCGTCGAGGACGGTGTCCAGGCACAGCATGTCCCGCGGCCAGGGCTCCTGCCAGCGCGCGTGCGCCCGTGCCGGCTCGGCCCGCAGCGCCGACCGGGTGCGGGTACCCAGCCGGGCGTAGAGGTGCCGGCTGTACTCCTGCCACATCAGCTCGTCGCGGTACGTGGTGCGGTCCCTGGTGGGGGCGTCGGCGACGGCGTCCCACACCTCGCGCAGCTGCAGCAGGCCGTGCCGGAGGTAGGGGCTCATCGCGCTGGCCCCTCGGCGCGACGGGGGCAGCACCTGGTTGCGCCGCCCGGCGTACCCGGTGACGTCGAGGGTCGCGAGCGCGGCGTCGGCGGCGGCCTGGCCGCCGCGGAACCGCTCGGAGGGCCGGACGGCGTCGTCCCGGTGCAGGTGGCCGAGGTGCTGCCCCACCCAACCGGGGACGTCGGGGACGGCGGGCACGGGCAGCTGCACCGCCCCACCCTGCGGGTTGCCGGCCGCGCGCGCCCGCCGACCGGCCCCTACGGTCGGGGGCATGCGCGCGATCACCCAGGAGTCCCCCGGCGGCCCCGAGACCCTGGTCTGGGGCGAGGTGCCCGACCCGGTCGCCGGCGACGGCGAGGTGGTGCTCGACGTGGTCGCGAGCGCGGTGAACCGGGCCGACCTGCTGCAGCGCGAGGGCCGGTACCCCGTGCCACCGGGGGCCAGCGAGGTGCTGGGGCTGGAGTGCAGCGGCATCGTCAGCGAGGTGGGCCCCGGCGTCGAGGGGTGGCAGGTGGGCGACGAGGTCTGCGCCCTGCTGGCCGGCGGTGGGTACGCCGAGAAGGTCGCCGTCCCCGCGGCGCAGGTGCTCCCCCGCCCGGCCGGGGTGGAGCTGGCGGCCGCCGCGGCGCTGCCGGAGGTGGCCTGCACGGTGTGGTCCAACGTGTTCATGCAGGCCGGCCTGCGGTCCGGGGAGCTGCTGCTGGTGCACGGCGGCGGCAGCGGCATCGGCACCATGGCCATCCAGCTCGCGGTGCGGGCCGGGGCCCGGGTGGCCACCACGGCCGGCAGCGCCGAGAAGCTGGCCTTCTGCCGTGAGCTGGGTGCCGACATCACGATCAACTACCGGGACGAGGACTTCGTCGAGGTCGTGCGGGCGGCCGGCGGGGCCGACGTGGTGCTGGACAACATGGGCGCGGCCTACCTGCCCCGCAACGTCGCCGCACTGGCGCCCGACGGCCGGATCACGGTCATCGGCATGCAGGGCGGGGTGAAGGGCGAGCTCGACATCGGTGCGCTGCTGGCCAAGCGCGGCAGCGTCTACGCCGCCGGGCTGCGCGGCCGGCCGGTCGAGGGCCCGCACGGCAAGGCTGCGGTGGTCGCCGCCGTCCGGGCGCACGTGTGGCCCGACGTCGAGGCCGGCCGGGTGCGGCCGGTGGTGCACACCCGGCTGCCGATGGCCCGGGCCGCCGACGGCCACCGCATCCTCGAGGAGAGCTCGCACACCGGCAAGGTGCTCCTGGTGACCTGAGGGAGGGGCCCCTAGGCGAGGGCGGCGACCGCGTCCACGACGTGGTCGACCTCCTCCATCGTGTTGTAGTGCAGGACGCCCAGCCGGACGGCGCCGCCCTGCTCGTTCACGCCCAGGGCGTCGAAGAGCTCGCGCGACTGGTAGTCGCCGTCCCAGGCGCAGATGCCCCGCCGGGAGAGCTCCCGCGCGACGGCGCGGGGGGTCATGCGCGACACGGTGAACGACAGCGTCGGGGTGCGGTACTGCGGTGAGCCGAGGACCTGCACGTGCCGCATCGAGCGCAGCGCGCCGTCGAGCCGGTCGAACAGCTCCCCCTCGTAGCGCACGACCTCGGCCATCGAGGTGGCCAGCCGCTCGCGGCGGGTGCCGGCCGCGGCCGGGGACAGCGCCGCCAGGTGGTCCACCGCGGCCGCGACCCCCGCGTACAGCTCGAAGGCCGCCGTGGACGTCTCGAACCGCTCGGGCACCCGGTCGGAGACCGGCACCAGGCGGTCGGGGTCGAGGGAGCCCAGCAGCTCGGGGTCGGCCACCACCGCGCCGACGTGCGGGCCGCACCACTTGTAGGCCGACAGGCCGAGGAAGTCGGCCCCGCTGGCGGTGAGGTCGACCAGGCCGTGCGGGACGGCGTGCGCGCCGTCGACGAACACCAGCGCCCCGACCGCATGCGCGCGGTCGGCGATGGCCCGCACGTCGGGGCGGGTGCCGATGGCGTTGCTGGCCATGGTGACCGCGACCAGGCGGGTGCGGTCGGTGAGCAACTCGTCGTACTGCCACTCGGGCAGCTCGCCGGACTCGATGTCCACCTCGGCCCACTTGACCAGCAGGCCACTCTCCTCGGCCAGCCGCACCCAGGGCCGGGTGTTGGCGTCGTGGTCGAGCCGGCTGACGACGAGCTCGTCGCCGGGCCGCCACGCCTTGGCCAGCGTGCGGGCGAACCCGTAGGTCAGCGAGGTCAGGCTGGGCCCCAGGACGACGCCGCCGGGTCGCCCGCCCACCAGGTCGGCCACGGCGGTGCGTGCACCGGAGACCAGCTGCTCGGCCCGGGCCGAGGACGGGAAGACCCCGCCGCGGTTGGCGATGGGCACGCGCATGGCCTGGGAGACGGCGCTCAGCACGCTCTCGGGCACCAGCGAGCCGGCCGGCCCGTCGGTGTGCACCAGGCCGTCGGAGAGACCGGGGAACAGCCCGCGCACGCGCGCGACGTCCAGCCGTGCGGCCCCCGGTCCCATGGGGGCACCCTAACCGTGCCGCCGTCACCGTGAGGGGCCGATCCGTCACGGACGGCCCGCCCGGGCCGGGGTGCTCGACCGAGGGCAGGATGGGGGGCATGACTGCACCCGAGCCGCAGGGCCAGCACCGCCAGGTCGTCGTCGTGGGCCCCGACGGCCAGCCGATGGGTGCGGTGCCCATGCCGGCCGCCGAGGCGGGCGAGGGCGTCGCCGACCTCGTCGAGCAGCCCGCCAAGGTGATGCGGATCGGCACGATGATCAAGCAGCTGCTCGAGGAGGTGCGGGCCGCCCCCCTCGACGAGGCCAGCCGCAACCGGCTCCGCGACATCCACGCCGCCTCCATCCGCGAGCTGGAGGAGGGCCTGTCGGCCGAGCTGCGCGAGGAGCTCGAGCGCATCACCCTGCCCTTCACGGCCGAGGAGACCCCCAGCGACGCCGAGCTGCGCATCGCCCAGGCCCAGCTGGTCGGCTGGCTGGAGGGCGTGTTCCACGGCATCCAGACGGCGCTGTTCGCCCAGCAGATGGCCGCCCGCGCGCAGCTGGACGAGATGCGGCGCAAGGCGCTGCCCGGTGGCGGCCAGCCCGCCGCGCCGCAGCCGGGCGGGGGCCAGTACCTCTAGGCGGTTCGGTGGCGCTCGTCGTGGGCGACGTCCTGCGGGCTCGCCGCCGTCGGAGGGCGAGCCCGCGGAGCGGCTAGATCCGGAAGCGGGCGACGGCCACCTCCAGGTCGCGGCCCATGGTGGCCAGTTCGGCACTGGCTGCACGGGTCCCGGCCACGCGCTCACCGGCGGCGCGGGCGCCCTCGGCCAGGCCGGAGATGGCGCCGGAGATCTCCTCGGTGCCGGCGGCGGCCGCGGCGACGTTGCGGTTCATCTCCGTGGTGGTGGCGGTCTGCTCCTCCACGGCGGCGGCGATGGTGGCCTGGTAGTCGTTGATCTCGCCGATCACCGACGAGATCCGGCCGATGGCCTCGACCGCGCCAGCGGTGTCGCCCTGGATGGTCTCCACCCGGCGGGCGATGTCCTCGGTGGCCCGCGCGGTCTCCTGCGCCAGCTCCTTGACCTCGCTGGCCACGACCGCGAAGCCCTTGCCCGCCTCCCCGGCCCGCGCCGCCTCGATCGTGGCGTTGAGCGCCAGCAGGTTGGTCTGCTCGGCGATGGCGGTGATCAGCTTGACCACCGAGGCGATCTCCTGCGAGGACTCCCCGAGGGTGTGCACGGTGCGGGTGGTCTCCGCGGCGACGTCGACGGCCTGGGCAGCGACCTGCGAGGCCTGCTGGGCGTTGTGCGCGATCTCCCCGATGGCCGAGCGCATCTGCTCCGAGCCGGCGGACACGGTGGCCACGTTGCCCGACACCTCGCCGGCCGAGGCCACCACGACCTCGGTGCGGCGGGCGGCCTGGGCGGCGTCCTGGGCGACGACCTCGGCGCCGGCCGACAGCTCCGCCGACGCAGCCGACAGCCGGGTGGCCGACCCGGTGACGACCGCGAACACCTCGGCCAGGCCGTCCAGCGTCCGGTCCAGCGAGCGGGCGACGTCGCCGAGCTCGTCGCGCCCGGCCGCGCCGACCCGCACCCGCAGGTCGCCGTCGGCCACCTGGCCGAGGACCTGCTGGATGCGACCCACGGGGCGGGTGACGCTGCGGGCGACCAGCAGGGCGAGGGCGACCGCGGCCAGGACGGCCACGCCGGCGATGGCCAGGGTGGTGGTGCGGGCCGACTCGTAGTCGGCCCGGGCGCTCTCGGTGATGGCGGCCGCGGCCGCGCTGGCCGCCCCGGTGGCGTCGACGAGCGCCTGGGCCATGGTCGTCTGCTCCTGCTGCAAGTCGGCCAGCAGGGTCGGGACCTGCGACTCGTCCCCGGCCATCCGCTGGTCGACGAGGGTGGCGAGCGTTGCGTCGAAGGCCTGCTCGGCGGTGGCGAAATCCGCCACCGCCGAGCGGGCGGCACCCGTCAGGGGTAGCGCGGACAGGGCGTCGAGCTGCTGGCCCAGCTGCGCGTGGAGGTCCTGCGCGTTCTGCCGGAACCGCGCCGTGTCCTCCGGCGGCAGGCCCTGGATGTTGGACCGGGCGTCCTCGGCCGACTGCTGCCACCAGGTCGCCTGCAGGGTGCGCAGCGCGTCGAGGGGGATCAGCCCCTCGGCGGAGACCCGCTCGGCCTGCGCGCTGAGCCCGGCCATGCGGACGACGGCGAACCCGGCGATCCCGACCGACGCAGACGCCACCACCAGGATGGCCACCAGCAGGCGGGCGCGCAGGCCCCACGAGGACGGGGCGAGTCGGGACGTGGTGGCGCCGTTGGCCATGGAAGATCCTCCGAGCTGCAGGCCGGGTCCATCCCGGTCCGCACGCACCTTCGGCAGCCGCGTCGCCGCACTTGAGCCCCACCGGGAATCAGCGCGGTGACCACCACCCAGGCGTCGACATGTCGGCGCCGGGGCTGCTCAGGAGGCCTGGCTCAGGGGAGGCGCCGGACCGCTCCGGTGTCCGCGCCCGAGGTCAGTGCGGCGTAGGCGCGCAGCGCCCGGGACACCGGACGGTCGCGCTCGGCGGGCTGCCAGGGGCGCTCGGAGGCCTCCATCTTGGCCCGGCGGTCGGCCAGCTCGGCGTCGTCGACGGCGACCTCGAGCAGCCGGCGGTGGACGTCGATGGTGATGACGTCGCCGTCGCGCACGAGCCCGATCGCCCCGCCGGCCGCTGCCTCGGGGGCCATGTGGCCCACCGAGATGCCGCTGGAGCCGCCGGAGAACCGGCCGTCGGTGATGAGCGCGCACTTCTTGCCCATGCCGGTGCCCTTGAGGAAGGCGGTCGGGTGCAGCATCTCCTGCATCCCGGGGCCGCCGGCCGGCCCCTCGTACCGCACGACCAGCACCTCACCGGCCTGGATGGTCTTGGAGAGGATCACCTCGACCGCGGCCTCCTGGCTCTCGACGACCCGCGCCGGGCCGGTGAACACCCACAGCTCCTCGGGGATGCCGGCGGTCTTGATCACCGAGCCCTGCGGGGCCAGGTTGCCGGTGAGCACCGCCAGGCCGCCGTCGACGGTGAAGGCGTGCTCGACGTCGTGGATGCAGCCCTCGGCGGCGTCGGTGTCCAGCGAGCTCCACCGGTTGGCGGTGGAGAACGCCTGCGTGGTGCGCACCCCGCCGGGGGCGGCGTGGAACAGCTCGATCGCCCCCTCCGCCGGCGACCCGCCGCGGATGTCCCACCGGTCGAGCCACTCGGCCAGCGAACCTGCGTGGACGGCGTGGACGTCCTCGTGCAGCATCCCGCCGCGGCGCAGCTCGCCGAGGATGGCCGGGATGCCCCCGGCGCGGTGCACGTCCTCCATGTGGAAGTCGGAGTTCGGCGAGACCTTGGCCAGGCACGGCACGCGGCGGGAGATGGCGTCGATGTCGGCGAGGGTGAAGTCGACCTCGCCCTCGGCCGCCGCGGCGAGCACGTGCAGCACGGTGTTGGTCGACCCGCCCATGGCGACGTCGAGGGCCATGGCGTTCTCGAACGCGGCCTTGGTGGCGATGCCCCGCGGCAGCGCGCTCGCGTCGTCCTCGGAGTACCAGCGCTTCGCCAGGTCCATCACCGTGGTCCCGGCCTGCACGAACAGCTGCCGGCGGGCCTCGTGGGTGGCCAGCGTCGACCCGTTGCCCGGCAGCGACAGGCCGAGGGCCTCGGTGAGGCAGTTCATCGAGTTGGCGGTGAACATGCCCGAGCACGAGCCGCAGGTCGGGCACGCCGACCGCTCGACCTCGCTGAGCCCGGCCGCGTCGACGGCCTCCGACGCCGACGCCGAGATCGCGGTGATGAGGTCGGTCGGGGCCTGCGCGACGCCGTTCACCACGACCGCCTTGCCGGCCTCCATGGGCCCGCCCGAGACGAACACGGTCGGGATGTTCAGCCGCATGGCCGCATTCAGCATGCCCGGGGTGATCTTGTCGCAGTTGGAGATGCAGACCAGGGCGTCGGCGGCGTGGCCGTTGACCATGTACTCGACCGCGTCGGAGATGACCTCGCGGCTGGGCAGCGAGTACAGCATCCCGCCGTGGCCCATGGCGATGCCGTCGTCGACGGCGATGGTGTGGAACTCCTTGGGCACCCCGCCGGCCGCCCGCACGGCGTCGGCGACGATCTCGCCGAGGTCCTTGAGGTGCACGTGCCCGGGCACGAACTGCGTGTAGGAGTTCGCGATCGCGACGATCGGCTTGCCGAAGTCGTCCTCGCCGGTGCCGGTGGCCCGCCAGAGCGCCCGGGCGCCGGCGGCGTTGCGGCCCTGGGTGGTGACGTCGGAACGCAGGTGGGGCATCGCAGTTCTCCTATCGCAGCCCGGCCAGGAACCTGGCCACGCCGTCCTCGTCGTTGGTGTCGGTGACGTCGGTGGCCGCGGCCAGGACGTCGGGGTGGGCGTTGGCCATGGCGACCGCCCGCCCGCCGGCCTCGCGCAGCCAGTGGAAGGCCGCGAGGTCGTTGGGCATGTCGCCGAAGAAGACGACGTCCTCGGGCCCGATGCCGCGCGCGGCGCAGACCTCGGCCAACCCGGTGGCCTTGCTGACCCCCGGTGCCGAGATCTCGGCCATCGCGTCGGAGGAGGAGTTGGTGACGGTGGCCCGGTCGCCGACGACCTCCGCCACCAGGGCGAGGAACTCCTCGCGCGGCAGCTCCTCGTGCCGGGCCAGCAGCTTGGCCGCGGGGGAGGCGACCATCTCCTCCAGCGTCGCCTGCGCGACACCGGGGGCGTCGACGTCCCACCGCGGCTGGTACACCGGCTCGTGCCGGAACTCCAGGCCGTACTCCACGGCGAACCAGGTGCCCGGCTGGGCCGCCCGGAGCCCCGTGGTGACCTCCTGCAGGACGGCGGGGGACACCGCGTGCTCGGCGAGCACCTCGAACCGCTCGAGGTCCAGCTGCACCGCGCCGTTGCAGCACACCGCCGTCCCGGTGGTGATGACCTCGCGGATGGCCACCATCCAGCGCGGCGGCCGGCCCGTGGCCAGCACGAACGGGACGCCGTCGGCACCCCACAGCCGCAGCTGCTCGAGGGTGGCCGGGGCGACGGTCTCGTCGCTGCGCAGCAGCGTGCCGTCCATGTCGCTCGCGATGAGCCTCGGTCGCCAGTCGCTCATGCCTGCAGGGCCTCCAGGTAGCGGGCCACGCCGTCGACGTCGTGGCCGCTCGTGCGGTCGGTCGCCGCCGCCAGGACGGCAGGGTGGGCGTTGGCGACGGCGACCGACCGGCCGCCGGCCTCGCCCACCGCGGTGATCATGGGCAGGTCGTTGGGCATGTCGCCGAAGACCAGGACGTCGGACATCGGCACGCCGAACCGCTCCAGGGCCACCGCCAGGCCGCTGGCCTTGGTGATGCCCGGGGGCAGCACCTCGATGAAGCCCAGGCCGGCGTGGGTGACCTCGGCCGTCGACGGGTCGATGACCGAGCGCGCCAGGGCCAGCAGCTCGTCCTGGCCGAGGGTCTCCGAGCGGAGGAACACCTTGAGCACGGGGCCGGCGGGGAGCACGTCGTGGCGCGGCAGCAGGTCGGCCGGCTCGGGGTAGGGCCAGTCGAAGCCGTGCTGCACCCGCAGCGGCGACAGCGCCTCACTCTGGGTGGCGGCGTCCTCGACGGCCAGCACCAGCTCGCCGGTCACCGCCTCGATCGCGTCGATCACCGCCTGCGCCTCGTCGCGGGGCAGCCCGACGGTGCGCAGCACCTCGTCCTCGGCGGGGGTGTCCCCGAACGCGACCACGAAGCCGCCCTGGGCCAGGACGCCGATGCCGCGCCCGCCCAGCGCCGTCCGCACGCTGTCCAGCAGCCGCGGACCGCGGCCGGTGACGCCGACGACCGGCACCCCGGCCGCCCAGCTGGCGTCGATCGCGGCGCGGGTGCGGTCGCTGACCGTGCCGTGCCGGGTGAGCAGGGTGCCGTCGAGGTCGGTGGCGACCAACCGCGGGCGCCAGGGCCCCAGGTCGCCCAGCTCGACGACCTCGTCGCTGCCCGCTCCCCCGCTGTGCTGCGGCAGCGTGTTCGCCGCCCGCGCAGGGCTATGCCGACTCGTCGCCCGCTCCGGGGGCGACGTCACGAGGTCGGCACGAGGGACATGCCCGGCGCAATTTGCTCCAGGCCGCCCAGCCACGGGCGCAGCGCCACCGGCACGTGCACCGAGCCGTCGGCGCGCTGGTGGAACTCCAGCAGGCAGGCGATGGTGCGGGCGATCGCGCAGGCGGTGCCGTTCAGGGTCGCCACGGTCTGCGGCTTGCCGTCGGCGTCGCGGGAGCGGATGCCCAGCCGGCGGGCCTGGAACGTGGTGCAGTCCGAGGTCGAGGTGAGCTCGCGGTAGGTGCCCTGGGTGGGGAACCACGCCTCGAGGTCGTACTTGCGCGAGGCGCTGGTGCCCAGGTCGCCGGCGGCGATGTCGACCACCCGGTAGGGCAGTTCGAGGGCCTGCAGGAACTCCTCCTCGAACTGCAGCAGCCGCAGGTGCTCGGCGGCGGCGTCCTCGGGGGCGCAGAAGCTGAACAGCTCGACCTTGTCGAACCAGTGCACGCGGATGATGCCCTTGGTGTCCTTGCCGTAGGAGCCGGCCTCGCGGCGGAAGCAGGCGCTCCAGCCGGCGTACCGCTTCGGCCCGGCCGAGAGGTCCAGCACCTCGTCGCCGTGCATGGCCGCGATCGGCACCTCCGACGTCCCCACCAGGTACAGGTCGTCGCGCTCGACGCGGTAGACCTCCTCGTCGTGCTCGGTGAGGAAGCCGGTGGCGGCCATGGCCTCGGGCCGCACCAGCGCGGGGGCGACCACCGGGGTGAACCCGGCGGCGACCGCGCGGGTGATGGCCAGCTGGGCGAGGGCGAACTCCAGCAGCGCGCCCGGGCCGGTGAGGAAGTAGAACCGCGAACCCGAGACCTTGGCGCCGCGCTCCATGTCGATGGCGCCGAGGGCGGTGCCGATCTCGAGGTGGTCGCGCACCGGGAAGTCGTAGGTGGGCACCTCGCCCACGTGCCGCAGGGTGACCGAGTCGTCCTCGCCGCCGGGGGGCACCTCGGGGGCCACGACGTTCGCGATCGACATGTGCGCGGCGCGCAGCGCCTCGTCGGCGACGCGCGCGGCCTCCTCGGCGGCCTTGACCTCGCCGGCCAGGGCCTTCGCCCGCTCCAGGACGGCGGGCCGCTCCTCGGGGGTGGCCTTCTTCACCGACTGGGAGGCAGCCTTCTGCTCGGCCCGCAGGTCGTCGGCGCGGTGGACGGCGGCGCGGCGCCCGGTGTCGGCGGCCAGCAGCCGGTCGACCGCGGACTCGTCGTCGCCGCGGGCCCGCTGGCTGGCGCGGACGAGGTCGGGGTTCTCACGCAGGAGCCGCAGGTCGATCACGTGTCGATGGTAGGCGGGCGGAAGTTTCTGTCCGGTCGGGCGCGGGAAACCCCACCGGCAGCCGAGGCGAGGAGGACCCCGTGCCGCCCGACAGCCCCGACGTGCTCGACCCCGGCACGGCCTGGCAGGAGAGACACCCCCCCGAGGCCAGCCCGCTCTGGCACTGGGCACCGACAGGTCTCACCGACCTGCCGGGCATCCGCCGCGACCTGCGCCACCGGCTGGCCGAGCACCGCTCCGACGACGGACGCGGGGTGGCCGACCCGGACATGTTCGTGCTGGCGGTCGACGAGCTGATGTCCAACGCCCTCCGGCACGGGCGCGCCCCGGTCGAGGTCGACATCGGTCGGGCCGGCGACGCCTGGTTGCTGACCGTGTGCGACCGGGCCGTCGAGGCACCACCGCGGCCGGAGATCGACCGCGACCCCGTCCACGGCGGGATGGGGCTGGGACTGGTGGCCCACGCCGGCGTCCGGGAGGGCTGGTACGCCAGCGACGCCGGCAAGCACGTGTGGGTGCTCCTCCCCTGAGACCCAGCGTTGCCCCCACCGCGCAGGGCGATGGGGGCAACGCGACGTGCTGGAACGGCCCGGCTGCAGGGGCCCGCTACGCGCGGAGCGCGTGGTGGGGGCAGCCGGGTCCTTCCTCAGGCGGTGGGGATCGTCAGCGTGGCGATGCCGACCAGGAAGTTGTCCGGCACGGCGCCGGGGGCACCGAGGGTGGTGTTGAGGAACTCGGCGGCGGCCGGGCTGACCTCGACCTGGGTACCGGTGAGGATGGCGTTGCCCGAGCTGTCGACCTCGATGGGCTCCAGCGTGGTGCCGTTCAGGTTGAACAGCGGGAACGAGGCCGCGGCGAGCTCGCCGTTCACCGAGACGTCGGCGAACAGCAGGGCGGGCTTGCTCGGGACGACGACGAAGTTCTCCAGCTGGATGACGTTCTCACCGGCCGTGAGCGAGATGCCCGACCCCTGGTGGAAGATCGCGCCCTGGACGAACGGGCGGTAGCCCGAGTCCTTCGGGTAGACGGTGGCGGTGCCACCGGTGATCGGGAAGTCCAGGGTCGTGCCGTCGAGCGTGGCGGTGCCGATCGTGCCGGGGGTGATGCCCAGGCTGGTCAGCGCGTCCAGGAAGCCCGAGTCCAGGGCCACGGCGGTGTCCCCGCCGGAGATGGCGTCGATGGTGGCCACCGGCTCGGGGTTGGTCACCGTCGAGGAGGTCTCGGTGGCGGCGGCGGAGGTGCTGGCGGTGTCGCTGGTGCTCGAGTCGGAGCTGCAGGCAGCCAGGCCCAGGCTGGCGGTGAGGGCCAGGGCGGCGACGGCGGTGCGCTTTCCGGTCGTGACGTTCACGGTTGCTCCTCGCTGTGGGGTCCCTGTCGGGGTGTCACGAGGAGTTCGGGCCCAGGTCAAGATCTGGATGTCACAGTCCGGTAACGGTCCATCCGGTCACGGACGACGCAACAGGTAGGTGTCCATGACCCAGCCCTTGCGCTCCCGCGCCGCGGCCCGCACCTCGGCGATCTCGTCGACGACGTCGGCGAGCTTCCCCGAGACCAGCAGCTCGTCGGGGGTGCCGAGGTAGGCGCCCCAGTAGATGTCGAGGTCCAGGTCGGCGTAGCGCCGGCAGACCAGCTCGCTGTCGAGCATCACGACGACGTCGTCGACGCCCCGCGGGAACCCCTGCGCCAGCCGCCGGCCGGTGGTCAGGTGCACCGCGCCGCCCACGCGGTTGAGCAGGATGCGGTGCCGGGCGGTGAGCGCCTGCACGCTGGTGATGCCCGGCACGACGTCCCACTCGATCTCGAGCTCGCCGGCCGCGGCGATCTCCTCGAGCACCCGGATGGTGCCGTCGTACAGCGACGGGTCGCCCCACACCAGGAAGCCGCCGGTGCCGCCGTCGGGGACCTCGTCGAGGATCGCCTGCTGCAGCAGCACGGCCCGGTCGGTGCGCCAGTCGTCGACCGCGCGGGTGTAGCGGTCGGCCGCAGCCACCGAGGCGGGGTCGCGGTCGCGCTCGGGGTCGGCCAGCTCGACGAACCGGTACTCGCCCTCGACGAAGCGCGCGCAGACGTCGCGGCGGGCCGCGGTGAGGTCGGCGGTGGCCGGGCCCTTGTCCAGCACCAGGAAGACGTCGACCTCGTTGAGCGCCCGGACGGCGCCGACGGTGACGAAGTCGGGGTCCCCCGCCCCGATGCCGATGACCAGCAGACGTCGCATGGCGGGCAGCCTTCCAGACCCGGGATGCGGGACCATGGCCCCATGAGGTTCCTGGACGGCCAGCGCCCGAGCACCGACCTGACGTACTCCGACGTCTTCATGGTCCCCAACGACTCGACCATCGGGTCGCGGTTGGAGGTCGACCTCACCACCCCCGACCGGGTGGGGACGACGATCCCCCTCGTCGTGGCCAACATGACCGCCATCTCCGGCCGCCGCATGGCCGAGACCATCGCCCGGCGCGGCGGGCTGGCCGTCATCCCGCAGGACATCCCGGTCGACGTCGTCGGCGAGGTGGTGAGGTGGCTCAAGACCCGGCACACCGTCTACGACACCGCCATCACGCTGGCCCCCACCGCCACGGTGGCCGAGGCGTTGCAGCTGCTCACCAAGCGCGCGCACGGCGTGCTGGTCGTGGTCGACCGCGGCCGCCCGGTCGGCGTGGTGACCGACGGCGCCTGCCAGGGCGTCGACCGGTTCACCCAGCTGTCGGAGGTCATGGCCCCCGACCCGCTCACCATCCCCACCGGCACCGACCTGCCGAAGGTCTTCGACGTGCTGTCCGAGGCCCGCATCAACGCCGCCCCCGTGGTCGACGGCGACCAGCTGGTCGGCGTCATCACCCGCAAGGGCGCGCTGCGCTCGGCGCTGTACACCCCGGCGGTCAACGCGGCCGGGCAGCTGCTCACCTCGGCCGCCGTCGGCATCAACGGTGACGTGGCGGGCAAGACCGAGGCGCTGCTGGCCCACGGCGTCGACGTGCTGGTGGTCGACACCGCGCACGGGCACCAGGCCAAGGCCGTCGAGGCGGTGCGCGCGGCCCGCTCGGTGACCGGCGACGTGCCGATCGTGGCCGGCAACGTGGTCACCGCGGCCGGCACCCGCGACCTGCTGGAGGCCGGCGCCGACGTCGCGAAGGTCGGCGTGGGCCCGGGCGCCATGTGCACCACCCGGATGATGACCGGCGTCGGCCGCCCGCAGTTCTCCGCCGTCGCGGAGTGCGCGGCCGCTGCGCGGGAGGGCGGGAAGCACGTCTGGGCCGACGGCGGGGTGCGCCACCCCCGCGACATCGCGCTCGCGCTGGCCGCCGGCGCGGCGAACGTGATGGTCGGCTCCTGGTTCGCCGGCACCTACGAGAGCGCCGGCGACGTGCACGAGGACGGTTCGGGCCGGCTGTACAAGGAGAGCTTCGGCATGGCCTCGGCCCGGGCGGTCAAGGCCCGGACGGCGACCCAGAGCGGCTTCGAGCGGGCCCGCGCCGGGTTGTTCGAGGAGGGCATCAGCTCCTCGCGCATGTACCTGGACCCGGCCCGCCCCGGGGTGGAGGACCTCGTCGACCAGATCGTGGCCGGCGTCCGGTCCTCGTGCACCTACGCCGGGGCCCGCACCGTCGACGAGCTGCACGAGCGCGCCGTGGTGGGGGTGCAGTCCTCGGCCGGCTACGAGGAGGGCCGGCCCCTCCCGACGAGCTGGTGAGGCCCCTCCCCCTCGAGGAGTTCGAGGACCTGGTCGCCGACGCGCTCGACCAGGTCCCGCCCGAGCTGATGGCGCTGGCCGACAACGTCGTCGTGCTGGTCGAGGACCGCAACCCCGACGAGCCCTCGCTGCTGGGGCTCTACGAGGGCTACGCGCTCACCGAGCGCTCCTGGGACCTCTCGGGCCAGCTGCCCGACCGGATCATGGTCTACCGCGCGGCCATCTGCGACGTCTGCGACAGCGCCGCGGAGGTGGCGCACGAGGTGACCGTCACCGTGGTGCACGAGATCGCCCACCACTTCGGCATCGGCGAGGAACGCCTGCACGAGCTCGGCTGGGGGTGAAGGACCTCGGCGCCCCCCGCCACGCGCTCCGCACGCGGCGGGCCCCTGCACCGAGGCCGTTCCAGCACGTCACCATGGAGGGATGCCTGAGGACGTGCGGTTGCCGATCAAGATGCTGCACGACCGGGTGCTGGTCTCCCTCCGCAAGGACGACGGCGACCGCCGCAGCACCGGCGGGATCCTCATCCCGGCCACCGCGCAGATCGCCAAGCGCCTGGTGTGGGGCGAGGCCCGCGGCGTCGGGGCGCACGTGCGCCAGATCAAGGTCGGCGACCAGGTGCTGTTCTCCCCCGACGACCAGCACGAGGTCGAGGTGCACGGCGAGGAGCTGCTGATCCTGCGCGAGCGCGACGTGCACGCCGTCGCCGCGCAGCGCATCGAGGAGGCCGGCGGCCTCTACCTGTAGGCCCTCCCCATGGCTCTGTGGCGCGCGTCGGCCCTGGTCGCCGTCTTCCTGTTCGCCGTGCTGGTCGCGGTCTCCTTCCTGCCGTGGCTGGCCGGCCAGTACCGCCGCCACGGCCGGTTGCGCGGCTGGCCGGCCGCGGTGTCCGCGGCGGTCGGCCTGTACGCCTGCGGGTTGCTCGGCTTCACGCTGTTCCCGCTCCCCGAGGGCACCCCGGGTGCCTGCTCCCGGCTCGCGACCTGGCAGCTGGTGCCGCTGGACTCGGTGCGCGCGGCGTGGGCAGCCGGGCGCGGGGACGGCCTGCTGGCCCTGCTCACCACCCCGTCGGTGCTGCAGGTGCTGCTCAACGTGGCCCTCTTCGTGCCGCTGGGTCTGCTGGCCCGCTGGCGGTTCGGCCTGGGCGCGGTGCGCACCGTGCTGCTCGGGCTCGCGGTGTCCGCAGCCGTCGAGGTCGTGCAGGGGACGGCGGTGTTCGGCGCCTACGCCTGCCCCTACCGGGTGGCCGACGTCGACGACGTGCTGACCAACGTGCTGGGGACGGCGGTCGGCGCGGCGCTGGCCGGCCCGGCCGGGCGGCTGCTGCCCCACCCCTCCCCCGCCCCGGCGCCGGACCTGGCCCCGCCGGGCCTGCCGCGCCGGGCGTGGGCGGTCGTCGTCGACGCGCTCACCGCGCTGGCCGCCACCGGCGTGGTCACCGTCTCGGTGGCGCTGGGCACCGCGGCGCTGGGGGGCGGGGTGGGCGCCCTGGACGCGGTGGGGTTCGAGCGGGTCCGCTCGGTGGTGGGCTACGCCGTCCCGGCCCTGCTGCTGGTGGTGCTGCCGCTGCTGGTCCGTTCCCGGGCCACGCCCGGCCAGGCGGCGCTGGGCCTGGCGGTGTCCCGGCCCGACGGCGGCACGACCGCACCCCGGTGGCGGGTGCTGGTGCGGGCACTGGTGCGGTGGGCGCCCCCGGCGGTGCTGGCCGACCTGGGCGGGGTGCTGCCGGCCGCGGCGTGGTTGGTCCTCCCGGCGGCGTTCGTCCTGCTCGGGCAGGACCGGCGCAGCCTCGCCGGCCGGCTCAGCGGGACCGCCACCACCACCCGCGCCCGGCTGGTCGCCGGCACCGACCCCTCGCCCCCCGCAGCGGACTCCCCCGGGGATGCGGTCCTCGGGGGTGCCGCAGACCCCCGGCGGGAGCAGGATGGGGAGCCGTGACCGTGCCGTCGGGAGCTCCGGGATCAGCCCCCCGCGCCCTCGCGCAGCCGCGTCAGCCAGTCCTCCGCCGTCCCGAACGCGGCGTCGGCGAACCGCTCGGTCACCTCGGCGGCGGCCCGGCCGTCCGACCGCGGGTAGGAGCCGTGGAAGCGGACGTCGTCGCACAGCCGGTGCAGCGCCACCAGCGCGTCCCCGACCCGGCGGTCGGCGACGTGGCCCTCGCAGTCGACGGAGAAGGAGTAGACGCCCAGCCCCTCGCGGGTGGGTCGGGACTCCAGCCGGGTCAGGCTGATCCCGCGCGAGGCGAACTCGGTCAGCAGGTCCAGCAGCGCACCGGTGCGGTCGGCCACGAAGCAGGTCAGCGTGGTCTTGTCCGCCCCGGTCGGTGCGGGCAACCGGCCCGGGCGCTCCACCTGGACGAACCGGGTGACCGCACCGGGCGCGTCGGCCAGCCCGGTCGCCGCGAGGTCCAGGCCGTACCGCTCGGCGGCCAATTCCGGGCACACGGCGGCGTCGGGGGCGCCCGCGACGACCGCACCGGCGGGGTCGGGCGCGCCGCCGGCGACCAGCCGGGCGGCGTCGGCGGTGGACGCCGCGGGCACCACCTCGGCGTCGGGCAGGTGCGCCGCCAGCCATCCCCGCACCTGCGCGAGGGCGTGCGGGTGGCTGGCCACCCGGCGCACCGCGGCCAGCGGCGTGCCCGGTCGCACGCCCAGCACGAAGTCCACCTCGAGGAACACCTCGCGGGTCACGACCAGCGGCTCGCCCCCGGCCAGGCCGTCGATCGTCGGGGACACCGAGCCCTCGACCGAGTTCTCCATCGGCACGAGGGCGGCGTCGACCTCGCCGGACCGCACCATCGCCAGGGCCGCGGGGACGCTGGGGGCGGGCACGGCGCCCCCCTCGGACGGGGTGCCGAGACTGTGGAGGGCAGCTTCGGTGAAGGTACCCTCGGGCCCCAGGAAGGCGAACCTCGTCACGGGCTGAACCGGCATCCGGCGAGGGTAGTGCGGCCGGGGCGTGCAGCGTGCACGACCCGGGGGGAGCTGCCTCGCCACCGTCCGGACGGCTGCCGCCGTCGGCCAGGTGAGTGGAGGACTGCGTGAGTGCCGGGAGCCCCGCCCTCCTCGACGAGGACGCACTCACCCGTGCCCGCTGGGAGCTGCTCGAGGCCAGCGCCCGCGAGGACCAGCGGGCCTTCACCGCCGCCCTCGACGCCGTCGAGGGCACCCTCGCGGCGAGCCCGGCACCGCGCTGGGCGGCCTGGTCGCACGCCTTCACGGCCCGCCGCCTGCTGTTCGAGCACGACGTCACCGCCGCCGGCCACCAGGTCACCGCCGCCCGCGCCGCCGCCGACGACTGCCCGGCCGACGCCGAACGCGCCCTGGCGCTGGCCTACCTGGCGCACCTGGAGGTCATCGCCGACCGGTTCGAGGCCGCCCTGCACCTCGCGGTGGACGCCAGCCTGCTCACCGACCAGGTGCCGGCCGACGCGCCCAGCCGGGCCCTCCACCAGGCCCACCTCTGGCTCTCGCTGGCCCTCACCCGGCTCGACCTGGAGGAGCTGGCCGTCGCGCAGGCCCTGCGCGGGCACCGGGTGGCCGCCGAGCTCGACGACCCGGCCGCCCGCTGGCAGCTGCTGCGGCTGTGCGCCCAGCAGCACGCCGAGCTGGCGCAGACCGTCCACCGGCGCGGCGACGAGGTGCGCGCCGCCCGGTTGGCCGCGGTCGCGCTGCGCTGCTCGTTCAGCGCCGGGGACATGGCCGCCGAGGGCGGGTTCGAGCCCCCCGACGACGAGGCCGACCTGCTGGCCGTCGTCCACGGGTGGGCGCTGACCCTCTCCGGGGACCTCGAGGACACCGTGCCGGCGCTGCGCCGGGTGCGCGACCGCATCGCCGCGGAGGGCAGCCCCTGGCTGCGCGGGTACGCCGACCTCGCGCTGTCCCGGCTGCTCTCGCGCGTCGCCGGGCCGCCCGACGCCCTGGGCGCCGAGGCCGAGGAGGCCGCCGACCTCTTGTACGAGGCGGCCAGCGCGTTCGCCGGGGCCGGGGACCGGCGGCGGTACCGGCAGTGCCTGCTGGAGCTGGGGCGCACGACGGCGGCGCTGGGCCGGGCCGCCGAGGCCCTGCAGTGGCTGGAGGCCTACCGCACCGAGACCGTGCGGGTGCACCACCGCAGCCGCGAGCTGTGGGCCGAGATGTTCGTGCGGCGCAGCCGGCTGCGGGAAGCCGAACGGCAGACCGCGCTCATGCGCCGGCACGCCCTGGAGGACCCGCTCACCGGGCTGGGCAACCGCCGCAGCGCCGAGCGCCGGCTGGCCGAGCTCGACCCGGCCACCGGCCCGGTGGCCCTGGCCGTGGTGGACATCGACCGGTTCAAGTCGATCAACGATGCGCACTCCCACCTGCACGGCGACGCCGTGCTGCGCCGGCTGGCCGAGCTGCTGCGGCTGCACTGCCGCACCGGCGACGAGGTCTACCGCTGGGCCGGCGACGAGTTCCTGGTGGTGCTGCCGGGTGCGCAGGAGGGGCAGGCCGTCGTCGCCATGGAGCGGGTGCGGGCCGCGGTCGGCGACTGCGACTGGGCGGCCCTGGGCCTGCGCGGCGACGTGACCGTGAGCATCGGCATCGCGACCTCGCACCCCGGGGCGCCGCGGTCGTGGCGCCAGCTGTTCGACGACGCCGACCTCAACCTGTTCGCCGCCAAGCGGGCCGGGCGCGACACCGTGTCCACCGACGGCGACGGGTCGCCCGTGCCGCTGCCGGCCCCGCACACGTCGGTCGACGAGCTGGTCGACGAGCTGCTGGGCGCCCGCGCCCCCCGGCCGCCGGGCTGGGCCTTCGCCCCCGACGAGGAGGACGCGCCGTGAGTCCGGCGGTGCCGGCGGGGCGCAGGGTGCGCGTGGGACGCCCGTGACCCGGCCGGCCGCGCGGCCCCGGCGCGCCACCGACGGAACACGTGACAGAACGCGGTCCGACGGGCACAGTGCGCTCGTGCCACCAGGACTCCTGCACGAGCAGGTCAGCACCGCCCTGGCCAACTGGCACCTCGACACCGCCGAGTCCCTGCTGGCCGGCGTCGACGCCGACCCGGCCGCCGACCCGGCCCCCGCCGCGCCGACCGGCGCGCCGCTCACGTCGCTGAGCCGGGCCTGGGCCGACACGCTGCGCGCCGAGCTGCTGGTCCGCCGGCTGCGCCAGGCGGGCCTCACGCTGCTGGGCGACCCGCTCGACGAGCCGGGCGGCGGCGCCCGGCTCGAGCCCCTCGACGAGGCCGCCCGGGCGGAGTCGGCCGGCCACGCCTCCGCCGCGATCGCCCTGGTCCGCTCGGCGCGGGCGGCGTTCGACGCCACCGACGACGAGCTGCAGCGCGCGGCCGGCCTGGCCCGGCACGCCCGCATCGAGCTGCTCTCCCGCCGGGTCGACGCCGCCATGGACGAGGCCGTCGAGGCCGCCAGCCTGCTCGACCCCGCGCTCGCGCCCAGCCCCCTGCTGGTGCACACCCTCGGCGCCCTGTCCGGCGTGCTGGCCGACCTCGAGCTGATGCCGCTGGCGCTGGACTACCAGCGGCGCGCCCACCACACCGCCCTGCGGCTGGCCGAGGACGAGCCCGGCCGCGCGGCGACCGCGCTGGTCGGCGACAGCGCTGCCCGGTTGGCCGCCCTCTGCGCCGAGATCGGCGAGGTCCTGCTCGACGACGGCAGCGCCGAGGACGCCGACCCGCACTTCGCCCAGGCCCGCGACCTGGCCGAGGAGACCCTCGCCGGGATGCCCGCCGACGACCCCCACCGGCCCACCGCCGAGGTCGTGCTGGGCTCGGCCCTGGTCGGCCTGGGCGAGCACGCCGAGGCCGCCACGACCCTCCAGCGGGTGGTCGCCGCGGTGCCCGCCGACCAGGACCGCGCGTTGCTGGCCTCGGCCGAGCTGGCCCTGGGCCGCGCCCTGCGGCGGCAGGACGACGGCCCGGCAGCCGACGACCACCTCGCCCACGCGCTCTCCCTGGCCACCGAGCACGGCCTGCCGCGCCTGCGCCGGGCCGCGCTGCGCGAGCTGTGCACCCTGCACGCCGACCTGGACGACGCCGTCCGGGCGTTGCCCTACCTGCAGGCCTACCTGGCCGACGAGCTCGACCGGGTCGACGAGCGCCGCACCCGGTGGGTCGAGCTGTTCGGCCGGCGCAAGAGCCTGCTGGAGACCGAGCGGGCCGCCGGCCAGCTGCGCCGGCAGGCCTACGAGGACCCGCTCACCCACCTGCCCAACCGGCGCTACGCCGAGGGCCGGCTCGACGGGCTACTGGCCGCCGGCGCCGCCCCCGCGCTCGCCGTCGTCGACGTCGACCACTTCAAGTCCATCAACGACCAGGCCGGGCACCCCGGGGGCGACGCCGTGCTGCGCGCGGTCGCCCAGCTGCTGGTCGACGGCGTGCGCGACACCGACGAGGTGTGCCGCTGGGCCGGCGACGAGTTCGTCATCCTGCTGCCCGACACCACCGCCGAGCAGGGCGAGCGGGCGATGGAGCGGATCCGCGCCTCCATCGCCACCAACGACTGGTCGGCGCTGGGAGTCGACGTGCCGGTGACCATCAGCGTCGGGATCGCCTCGGCGGCGCGTGGTGACGACCGGCGCACCCTGTTCGCCGCCGCCGACGGCGTGCTCTACGACGCCAAGCGCAGCGGCCGCGACCGCGTCGTCCGGCTCTCCGGCGTCACCCAGACCCGCGCCGAGGAGGGCAGCGTCGACGCCGCCGTCCCCGCCGCCGCGCCCGTGCTGGAGGGCGAGCTGCTCGACCTCGACACGGCCTCCGACGGTGACGGCCGGTCACCGTCGAGTGCGGATACCGTCACCGACGTGCCCCCGCAGCGTTCCGCCGACCCCGGTCCGCGCCCCACCGACGTCCTGTTCGGCGGCCCGCGCACGGTGCCCACGCCCCGCCCAGAGGCCGCCGGTCCCGGCGCCGACGACGCCCCGGCCCCGGACCCGGACCCGGCCCAGGACGCCGACGGCAGCACCGAGCAGGCCGGCACCGACCCCGGGGGCTTCGGCCGGCTGCTGGTCGAGCCCGTGCCCGTGCCCGCGCCCGGGGGCCCGCGGCCGCCCCGCGCCGGCCGCGTGGTCGGCCCGGCCGACGCGCCCGACGTCCCCGTGACCGATGCCGAGGTGGCCCTCACCCCGGCCCCCCGGTCCCCGCTGACGGCACCGCGACCCGACGTCGTCCGGGGCGCCGGCCGCAGCACCGAGCAGGTGCTCGACCTGGTCCGCGAGGCCCGGCGCGAGCACCCCGAGCGGCCTGCCGTCGTCGTCGGGGCCGCGGCCGCGACCCTCGTCGCCCTGGCCGGCGAGCACGACGCCTACACGACGATGGACCACGCCGCGATGGCCGCCGCCGTCGGCCCGCTGCCCGAGCCCAGCGGCCGGGTGGCGGTGCTGACCGCAGGCGCCGCCGACGCCGCGGTGGCCGCCGAGGTCGCGTTCGTCGCACGGGTCAGCGGCGCGGGCACCGTGCGCGTCGACGACGTCACCGGCAGCCGGCTGCGCACCCTGCTGGCCGAGGGCTCGGTGCTGGCCGACGTCGACTGCGTGGTGGTCGTCGCGGGCCTCGACGCGGCCCTGGCCACCACGGTCGGGGAGGCCGTCGACGTCCCGGTGATCGCCGTCCCCACCTCGGCCGGGCAGCCCGGCGGCCTCAGCGGCATGGGCGCGCTGATGACCATGCTGAACTCCGCCACGGCCGGCGTCGTGGTCTCGGCCGTCGACAACGGGTACGCCGCCGGGGTCGTCGCCGCACGCATCGCCCGCCGCGTGGGCTAGGGTGTCGTCCGGAGAAGGGGAGTAGCCCCCCGTCCGCTGGTCGACATGCTGGTGCCCCGTGCACCCGGTCAGCGGGTCCGGCCCCGGCCGGGTGGGCGAGACCTTCGACCAGAGCAGCCCATCCGTGCGCTGCCGGTCGGAGGCTGCGCAGGCGCCCCCGTCGGGCGCGCCGAGCACAGAAGAGAGCCCCCGTGGTCCCGTCGGTCATCGCCGCCGCGTTCATCCTGATCCTCCCCGTCGAGCTGCCGGACAAGACCCTGTTCGCCACCCTCGTGCTGGCCACCCGGTTCGCGCCGCTGCCGGTGTTCGTCGGCGTCGGCACCGCGTTCGCCGTCCAGGTGGCCATCGCCGTCACCGCCGGCTCGCTGCTGTCCCTGCTTCCGGGGGCGCTGGTCAGCGCGGTGGTCGCGCTGCTGTTCCTGGTCGGCGCCGTGCTGCTGTGGCGCAGCGCGGGCGACGGGCCCGAGGACGGCGGCCAGGCCGCCGACCAGCGGGAGCAGGTCCCGTTCCTGAAGGCGGCCGCCATCTCCTTCGGCGTGCTGTTCGCCGCCGAGTGGGGCGACCTGTCCCAGTTGGCCACCGCCGGGCTCGCGGCCCGCTACGACGCCCCCGTCTCGGTGTTCGTCGGTGCCTGGGCGGCCCTGCTGGTGGTCTCGGGCCTGGCGGTGTTCCTGGGCCGCACGCTGGCCGACAAGCTGCCCATCCCCCTGATCCGGCGGGTGGCGGCCGGGTTGTTCCTGGCGTTCGCGGTCGTCGCGGTCGTGGAGACCGTGCGGGCGCTCTGACCGGTCACTGCGGGGTCGTGTGCCGTTCGACGAGGGCGGCCAGGCGGCGGAGCGCCTCGGTGTTGCGGTGCCGGAGCAGCGCCTCGGACGCCGGGTTGTGCACCCACTTCCCCGGGCCGCTGACCGGCCGCTCCGTCATGGTGACCCGGGTGCCGCCGTCCTCGCCGCTGAGGTCGAGCTCGACCCGGGCCGCCCCGAGGGGCCGGCCCTTCGCCAGCAGCACCAGCCGGCTGGCCGGCTTCGACACCTCGACGACGGCCTCGTCGTCGAGGGTGACCGGCCACGTGCCCTGGCTGTGGTGCAGCTTGGACCCCGCGGCCGGCCACGCGGACTCGACGGCGCGGACGGTGGCGGTGCTCACCACCCAGTGGCTGTAGGTGAAGCCGTCGGCGAGGACGTCCCAGACGGCGGTGGGGGCGGCAGCGAGGTGCCGGGAGACGGTGGCCATGCACCCATCGTCGACGCGGACGTGGGGGTTCCGCATCGGCAGCGGCACTTACGCAGGCGGGACGTTCGCCCGCAGCTCGGCCAACCACAGCGCGGCCGACCCGTCGGACGGCGCACGCCAGTCACCGCGCGGGGACAGCGACCCGCCGGCGCTCACCTTGGGGCCGTTGGGCAGGGCCGAGCGCTTGAACTGGCTGAAGCCGAAGAAGCGCTGGCAGAAGACCTCCAGCCAGCGCCGGACCTCAGCCAGGTCGTAGGCGACCTTCTTCGCCCCGGGGTACGCGTGCGGCCAGTCCCCGGCGTCGGCGTCCCGCCAGGCGTGCCAGGCCAGGAACGCGATCTTGCTCGGCCGGAAGCCGTAGCGGAGCACATGGAAGAGGGTGAAGTCCTGCAGCGCGTAGGGGCCGACGCTGGCCTCGGTCGACTGCGCGGTCTCCCCCGGCACCAGTTCGGGGCTGATCTCGGTGTCCACGATCGACTGCAGGGTGGCGCCGACCTCGGTGTCGAACTGCTCCGTGGCGATGACCCAGCGGATGAGGTGCTGGATGAAGGTCTTCGGGATGCCGCCGTTGACGTTGTAGTGGCTCATCTGGTCGCCGACCCCGTAGGTGGCCCAGCCCAGCGCGAGCTCGGACAGGTCGCCGGTGCCCAGCACGATGCCGCCGCGCTGGTTGGCGATCCGGAACAGGTAGTCGGTGCGCAGGCCGGCCTGCACGTTCTCGAAGGTGACGTCGTAGACCGTCTCGCCCGCGCCGGCGGGGTGGCCCATCTCGCGCAGCATCAGCCCCGCGGTGGGCTGGATGTCCAGCTCGGCGGCGGTGACGCCGAGGGCGCGCATGAGCGCCCAGGCGTTGCCCTTGGTGTGGTCGCTGGTGGCGAACCCCGGCATGGTGAACGCCAGGATGTCGCTGCGCGGCCGGCCCGCCTTGTCCATGACCTGGGCGGCGACGATCAGGGCGTGGGTGGAGTCCAGCCCGCCGCTGACCCCGATGACCACCTTCGGGTCGCCGATGGCGGCCAACCGCTGGGCCAGGCCGGCGACCTGGATGTTGTAGGCCTCGTAGCAGTCCTGCTCCAGGCGGGCGTCGTCGCTGGGCACGAACGGGAAGCGCTCGAGCTCGCGGCGCAGGCCGAGGTCGGCGTCCGGCGGGTCGAGGGTGAACTCGACGGTGCGGGCCTGCGGGTCGTGGTGGCGGCGGTTGTCGTCGAAGGTGCCCATCCGGGCGCGCTCCTGGCGGAGCAGGTCCAGGTCGACGTCGGCGACCGCCCGGCGGTCGCCGTCGGGGAAGCGGTCGGTCTCGGCGAGCAGCACACCGTTCTCGTAGACCAGCGTCTGGCCGTCCCACGAGAGGTCGGTGGTGGACTCGCCCTCGCCGGCCGCGGCGTAGACGTAGGCGGCCAGGCACCGGGACGACGCGCTGCACACCAGCAGCCGCCGGTCCTCGGCGCGGCCCACCGTGATCGGCGAGCCGGACAGGTTGACCAGCACCGTGGCGCCGGCCAGCGCGGCCTCGGCGGACGGCGGGATCGGCACCCACATGTCCTCGCAGACCTCGGCGTGCAGCACGAGGCCGGGGACGTCGGTGGCCGCGAAGAGCAGGTCGGGGCCGAACGGGACCTTCTCGCCGTTGATCGTGGTGTCGCCGCCGGCCTGGTCGTCACCGGGGGCGAGCTGGCGGCGCTCGTAGAACTCGCGGTAGGTCGGCAGGTACGACTTGGGGGCCACGCCCAGGATGCGGCCCCGGTGGACGACGACCGCGGCGTTGTAGATCCGGTTGCGGTGCCGCAGCGGGGCCCCCACGACCAGCACCGGCAGCAGGTCCCTCGAGCCGTCGACCACCTGGGCCAGCGCGGTCTCGACGGCGTCCAGCAGGGGGTCCTGCAACAGGAGGTCCTCGATCGAGTACCCCGACAGGGTCAGCTCGGGGAAGACGGCGACGGCGACGCCCTCGTCGTGGCAGGCCCGGGCCTGGCGCAGCACCGCCTCGGCGTTGGCCGGCGGGTCGGCCAGGGCGGTGCGCTGCGTGCAGGCCGCCACCCGCGCGAACCCGTGCGAGTAGACCGAGGTGAACCCCATGGTGATCAGTGTCCCGCGCCCGCGCCCCCGCCGTCCCGTGGCCCTCCCCCGGGCGGGTGGCCGCACCCCACCACCCAGCGTTGATCAGGGGGGTGCACGGACGTCCCGCCCCCGCCACGAGATCTGGTGGCGGAGGACGGAGTTGCGGGCCCCCCCTGATCCGGGCTGCTCAGCAGGGCGCGGTGGCCTCGGTGACCGTCCTCGGGCCGCTGTTCCCGTTCAGGTCGGTCGCCGTGCAACCGGGGGCGGCGTCGACCCGGATGCCGGGCGGACCGCGTGGCAGCGCAACCTCGTGAGGCAGGCGTTCGACGAGGACCTGCTCACCGGGGAGGGGATCGGCCGGGCCGTCTGCCCCGACGGCGGCGCGGGCTTCCGGGCGGCACCGGCGGGGCCGTCCTCGGCTGACCGGCGGGGCAGTCCTCGGCTGACCGGCGGGGCAGTCCTCGGCTGACCGGCGGGGCAGTCCTCGGCTGACCGGCGGCGAGGTCCGCACCGGCCGCCCCTGACCTCCGTCCCGGCTCGACGCCCGGCCCGCCGCCCCGCGGTCCGGACGGCGGTTGCGTCGATCATGCAGTTGCTCCCGTGCGCGTGGTGCGTCGTGGCGTTGCGTCACGGTTGCTCAGCCAAGAATCACCTGCTCAGGGCCCCGTTCTGCGCCCGTTTCTGTCAGACCCCTCTGGTCGAATAGGTCCATGACGACGACGGGCCGGCGGTTCTGGGTGGAGGTGTCCCCCCGCTTCGCCGCGCCCGTCGATCCGCCCGTGACCGAGGGCGACCTGCCCCGGTTGACCGCGCTGGCTGTGGCGGCCGGGTTGGACGGGGCGGAGCTGGATGCCGAGTTGGCGTCGGTGCACCGGCAACGCTCGTCGCTGGCGGCCTACGAGCTGGGGTTGATCGAGCGCAAGGCCACCCTGGGCGCCCGCCGGCCGCTGCCCTTCCTCCCCGCGGCACGTGCCGGCAGCGGTGGCGAGGTCCCCGACCTGCTCGACCAGGAGGCAGCGGAGGAGGCCGCAGCGCAGGCCGCCGATGACTTCTTGCCCGAGGAGGTGGCGGTGCTGCTGGGCGCCTCGGTGCCCGCCACCCGTCACCACGTCGACCACGCCCTGACGCTGGTGCGGCAGTTGCCCGGGGTGTGGCATGCGCTGGCCGATGGGCGCATCGATGAGTCGCGGGCGCGGGCGATCGTGCGGGCGCTCAAGCACCAGGCAGCATCGTGGGGTGGCCCGGTCGAGGACGCAGTCGTCGACGCGATCGCCGCCTGCGGGGTCGGGTGGGCTGAACGTGGCTGCGGCCCGTCGGCGCTGCACGACCGGCTGGTCGCCGCCCTGGTCGCGGCCGATCCGGCGGCGGCTGATCGGCGGCGGGAGATCAGCAAGCGGGGTGCGGATGCGGTGGTGGTGGGCACCGGGGACGGGTTGGGTGAGCTGCGGCTGCTGCACGTGGACATCGCCGACCTCGAGCTGGCCCGCGCACAGGTCAACGCCTACGCGCGGAAGATGAAGGCCGATGGCGACGAGCGACCCATCGGCCAGATCCGCATCGCGGTCGTGCTGGCGTTGATCATGCGCCCGTGGGAGGCGCGGGACCCGGCGGTGGCCCACGTGACGGTCAACGCCGACCTGGCCGACCTGCTGCTGCCCGACCTCGATGACCTGATCCCCACCGGCGGGTCAGCAGACCCCGACGACAGCGCCGTCCCGGAAGGGACCACGACGGGGGAAGCCCAGGCCGAGGCCGACACCGACGGACCGGCCACCGAGCACCTGGCCACCGAGCACCTGGCCACCGAGCACCTGGCCACCGAGCACCTGGCCGCCGCTTCGCCCAGACCGGGCCACCGGCTCCAGGGGACAGGTGTGCCCGCCGGCGGCTCCCAGGTCGCCGACGTCGACAGGATGCCCATCAGCCCCGCCGCGGTCCGAGAACTGCTGCGCCGCATCGACGCCCTCGGGCTCACCCACCCCGTCGGCGGGCACCTCGCGTTCACCGTCACCGCAGATCGAGGACGGCTGCTGGCCGTGGCCACCCCAGAGGAACTGGAAGCCGCAGCCCGGGCCGGCACCGGCCTGGGACCACCACCACCCACCGCTGCCTACCGACCCACCGCCGCCCAGTACCGGTACCTACGCGCCCGCGACCGGCACTGCCGCTTCCCCGGCTGCCGCCAGACGGCCCTGCACGCCGACGCCGACCACGTCGTCCCCTACGACCACCACAACCCCGCCCGCGGCGGGAAGACCTGCGTCCGCAACCTGGTCCTGCTCTGCCGACGCCACCACCTGCTCAAGACCCACGCCCCCGGCTGGGCCTTCCGCCTCGACCCCGACGGCACCCTGCACGTCACCACCCCCGGCGGCACCACCCGCACCACCCGGCCACCGGTCGCCGGCGAGGTCCTCGACCTCCTCGCACCCCCACCCCACGACCCAGCAGCAGACCCACCGCCCTTCTGACCGGGCGCCCGACGAGTGCCCCGCGGACCGCCCCCGAACCCGGGCGGGGCAGGGCGGGGCAGGGCAGGGCAGGGCGGGGCAGGGCAGGGCGGGGC